>JBMOIL010000104.1:0-8775 GCA_049317345.1 Candidatus Nanopelagicales bacterium
GCGAGCGCCTCGCGCGCCTTGCCGCGGGCCTTGAGCAGCGCCGCCTCATGCGCCTGGCAGTACTCCACCAGCACGGCGTAAGCCTTCTTGCCCATGAGCTCGACCAACTCGTCGCGGTTGGTGACGTAGACCGGCTCACTCGCGACGTGCGCCTCGGTGTTGCCGCTGCAGTACCAGTCGAAGTCGTGGCCGCCGGGCCCCCAGCCGCGCCGGTCGAACTCCGTGATGCTCACGAGTTGGATCGTCGTGTCGTCGGGACGCTCGACCTCGTCGTAGGTGCGACGAATAGGCAACTGCCAGCACACGTCGGGCTTCGTCTTGACGAACGAGATCCCCTCGCGCTCAGCGAGCCCGTGGAGTGCGCAGCCCTCTCCGCCCTCGAAGCCCGGACGGTTGAGGAAGATGCAGCCGCCGTCGACCACGCGCGTCTTGCGCTCGCCGTCGCCGGCCTTGACGGTGGTTCCCTTGCGCTGCCCGATGTCGTAGAACTGCCAGTGCTCAGGATCGAGCTTGGCGGCCCACTTCAGGGTGCGCTTCTCGTCGTCCTTGTCCGTGAAGTGCGCCCCATGGTTGCAGCAACCGGAGTCCGGCGCTGTCGCGTAGACCCCCTTGCATCCGCGGCCGAAGATGCACGTCCAGCGCGAGGTCAGCCAGGTGAGGTCGATCCGATAGCGGGTCGCCTTCTTGCCGGGGGCGTCGAACTCGACCCAGGCGCGGGGAAAGTCAAGGGGAACTTCGGGCACCGGGCGACCATACATGCTCTCCGGCGCGGTAGCGTGCGCATCGTGCGGCTGGGCGTCCTGGACATCGGATCCAACACCGTTCATCTGCTTGTCGTCGATGCGCACCAGGGTGCGGCGCCGCTCCCGGCTTGGAAGTCGAAGGTATCCCTGCGGCTTGCCGAGCACCTCACGCCCGATGGCCGTATCGACTCCGCGGTGGTCGATGAACTCGTCGAGTTCTCACGCGAGGCCCAGGCCACGGCCGAAGACCTCGGCGTGACCGAATTCCTCGCCTTCGCCACATCGGCGATCCGTGAGGCACCCAATGGCCTCGAGGTCATCCAGGCGGTGCGCGAGCGTGCCGGCCTGGACGTGGAGGTCCTCAGCGGCGCTGAGGAGGCCCGACTGACCTTCCTCGCCGTACGCCGGTGGTTCGGTTGGTCGGCCGGCCGGATCCTCGCGCTGGACATCGGGGGAGGCTCGCTCGAGCTCGCGACCGGTGCCGACGAGGAGCCGGAGGTCGCGCTGTCGCTGCCGCTGGGAGCCGGGCGCCTCACCCGTGAGTACTTCGCCGACGATCCCCCCAGCGACAAGCAGGTGCGCGAGGCACGCAAGGCCGCCCGAGCAGCGCTCGGTGCCGTGGTGGGCCAGATCCTACGCGCCGGCGAGCCACGCATCACCGTCGCGACGTCCAAGACCTTCCGTCAACTCGCGCGGATCGCTGGCGCGGCTCCGTCTAGCGAGGGCTTCCACGTCAGGCGCACCCTCTCGCGGGAGGACCTGCACCTGTGGGTGCCCAAGCTCGCGTCGATGAACGCCGCGGAGCGCAGTCGTCTGCATGGAGTCTCGGAGTCACGTGGGCCTCAACTGCTGGCTGGCGCGATTGTCGCGGAGTCGGCCATGGACCTTCTCGGCATCGAGCAGTTGGAGATCGGCCCCTGGGCGCTGCGCGAGGGCGTCATCCTGCGGCGACTCGACGGGCTCGATAGATGACGACGGCCACTGATCTGGTCGGACTCACATCGGAGCAGGTGGCTGAACGGGTTGCGCGTGGCCAGACCAATGATGCTCCGGACCCGCGCAGTCGCAGTCTTGGCAGCATCATCCGCTCCAACACACTCACGTGGTTCAACGCCCTCATTGGCTCCATGTGGGTCGTCATGTGGTTTGTCGCGCCGTTCCAGGACTCGCTCTTCGGCTTCGTGATCGTCGCCAACTCCCTCATCGGAATCGTGCAGGAGTACCGAGCGAGCCGGGCGCTGGCGCAGCTCTCCGTGATCGGTGAGGCAAAGCCGATGGTCCGGCGGGACGGTGTGGATGTCGAGGTCCGCCCGTCGGAGGTGGTGCTCGACGACCTCGTCGTGCTGCGATCGGGTGACCAGCTGGTGGTCGACGGCGAGGTCGTTGCGGCCGATGGCCTCGAGATCGACGAGAGCCTGCTCACCGGCGAGGCCGACCCCGTGGACAAGGCGGTGGGCGATCAAGCGATGTCCGGCTCCTTCGTCGTCGCCGGCAGCGGGTTGTACGTCGCCACGCGCGTCGGCCGCGATTCGTTTGCGGCCGGGCTCACCGAGCAGGCCAAGAAGTTCACCCAGACCAAGTCCGAGTTGCGCGACGACATTGCGAAGTTCGTGCGCCTCGCATCCTTCCTGATCCCACCGGTCGGGATCCTGCTCCTCATCTCCCAATTGCGCGCCAATCAGTCCGTGGACGATGCGATCCGGGGCACGATCGCGGGCGTTGTGACGATGGTGCCCGAGGGCCTGGTCCTCCTCACGAGCATCGCCATGGCGGTCGCGGTCGTCCGCCTCGCGCAGCGCAAGGTGCTCGTGCAGGACCTGCCCGCTGTCGAAGTACTGGCCCGTGTCGACACGGTGTGCGTCGACAAGACGGGCACGCTGACGGAGCCGGGCATGGCGGTGACCGACGTCGAGGTGCTCGACCCCTCCGTCGACGTCGACGCCGCCCTCGCTGCGATGGGCGCCTCGGAGGAGAGCCCCAACCCCACGCTTGCGGCCGTCGCGCAGGCTTACGCCAACCCGACCTGGTCGATGGTCGAGGGCATCGCCTTCTCCAGTGCGCGCAAGTGGTCGGCAGCGACCTTCCGCGATCACGGCACATGGCTCCTGGGTGCACCCGAGGTCGTACTCGGCGATGCCGATCCTGCGGTGCGCGAGCGCGCGGAGACTCTCGCGGCCCAGGGCTCGCGCGTGCTGCTTCTCGCTCGGGCGACGGGCTCGGGTCCCGATGCCGAGCGCGGGCCGGGAGAGGTCACCCCGGCCGCACTCGTCGTCATCGACCAGCGCCTGCGCCCCGACGCGGCTGAGACGGTGCGCTACTTCCTCGAGCAGGAGGTCGCCGTCAAGGTGATCTCGGGTGACAACCCCGCGACTGTCGGCGCTATAGCCATCCAGGCGGGCGTGCCCGGCGCCGACGATCCCCTGGATGCCCGCGAGCTCACCGAAGACCCTGCGCAGCTCGAGGAGCCCATCGACTCGCACTCCGTCTTCGGCCGGGTCACTCCGGCGCAGAAGCAGGCCATGGTGGGCGCGCTCCACCTTCGGGGTCGCACGGTGGCAATGACGGGCGACGGGGTCAACGACGTACTAGCCCTCAAGCAGGCTGACCTGGGCATCGCCATGGGCTCGGGATCCTCGGCCACCCGAGCTGTGGCGCAATTGGTCTTGCTGGACAACAGGTTCTCGGTGATGCCGCACGTCGTGGCCGAGGGACGCCGTGTCCTCGGCAACATCGAGCGTGTCTCCGATGTCTTCCTGACCAAGACCTTCTACGCGACGATCATCTCGGCGTTCATCGGCCTCTCTGTCCTCTTCACTCTGGGAGCCAATGGCCAGCCACTGGAGTTCCCCTACCTGCCGCGACACTTCACCCTCATCAGTTCGTTGACCATCGGCATCCCCGGGTTCTTCCTGGCCCTCATGCCCAACACCGAGCGCTTCCGACCAGGCTTCCTCCGCCGTGTGCTGCTCTTCGCCGTACCCGCGGGAGTCATCTGCGCCGCAGCGGGACTGGGCACCTACCTCGTGGTCCTCTCGATCGGTGAGCCGCTCGCGGATGCGCGGTCAGCGGCCACGATCGCTCTCTTCATCGTCACGTTCGCCGTGCTGGTCCACTCGGCGCGTCCGCTCAACCTCCTGCGGCTCGGCGTGTGTGCGGCGATGCTCCTCTCTTTCGTCGCGGTGCTTCTCGTCCCGTGGCTATCGAATTTCTTCGAGGTTTACGTCCAGCCCGAGCGCGACACCGCCATCGCTGTCGCCTTCGGCCTCGGGGGTGCCCTGCTGGTCTCAGTCACCGCGAGGGTCACTGATCGACTGCGCCGCGCCTGATACCCCGAGTATTTGCCACACTGTGCACGTGTCCCGCGTGCCCGTGGCCCTATCGACCTCGTCGGTGTTCCCCGATGGCACCGCTGCGGCGTTCGAGGTCGCATCACGGCTGGGCTACGACGGGGTCGAGATCATGGTGATGACCGATGCGGTCAGCCAGGACCCTGTGGCACTTCGTCGACTGTCGGACCACTACGCCGTGCCGATTCTGGCTGTGCACGCACCCTGCCTACTGGTCACGCAGCACGTGTGGGGGACCGACCCGTGGGGCAAGCTCGTCCGTGCGCGCGATGCCGCCGAAGAGCTCGGGGCTAGCACCGTCGTGGTCCATCCTCCTTTTCGGTGGCAGCGGGAGTATGCGCGCGAGTTCGTCGCGGGACTTGCGCGGATGGAGGGCGAGACACCGATCCGCTTCGCCGTCGAGAACATGTACCCCTGGCGCGCGGGATCCCGCGAAATCAAGGCCTACAGCCCGGGCTGGGATGTCCGCCACGAGGACTATCCCCACACCACGCTCGATCTGTCGCACACAGCCGTGTCAGGCAGCAATGCGCTCGAGATAGCGCGCGACCTCGGTGACCGGCTCGCCCACGTCCACCTCGCGGATGGTTCCGGTTCCGCTCGCGACGAGCACCTCATCCCCGGTCGTGGCACCCAGCCGTGCGGCGAATTGCTCGCGGAACTGTCGGCCCGTGGCTTCGACGGCACCGTCGTCGTGGAGGTCTCGACCCGAAGCGCGGTCGATCGAGCAGCCCGCGAGGCCGAGTTGGCCGAAGCCCTAGCGTTTGCCCGTGGCCACCTCGACACGGCCTCGGCCTAGAGTGGGCGCGATGGCAGGTGAATCGCCGGAGGACCCGGCACGCGGGAGTGGCGAACAGGTCCGAGATGCGGCCATCGCCGCCGCACGCAACGCCTTCGCCGCCGGCAGCTATGCGCGCACCACCTTCAAGGGCTTGGCAGCGGCAGCCGGGGTCGCGCCCACGGTGCTGCGCAAGTACTACGACAACAAGGACGCGGTCTTCGCCGCGGCGCTGCGCCTGCCCACCGACCCCGTGGGGGCCGTCCCCGCGCTTCTCGCGCCAGGGTTCGAGGGCCTCGGAGAACGTCTGGTGAGGTTCACCCTCGACACGCTCGGTGACCCGCAGGTGCGCGACGACCTTATGTCGATGGCCCGCTCGGGTGCTTCGGCCGCTGCGCTCACCAAGTCGCTCCAGGACTACCTGGACACCACCCTGATCGATCGCGTCGTCTCCGCCGTCGGCGTACCCGATGCCCGCATGCGTGTGGCGCTCATCTCGAGTTATCTCATCGGCGTCGCAGCAGGCCGCTATGTCATGCGCATCGAGCCGCTCGCATCTGCCAGTGAGGAGTACGTCGTGCGCCTTGTCGCGCCGACCATTCAAGCGCTGCTGGACCCCAGGACATCCCTGCCCAAGCCCTCGTCGACAGGAGCGACCGGATGATCGCGGTGGTTGGCGCCGGTGCCATGGGCGAGGTCTTCGTCGCGGGACTGCTGCGAGCAGGGACCGAGCCGCACAGGCTGGTGATCGCGGAGAAGCGCGCGGATCGCGCCCGCGAGGTGTCGCAACTGCACGGCGTGCGTTCGGTGAGCATTGCGGAGGCAGCGCGCGAAAGCGCAACGATCCTGCTGCTGGTCAAGCCCCAGGACATCCCCGGCGTACTCGACGAGATGTCAGTGCTCATCGCTGATGGCACCGTCGTGATCTCGCTCGCTGCGGGGGTCCGCCTTTCTGCCCTGGAGGCGATGCTGCCCCGCGCTGCGGTGGTGCGCGCCATGCCCAATACGCCGGCGCTCGTCGATCTTGGCATCACCGCGATCTCCCCGGGCGCCTCCTGCTCCCCGCGGCAGGCGGATTACGTCGAGAGCCTGCTCTCTGCTGTCGGCCCTGTCGTGCGGGTGCCCGAGGACCTCCAGGACGCGGTCACCGCGACGTCGGGCTCGGGGCCGGCGTATGTCTTCCGACTCGTCGAGGCCATGGTCGCGGGAGCGATCGATCTCGGTGTCGACCCCGCGGTTGCCCACCAACTCGTGACGCAGACCGTCCTTGGTGCCGCGACGATGGCGGCACGACCGGGTGCGGACCCCGCGGCCCTGCGCGTCCAGGTGACGTCACCCGGGGGCACCACGGCTGCCGCGCTCTCGGTCTTCGACGCGGGCGACCTCATGGGCCTCGTCGCCGATGCCATGCGGGCGGCTCGTGATCGTGGCCGGGAGCTCGGGGCGTGAGCGACTCGGTCGCGGTCGTCTGGGACGAGGCGCTGCGCGCCTACGACTTCGGCCCCGGCCACCCTCTCGCACCGATCCGCGTCCAGCTCGCCATGAGACTGGCACGGGACTTCGGGCTTCTGGACACACCGACGCTGGAGATGCTGACTCCGGTCGTGCCCGCCACGATCGAGCAGATCGCCGCCGTGCATGAGCTCGAGTACATCGCTGCCGTGCAGCACGCTTCCGATAATCCGCAGGACGCCGATCCCCTGCGCGGACTGGGCACTCCCGATGATCCTGCCTTCGCTGGCATGCACGACGCGTCGGCCCTGGTCGCTGGAGCGACCCTCATGGCGGCGCAGGCGGTCCACTCCGGACGCGCGGAGCACGCCGTCAACATCGCTGGCGGCCTGCACCATGCGATGCCTGGATCCGCATCGGGGTTCTGCATCTACAACGACATCGGTGTGGCCATCGCGTGGCTGCTCGCCCAGGGCGTGGAGCGGATCGCCTACATCGACGTCGACGTCCATCACGGCGACGGCGTACAGGAGATGTTCTACGACGACCCGAGAGTGCTCACGATCTCGCTGCACGAGAGCCCCCTCACGCTCTTCCCCGGCACGGGATTCCCCGAGGAAATCGGGGGCCCCGGGGCTCTGGGAAGTGCGATCAACGTGGCACTTCCCGCCGGGACGGGTGACCAGGGCTGGCTGCGCGCCTTCCACGCTGTGGTCCCCCAGGTACTCGAGGCATTCAACCCGCAGATCATCGTGAGCCAGCACGGCTGCGACTCGCACATCGATGATCCGCTCGCTCACCTCGCACTCACCATCGACGGCCAGCGCATGTCGTACGAGGCTATCCATCGCTGGGCCCATCGTTACGCGCGCGGACGCTGGATTGCAGTCGGTGGAGGCGGCTACGAGTGGGTCGATGTCGTGCCCCGTGCATGGACGCATCTCATCGCCGAGGCTGCGGGCGCGCCGATCGATCCGCACGCTCAGACACCCGAGGCGTTCCAGTCGTATGTGAAGACGGCGTTGCAACGAGACGCACCCCTGCGCATGACGGACGGCAGCAACCCCTGGCCCAAGCCCTTCGATCAGGGATTCGACCCGGCCAACTCCGTGGACGCCGCAGTGCTCGCCACGCGCTCCGCCGTCTTCCCGCATTTCGGACTCGTGGCAGATCCCGACCCCTGGTTCTAGTCACCGCACAGCCCCGGCGGGGGGCGTGATCCGACCCCCTCGACGACCCCTGATCGGTCCGACTAGGCTCGAAATTGAGATTCCGCGTGACGCGCGGCACACAGTGCAGTAGCGTCGCGCCGTCACGGGATGCCGGTCATCCCGACCGGAGGCAAGGAGCAGACATGAGCGGTGGACCTGAGCGCCCCCTGGCGGAGGTGCGTTTCCTCACCGTGGCCGAAGTTGCCTCGCTCATGCGGGTGTCCAAGATGACGGTCTACCGCCTGGTGCACGCGGGTGAGTTGCCCGCCGTGCGAGTCGGTCGGTCCTTCCGCGTGCCGGAGCAGGCTGTCCACGACTACCTGCGCACCTCTTACATCGAGGCGGGCTGAGCCAGCCCAACAGGGGCACCGAGTTACGCCGCGTACGGTGGGCTCGATTCGATCGGATAGGGTCATGTCTCCCGGGATTACGCCGGGATCTTCGCGGACTGAATGAGGTAATCGATGGGCTCGGTGGTCAAGAAGCGCCGCAAGCGCATGGCCAAGAAGAAGCACCGCAAGCTGCTCAAGCGCACGCGCGTCCAGCGCCGCAACAAGAAGTAGCTTGACCATGGGTCGCGTCGTGCTGGTCACGGGCGCTGCCCGCCACCTTGGTGGCCTGATGGTCCGTTCCCTCGTCCGCGACCCCGCTGTTGACCATGTGGTCGGCGTTGATGTCGTCCCGCCGCACCGCCCCCTCCTGGGGGCGGAGTTCGTGCGCGCAGATATCCGCAATCCCGTAATCGGCCGGGTCCTCAACTCAGCCGGTGTCGACACGGTCGTCCACATGGGCGTGATCGCTACCCCCCAGCAGGCAGGCGGTCGCACTGCCATGAAGGACATCAACGTCATCGGCACGATGCAGCTCCTGGCGGCGTGCCAGAAGTCCGAGTCCGTGACGCGCCTGGTCGTCAAGTCCACGTCGTCGGTCTACGGTGCCGGTCCCCGCGATCCCGCGCTCTTCACCGAGGGCATGTCGCCCAAGCATCCGCCGACCTCGGGATGGGCCAAGGACTCCGTCGAGGTCGAGGGGTACGTCCGCGGCTTCGCGCGCAGGCGCCCGGATGTCGAGGTATCCATCCTGCGGCTCGCCAATGTCATCGGCCCGCGCGTGGAGACGGCGATGACGGCGTACTTCACGCTCCCCGTCATTCCCACCGTTCTGGGCTTCGACGCGAGGCTGCAGTTCGTGCATGAGGACGACTCCATCGCCGCCCTGCAGCGGGCCGTGACGGCCCCGGCTAC
>JBMOIL010000105.1:0-8535 GCA_049317345.1 Candidatus Nanopelagicales bacterium
ACGATCGCGCTCATGACGCCGCCGATCGTGCTGGGCATGAGCGGGCAGTTCGGCCTGGCATCCGTCTTCATCTACGGCGGCATCATCGGCATCAGTGCGATCTTCTACGACCTTCGACTCGCCCTGATCCTGTCGGTGGTCGCGGGGGTCGCCGGGACCATTTGCACACTGCTCAATCCCTACCCACTCGCGGGCGCCGCATTCTTCGGCATCCTCACCGGCGCGTGCGCGCTCACCGCCCGACGCGGAATTCACAGCCCCGCACTCATGGTTCCCGTCTTCGCGAGTTTCCTGCTCGTCGCCCCGCCGGCCGTGCCTCCCCTGTCGGCGATTCCGGCCGGATTCGTCGCAGGAGCGGTCCTCATGGTCGGCGGACTGTGGGGGACGGCCATCACGCGGGTGCTCCTCGGCCACAGGCTCCCCACTGTCGACCGCAAGGAGCTGGGGCCGCGTGGCGCGACGGCGTACGGCGTGACTATGGGAGTCGTCCTGGGCGTCTCCGCCTGGGCGGTCCTCTCCTACGCCAAGTTCCACGAGGGCGCGTGGCTTCTGCTCACGTTGATCATCCTGCTGCAACCGAGCCCCCACGACACCTTCGCCAAGTCAATGCAGCGGCTGGCAGGCACTCTGGCGGGCGCGCTCATCGCCCTTGTCCTCATCCTGATTAACGTCGAACAGACCTTCGCCCTGGTCATCGGTGGACTCCTCATCTTCGCTGCACTGGCAGTGCGCTACGTGCTCAAGCGTCCGTACTGGGAATACGTCACCTTGCTCACCCCCGCGGTCATCCTCCTCAGCGCATCCGGAGTCGACCGCATGCGCGTTGCAGAGGACAGGGTGGGCTTCACCCTTATCGCGGCCGCAGTGGCCCTGCTCATCGCCCTGGGCGTCAAGGCGGTCCTCGTCCGGAGGGCGCCCACGACGGAATCGACCTAGCCTGCACACATGGCAGGCTTCGAGGGCGGCGAGATCCTCGACAACGGTCCCCCTCCTTCGTCGCGACAGCGCGCAGCGGGACTCATCGCCACCATCGTGATCGCCTGCGGCCTCGCCCTGGCGGCCGTCGCCGCTGGACTGACGTGGTGGACCAGCCGGCCACCCACCTCCGACGTCTTGGAGATCGCTGGCATACAGATCCTCGGAGGGTCGCCGGTCACCGTGGTGGCAGAGCCCCCCATCGGGGCGCTGGCGACGCCCGCAGGCGCAGCGCTTCCGGGAGTGAAGCTGCGCCTTACCGTGGGTGGCGACCCTCGGGATACCGTCGAAGTGATGACATCGGCGACTGACTCGATCGTCTACATCGAGGAGGGTCCCGACGTGACGATCGCGCCCGGCGCCTTTGCTGAGATCGACGTCACCGTGGCACCGGTCGACTGCGCAGTCGCGCGCGAAGGCACGGATCTCAACGAGGCGGGATACCGCTGGCGCCGCGCCTTCGGTGTGGAGCTCCTCGCGACAGCAGACGGAGTCGTGGTGCCGCTCTCACCGGAGGCGAGCGCCTCCTTCGCCGATGCCCTCCTCCGAGTGTGCGAGGCAGCCGGCCCCGCACCCGCGATGACGGTCACCGCTGCACGCCGAGGAGGCGAGCCACCCTTGGAGACCATCGGTCTCTTCGTTGACATCGAGGCGGAGGGTGACCGCTTCGTGGTCACCCCGCTGGACGGCCCCGGACTGCGCGGCCTTGGCTCTGCGGACCGGCGAAGGGGCGACGGGATCCCGCTTCTCTGGCTCGTCTCTACGCGCGCGGAGCACAACGACGATGTGCCGACTGCCTATACACAGGTCTTCGTCGTCCGGGGCGCGACGGCGTACCCCTGGATCGTGGGAATACCTCTCACCGACGACCTCCCCGAGATGACGCCGCTCACCAGGTCGATCCGTTAGCCGACATGGACGTCCTCGAGGCTGGCGCTTCGTCATCCGAATCACCCGGCGCGCCACACCGCGTCGCGCGGGGCGTTGCCGTGATTGCTGCCGTGCTGATCGCAATCACAGCGGCAGTCGGCGGAGCTCGCTGGTGGGCCGAGCAATCCACGCGTTCTGATCGTCTCGAGATCCAGGCCATAGAGACGGTCGGACCATTCGCCATCTCCGGAGAGGACCTGCCCGCGGACTGGCCCACGGGACTCGTCGCACCGGCATACCGACTTCGACTAGACGTCTCGGGCGATCCACAGCGCACCGTGCAGGTGCAGCCCGCAGGCGAGACTGTCGCCTACATAGCGAGCGGCACAGAATCCGCGGCGATTCCCGCGGGTGAGCAGGTCGGTGTGGACGTCGTCGTTACCCCCGCTGACTGCGGCGGGCTCGAAGGCACTGACCTGGCCTCGCCGCTGATCGATGCAGAGGGAGCCGGGGTCCCTCTCACTTCGACTGCTGCCCAGGCACTCTCCTCGGCGTTGGATTCGCTCTGCGAATCCGCAAGTGTGGGACCCGTCATCACGTTTGTCTCGGCGCGCGTCGATGTATTCGTGCGTGGACGCATCCTCGTCATGCGCCTACGTCTCCCCACAACCGCGGACCGCATCGTGGTGCAGCCACGCGACTCCACAGGCTTCCAGGGAGGGGGTGACGTGGAGGCGACCATGGACGCAGGCGCAGCCACGGCGCGCATGCGCTGGCTTGTCTCCCCTGCAGAGGCCGCAGGGCTCGAGTCGCCTACGGTGCGGGTGCGGGCCTTCGCCCTGATCCGGGGTCGTGCCTACCCCTGGGTGATCGACCTTCGTGTCCCCCGCCTCAGTCCGCAGACACCGGGAGCGCAACCACGTAACGATGGTGTGGACCTGGCCGAGGTCGCACCACGGCCCTCGCCTTGATGTCAGCGCTGGGGGGCGTCGGAGGAGGCACCGAATCCGATGGCTGAGGCATTCCATCGGATCCACTCGGCCACTCCATCGGGCTCACCTGAGCGATAAGCCCGCACCGAGGCGACGTACGTCGAGCGCCCGAGCGAGAGCATCCCCGCCTCAGGGCACCCGAGGAGATCGGGGTCTACGCCGCGCGCGGCGAGCACGAGGCGTACGGCGGCCCGCGCGATGAGGCCCGAGCCCCAGCGGAAAGGCTGCACCGCAATCAACTCGCCGTGCGCGATGGCCGCCACCAGGATGGCGGGCGCCGTGGTGGGGCGCGTGAGCACATCAGCGAGGGCGACGAGGCGGTCGGGGACCTCGCGCCAGGGCAGCGGCGTGCCCATGTGAAGTGGATCCACCACGTCGTCTTGCTGGCGGGGGCGGCCGAGTGCGTCGTCGTCGTCGAAGCCGCGGGCAGCGAGTGCATGCAGATGCGCGAGCACCTGGAGCGGTGCGCGCTGCCAGGCATCAGCCTGACCGGGCACGGCAGAGGTCACAGCCACGCTCGCGGTGACCGCGCGACCGAGGGGGGAGTCATCCAGACCCGCGCGCACGACGTCGAGGGAGACGTCCGCACCCTCGAGGGCAGCCGAGTCACGGGCTCCGATGAGGGCTGAGCTCGCGGCTATCTCGCCGGCGCGCGCACGCACGCCGCGATCCCAGAGGAGCCCATCGATCTCGTGCCGAGCCGCGTCGCAAGCCTCGCTGACGCCCGGCAGACCGGCGAGTGTGGCGAGCGGATCGCTCAGTAGGACTGCACCCCCTGCGCCACAAGTTGCTTGAGGACCGCCGGGTCCTGAGCCTCGAGCCACTTCACGAGCTGGGCATTGGAGACGAACTTCAGGTCCGGATACATGGCCGCGGCATCGAGGACATAGCGCGTGATGGCGTTCTGGTAGGCGCCACAGACCCAGGTGTTGAAGTGGTTGCCGAAGAAGAACGGGGCGCGATTGCCGTTGTAGAGCGCATCGGTGGCAGCCATGAGGGAGTCGTAGGTCGACTGTTCGATCCGGTCGCACGTGGCCTGGTCAGCCTCCTGCTGGCAGTCGTTCTGCGCGCAGAGGAAGTTGTAGTCCATCGACAGATTCGACCTGTCGTAGCCGACGACCTTCATCGTCTGCAGCGGGAACTCCCACAGGCCGTACTCGTTCTTCACCGGCCATTGCAGTGAACCCGGGTTCGACGCGTCGTAGGTGAAGCCGTTCTCGGCGAAGATCGGGTACATCACGTCGCGCTGGCCCTCGAGGCACGGCGTACGTGCACCCTTGATCACGCTGTAGTTGAAGGGCAGCGGAATCGGGTCGGTGATGCCGTTGTTGGCGGCCCAGTTGTCCATGAATCCGGCGTCCTGGGCGAATTCGCTCTGCCACTCCGCGGGACCCCATGAATTGACCGAGCCGTCGTTGGGCTCGCACCAGTGACCGAGGAAGTGCGTGCCCATCTCGTGTCCGCGCTCGTAGGCCTCCTTATAGTTGGCGACGCGACCGACGACTTCCTGCGCATCGTCGGCGAAGCCGATTGCGCTGGAGCCCGCCTCGCGGCCAGGAGTCTCATAGAGGAACTTCTGATCCTCGGGCAGCAGGCACAGACCGGAAATGAAGAAGGTGAAGAAGGCGTTGACCTGCTCGGCCGTGTCCAGGTAGTGGCGCATGATGTCGAGGCTGCAGGAGCCGTCGAAGGAGATGGTGACGAACTGCGGCGGCTTCTCACCCGGTGCCAGCTTCTCAACGGGGAAGTCAGGCTGCGGGAGATTGACTGCGGAGACACCCCCGCCCTCGCCTGTGACCTCGCCGACGGCAGGGGATGCCGAGGAGTCGGTGGGGAGCGGCTCGGCCGACGAGGACTCCGTCGCACCGTCCGTCGGATCCGAAGGAGCCGGCGTCGAGGAGTCTGCCGTCGGGGCCGAGGGCGAACCCGGAAGGACAGCGCCGACCACCAGGCCGAGGGCGGCAGCCAGGGCAAGCAGGAGTGGGACGAGCACGCGGGGACGCACGCGGACCTCCAGGGGCTATCGGTCGGGGGCACCGACCTCCCCATCCTGACGCATGAGAGGCACCGAAGGCTCCCTGTGACGCGCGGGAAGCCGCTTCGCCGCTGGCCGACGGCGACTACCGTGGCCCATGTCACACGAGGCGAGCGTGAGAGCGCCCTGCATCTTTAGGAGGAGACGTGTCGGACGACGCCCTGGCCAACCTGCTTCAGGAGGACCGGTCCTTCGCGCCGAGCCCGGCGTTCGCCGCCCAGGCCAACGCCCAGGCCTCGATGTACGACGCAGCGGCAGCGGATCGCCTCGCGTTCTGGGCGGAGCAGGCCCGTCGCCTGGAGTGGGCGCAGCCGTGG
Organism: Candidatus Nanopelagicales bacterium; assembly: GCA_049317345.1. GTDB lineage: Bacteria > Actinomycetota > Actinomycetes > S36-B12 > S36-B12 > Mxb001. The sequence continues at coordinate 5,190 of JBMOIL010000105.1, forward strand.
ACGGACGTCCTCGACTGGAGCGACGCCCCCTTCGCGAGGTGGTTCGTCGACGGCAAGCTCAACGTCGCGTACAACTGCGTAGACAGGCACGTGGAGTCAGGACACGGAGACCAGGTCGCTCTGCACTTCGAGGGCGAGCCGGGGGACACCCGCGACCTCACCTACGCCGAACTCCAGCGCGAGGTCAGCAAGGCGGCCCACGCCCTCACCGAGTTGGGTGTGACGGCCGGTGACCGCGTGGCGATCTACATGCCGATGATCCCCGAGGCAGTAGTGGCCATGCTTGCGTGCGCCCGAATCGGCGCGCCTCACTCCGTCGTCTTTGCCGGGTTCTCCGCAGAGGCCCTGCGCTCGCGCATCGACGACGCCCAGGCCACGCTCGTCATCACCGCCGATGGACAGAACCGACGCGGGGCGCCCATGCCCCTCAAGCCCGCCGTTGACGAGGCGATCGAGCACACACCGAGCGTCACGCGCGTACTCGTGGTGCGCCGTACCGGCGGCGAGGTGACGATGCAGGAGGGGCGCGACGTCTGGTGGCACGACATCGTCGATCGTCAGCCGGATGTGCACGAGGCTCAGGCATTCGACAGCGAGCACCCGCTCTTCATCCTCTACACATCAGGGACGACCGGGAAGCCCAAGGGCATCCTGCACACGAGCGGTGGTTACCTGACCCAGACGGCATTCACCCACTGGAATGTCTTCGACCTGAAGCCGGACACCGATGTCTACTGGTGCACGGCCGACATCGGGTGGGTGACAGGCCACAGCTACATCGTCTACGGCCCGCTCGCGAATCGCGTCACCCAGGTCATCTACGAGGGCACGCCCGACACCCCGCACAAGGGTCGCTTCTGGGAGATCGTCGAGAAGTACGGCGTCACGATCTTCTACACCGCGCCGACAGCGATTCGCACCTTCATGAAGTGGGGCCCCGAGTTTCCCGCAGAGCACGACCTGTCGTCACTGCGACTGCTTGGCACCGTTGGTGAACCCATCAATCCAGAGGCGTGGATGTGGTACCGAGATGTCATCGGCGATGACGCGTGTCCCATCGTGGACACCTGGTGGCAGACCGAGACGGGCGCCATCATGATCAGCCCACTCCCCGGCGTCACCTCCACGAAGCCCGGCTCCGCCATGCGCCCGCTGCCCGGTATCGGTGCCACGGTCGTCGATGACCACGGTGATCCCGTCGCGCTCGGCCACGGCGGCTACCTCGTCGTGACCGAGCCCTGGCCGTCGATGCTGCGGGGGATCTGGGGCGACAACGAGCGCTACGTCGAGACGTACTGGTCGAGGTGGCCGCAGTACTACTTCGCGGGCGATGGGGCGAAGATCGACTTCGACGGCGCGCTATGGCTGCTCGGCCGCGTCGACGATGTCATGAACATCTCGGGTCACCGCATCTCCACCACCGAGGTCGAGTCAGCGCTGGTGTCGCATCCCACCGTGGCCGAGGCGGCCGTGGTCGGAGCTGCCGATGAGGTCACGGGGCAGGGCATCGTCGCCTTCGTCATCCTGCGCGGTGGAGTCGAGGAAGGCGCAGACGGCAGCGAATACATCACCGAGCTGCGCAATCACGTGGCCCATGAGATCGGGCCCATCGCCAAGCCGCGCCAGATCATGATCGTCTCGGAGCTTCCCAAGACCCGATCGGGCAAGATTATGCGTCGGCTCCTGCGCGACGTGGCAGAGAACAGGTCGCTGGGCGATGTCACGACCCTGGCTGACCCGCACGTGATGCACCTGATCTCAACCGGACTGCAGTCGGGTGGCAGCGAGGACTAGCCGGGAGGCCTCGCACACCGCGGGACAGGTAGCCTTTCCCGTGGTGTGCCGGGAAGTCTGGTCGGCGTCTCATTGACCGACCCTGGAGGCCGCACGTGACCACTCCTGCTGGGAGTACGCCGCCCGATGGCACAGCGCATCAGATCTTCGACCGCCCATCTCTGGGTGAGCGCGTCTGGCTGTTGCGTGCCCTGCGCGGGGAGACCATCGGCGGAGTCCTGCTGCTCATCTCGGCGGTCATCGCCATCGTGTGGGCGAACTCTCCCTGGGGTGACTCCTACTTCGCACTGGGAGAGATCACCGTCGGGCCGGCGTCGCTTGGCCTCAACCTCAGTCTCGCCACCTGGGCCTCTGATGGCCTCCTCGCGGTCTTCTTCTTCGTCGCCGGATTGGAACTCAAGCACGAGTTGACCCACGGCACGCTGTCCAAGCCGTCACAGGCCGCCGTACCCATCGCCGCGGCACTCGGCGGCATGATCGTGCCGGCCATCATCTTCGTCGCCATCGTCGCTCCCTCGGATGTGCCAGGCGGACTGCGCGGCTGGGCCGTGCCCATGGCGACGGATATCGCTTTCGCCCTCGCCGTACTGGCCGTCGTCGGGCGCATGCTCCCCGTGGCCCTGCGTGCCTTCCTCCTCACGCTCGCCGTCGTCGACGACCTGGGCGCGATCACCATCATCGCGATCTTCTACTCAAAGGGCTTTTCGCTCGGCTACTTCCTCCTCGCCGTGGCACTGCTGGCTGTCTACTGGCTACTCCAAAAACGTCGCGTGCGCAGCCCCTTCATCTACGTGCCACTCGCGCTTGTCATCTGGTGGGCTACGCATGAGAGCGGCATCCATGCGACTGTGGCGGGTGTCGCCATGGCCCTGCTCACGCGATCGAGTGTCGATCCGGGCGAGACCGAATCCCCGGTCGATCGGCTGCAGCGAATGCTGCTTCCCCTGAGCGCAGGCCTGTGCGTGCCGCTCTTTGCTTTCTTTGCCGCGGGCGTCGACCTCCGCAGTACCGGCCTCATCGAGTCACTCAGCAGTCCTGTCGCCATCGGCATCATGGCCGGTCTCATCATCGGCAAGCCACTGGGCGTTGTCTCTACGGCGTGGCTCATGGCCCGATTCACACGTGCGCGCCTGAATCCCGCGATCGAATGGCGGGATGTCTTCGCCGTCGGCCTCCTCGCCGGGATCGGCTTCACCGTTGCCCTGCTCATCACCGAGCTGGCCTACTCGGATGACATTGCCCTCCTCGACAGTGCCAAGGTGGCCGTCTTCTCCGCTTCGGTCGTCTCGGCCCTGATCGCCTCGATCATGCTCCTCACCCGCAACAGGCACTACCGCCGCGCGGCCGAGATCGAGGAGGCCGATGTGGACGGCGACGGGATTCCTGACGTCTACCAGGGGGTTGCTGACGGGGAAGCCGGCGCGTCGCCCCCGGACACCCACTAGCCTTCCTGCGACGGACAGCGAAGGAGACGACCATGCCCGATATGACTCCCCCGGGGGAGGCTTCGATCAAGGCCCTCGTCGCCGCTGCCGTTGCCGACCTCCAAAGG
>JBMOIL010000106.1:0-8460 GCA_049317345.1 Candidatus Nanopelagicales bacterium
GCGGCGCCATACTGGGACGATCACGGACTCCGGAGGCAGCATGTCCATCCATCGCCGCTTGTCGGCCGTCGCCTTCGCAGCCATGACACTGTCCGGGGCCGGCCTCGTCAGTGGCTCGGGGTCGTCGGCCTGGGCCGCCGATGACGCCACGACGCTCACCATCGGGATGACCGTGGGGATCGACAACCCAAACATCTGGGCACTCAACTCCACCAGCGAGTGGAGCGCCGTCACACTCCAGTACGACATGCTGATGAAGTTCTCCGACGAGGATCTCAGCGCATCTCCAGGTCTGGCTGAATCGTGCGAACACAACCCTGCCTACACAACGTGGACCTGCACATTGCGAGAGGGCCTGACCTGGAGCGACGGCACCCCGCTGACGTCACGTGACGTCGCGTTCACCTACCGTTTCGTAATCGACCAGGGGTTCTCCTACTTCACCAGCTACTTCCCCAAGGGCTCCACCTTCGAGACGCCGGATGACCGAACCATCGTGTGGAATTCGCCGGAACCGACTCGCGGTATGGACCTGCCTCCATGGGTCTACATCGTCCCCGAACACGTGTGGGGTTCATACATCGGAAAGACGAACAAGGAGATCAAGCAGGCAGCGGTCCTGCCCAACGTCGTGTCCGGTCCGTACGTCATGACCGAGGCAGTCCCGGGACAGAGCTGGACCTTCGACCGCAACCCCAACTTCTGGGGGACAGCGCCCGCCTATGACCGGATCGTCTTCCGTCTCTACACCAACCAGGAAGCCATGGTTCAGGCGCTGAAGAACGGCGAGATTGCCATTGCTGACGGCCTCGAGAGCGCGCTGCTTCCTGCGGTTGAAGCGATACCTAACGTCGCGGTTCAGAAGATCACGGCCGACTCCTGGGTGAATCTGGCATTCAACTTCGGTGGCCAGGACCCCGCCGCGAACCCCCTTCCCGCACTGAAGGATCTTCGCGTTCGTCAGGCGATCGCGCTCGCTATCGACAAGCAGGCAATCGTGGACAAGGCATTCCAGGGTGCCGCAAGCCCGGGCGAAAGCATCGTGCGACCGCTCTCGGTGTACTGGCACCTTGACGTTCCCGACGATCAGGTGATTCCCTACGACCCCGATCAAGCGAACGCCCTCCTGGACGAAGCCGGCTACGCGCGCGGCGAAGATGGCATCCGCGTCGACCCGCAGACTGGCCAGCCTCTGGTCATCCGCATGCCCACGTCGAATGACACCCCGGGAAGCGATATCGCGGGCCAGCTCATTGCGTCCTACCTCAGCCAGATCGGCATTGAGGTCAAGGCGCAACCCGTCAGCGCCGGCAAGATGTACGACCTGCAGCAGTCAGGCGACTTTGATGCCTACATCTGGTACTGGACTGGCGATCCCGACCCGAACTATCAACTCTCGGTCTTCACCTCGGAGCAGTGCGGTGATCTCAGCGATGGCTGCTGGAGGGATCCCACGTACGACGACATTGTGGCCCGCCAGGCATCGACCTTGGATCGGGACGAACGCCTCACCCTTGTCCGCGAGGCACAGCAGTACGTCTACGACCAGATCCCGTCCATTGTCTTGGCATACCCGAATTCGTTGACCGCCTACCGGACTGACATCGTCGCTGATCTCACACCGGTCCCGGCTGGTGACGGCTACCTCACTCCGTCCTACTCCTACACCGGCATGGTGTCAGCACGTCCGGCTCAATCAGCCGATCCTGCCGCGTCGGCATCTGGCCAGCCGGCATCGGGCGACTCGGGGAGTGACTCGGCTGCCACTGCCGGCGAGACTTCTTCCGCCAGCCCGAGTGGGCCGCCGGTGTGGCTGTGGGGGATCGCTGCTCTCATCGTCCTCGGTGTCGTCGCTGTCATCGTGATGAGGCGTCGCGGCACTGAAGATCGACCGGACACACACTGACCCGCTCCGAAAGGCTTCAATTCATTGCCCGCCGTACCGGCTGGGCACTGCTCACCCTGGCCTTCATCTTCACGGTGAACTTCTTCCTCTTTCGCATCATGCCGGGCGACCCCATCGCCCTACTGGCACGAAGCCAGAGACTGTCGCCGGAAGCACTTGAGTTGCAGAGGGTCGCGTTCGGCCTGGATCAGCCACTCGTCACGCAATTTGGTGTGTATGTCCGCGAAACCATTAGTGGAAACCTCGGCGTGTCACTGATTTCGGGATTGCCCGTGTGGGAGTTGATCCTGTCGCGCATGTGGCCCACGTTGCTCCTCGTGGGGATCGGCACGATCCTCGCGGCCGGGATCGGCGTTCTTGCGGGTATCCGCGGGGGATGGCGACGGGGTAGTCGATTCGACTCGGGAAGCCTCTACACCTCGATGGTCCTTTACTCGACCCCCGAGGGTTGGCTGGGGATGCTCCTGCTGATCCTCTTCGCGGGGCTTCTGGGGTGGTTCCCGGCGGGGGGCTACTCGTCGTCGACCAGCAGCGGGACCACGGACGTCGCCATGCACCTCGCGCTCCCTGTGTTGGCGCTGGCCCTGGGCTATGTGGGCCAGTTCCTCATCGTGATGCGCTCAAGCATGATGGAGGTCAAGGCGCAGCCCTACATCGATCTCGCGCGGGCGAAGGGACTCACCGATCCTGACGTCCGTCGCCGTCACGCAGTCCCGAATGCCATCCTCCCAATATTCACGCTCGTCGTGATCAGCGTCGGATTCATCTTGGGTGGCGCCATTGTGATCGAGACGGTGTTTTCGTGGCCGGGCATCGGGTTGCTCACGTACGAGGCGATCCAAACCCTCGACTACCCCGTGCTTCAGGGAGTTTTCCTTCTCAGCAGCGCGGCGGTGATCGTTGCGAGCCTCGTGGCTGACATCACCTACGGATTCCTTGACCCACGAGTGGACGCGATATGAGTTCGCTTTCGTGGGCCCGTCGGCGCCGCAGCCTCAGCCAGTTCTGGCAGGCCTTCCGGCACAACAAGCGCGGCATGATCGGCCTTGCGATACTCGCCTTCTTCACCCTCGCCGCGCTGCTTGCGCCACTACTCGTCGAAAGCGACGACATTGATCCCGCTTTCGCACCCGGCCAGCCCACTCAGCCCCCCAGCGCCGCTGTGCCCTTGGGTACTGACCTATTCGGGAGATCGGTAGTGCAACTCCTGCTCGTCGGTGCACGCGTCTCCTTGACCGTCGGGGTCCTTGCGACGCTCGGGGCCGTCATCATTGGCGCTGCCATGGGCATCCTGGCCGGCTACTACGCGGGTAGGCCTTTGGGGACGGCGCTCACAGCGTTGACCGACTGGTTCCTGGTCATCCCCTGGCTGGTCCTGGCGATCGTCCTAGCGGCCATTCTCGGACCGACCCTGCTCAACGTCATCGTCGTCATCGCGGTCACGTCATGGGCGCTTACTGCGCGACTCGTGCGGGCTCAGACATTGTCCGTGCGGGAACAACCCTTCATTGAGCGGGCACGGGCCCTCGGAGCCACGAACGCTCGGATCCTCGGGAAGTACGTCTTGCCAGAGGTTTCCCCGATCATCATCGCCCAGGGCGTGCTGACAGTTGCCATCGCGATCCTCTCCGAGACCACGCTCTCACTTCTCGGGCTGGGTGATCCCACCTCGATGTCATGGGGCCGGATCATCGAGGAAGCATTCCAGTCCGGTGCCATGTCCAACGGCTACTGGTGGTGGATCATCCCCCCGGGGGTCTGCGTCATCCTGGTTACGCTGTCATTCACATTTGTTGGCTATGCACTGGAAGAGACGCTCGACCCACGACTCAGACGAGGTTGATCGCATGAACCCATTTCACAGTGACGGCGAGTGGCTGAAGGCAGCACTCCATACCCACTCGACTGTGAGTGACGGCACTCTCGCGCCTGATCGGCTCGTGCAGTCCTATGTCGAGGCAGGGTTCGACATCGTCGCGATCACCGATCATTGGCGCCTCACACAGCCCAACGCACGTGACGACGTCATCCTGGTGCCCGGTGCTGAGCTCGGTTTCGACATGATCGCCCCCGCCTATCCACGTCAGTCCGCTGAGTTCCTCGTCTACGGCCTGACCGACATTCCTGAGGACCCGGGTGGGGATCGATCTAACTGGTACTTCAGCGACGAGGACAACTACGAAGTCCGAACCTTCCCATCGCTCTCGGAGGGCACGAAGTGGGCTGCTGGCCAAGGGGCGGTCACCTACGTCGCCCACCCGTACTGGAACCAGCTTCCCCCGCAGGAACTGATGGCAATGGAGGGATACACGGGCATTGAGGTCTTCAACGGTTCCGCGGAACTTGAGTGTGGGCGCGGCGACTCTTCACCCTGGTGGGACCTGCTACTCGGCGAAGGTCGGGAGGTCTTCGGGATCGCCACGGATGACCAGCATTACCCGCTCTTCGAGCTAGGGACTGCGTGGACCATGCTCAACGTGGCCGAGAGGTCACCGGCAGCCGTGCTTGATGCCCTGCGGACCGGGGCTTCCTACTTCTCGCATGGTCCCAGCATCTACGACGTCTCCGACCAAGACGGGGGCATGGAGATCACGTGTTCGCCGGCGAGGTCCATTCGCCTCCAGACTGAGGAGGAGTTCGGCGCGTGCGTCACGGTCGGTCGCGCTGGCCGTCGTATGGGACAGATCCTGGAAACGGACGGACGAGGGCTCATCACGAGGGCCTTCGTCGAAGGAGCGGCCGAACGCCGCTACCGACGGGTCGTCATCGTGGACGAGCACGGGAATCGTGCGTGGAGCAATCCGCTCTAGTGATCCGTCACCGGGTCAGCGCAAGACTCAGCGCCCCGCTCGGAAGACCCAATTCGCGTTCCGCTCCTGCCCGAGACCACGCATCGGCCTCGCCGAGCGAGATGACATCGCCGTGGGCGACGACCTGGAGGGCAAGGCCATCCAGCAGGGACAGGATTCGCCAGGACACCGCATCAACGTCATCGCATGCCATGGATCCATCGGCCACCCCTTGGCCGATGATGCTCGCAAGCAGGGCCTGCCACTCCTCGTTGAGTCGGCGTGAGATGCGCTGCAGCGCGGGGCGCCTGGCAGCCTCCGACCACGCATCGAGCCAGGTCTGGATGCCCTGGTCATCATCTCGGGCGTAGACATCGAAGAACACCCGGAGCCTGCCGATCGCGTCATCAACGCCAGCAAGAGCGCCACGCACACGCTCGAGGTCCTCACGCGCGACCTGCTCGAAGGCCTCGGCGAGGAGATTGTCCATGGATGAGTAGTAGTGGTGGATGAGCCCGCTGGACGTGCCGAGTTCGGCCGCGACGTCGCGGACCGTCGTGGCGGCGATGCCCTGCCGCGCCATCACCGCACGGGTGGCCGCGACGATGGCTAGCCGACGCTCCTCGGGGTTCATCCGGGCCATGTGAGAACGTTAAGGCCTATTGCGCGCTTGTCCAATATCAATCTAGGCTGGGCGGCGTGCCGGGCGGCGCCCCCCGCCGCCCGGCACACATTGCTTCACGTCCGCGTCTCGAGACGACGGTCGAAGCTCGACGAGGAGGCACCATGCTCAAGCAGACACCGCTCCACCCGCGCCTGGCCGAGTTCAGCCAGACACAGGCGTGGGGCAACTGGGCCGGATACCTCTCCGCGATCCGCTTCGACCTCTCCAGCAAGCACGAGTACTTCGGTGTGCGGAATTCGGCCGGCCTCTTCGATACCTCGCCACTCAACAAGTACTGGATCCGGGGACGCGATGCGGAGCGCTTCTGCTCCTACGTCTTCGCGCGCGACATCCGCACGCTCAAGCCGGGCCGCGCGCAGTACACCATCTGGTGCGATGACGCGGGCTACGTCATGGAGGACGGCGTGATCTTCCGCTACTCCTCTGACGAGTTCCTGCTCACTGCAGCCGAGCCCAACATGGGCTACTTCCGCCAGCTCGCGCGGCCATTCGACGTTGAGATCGTCGACTGCAGCGAGGACTTCGCCTCCCTCGCCATCCAGGGTCCGCGATCGCGCGCCATCCTCGAGGCCTTGACGCCGGACATCTCTGAGCTCCGCTACTTCGGGTTCGCCGAGACCAAGATCGCCGAGACGCCAGTGACCGTGAGTCGCACCGGATTCAGCGGCGACCTGGGCTACGAGATGCTCATTCCCGCTGCAGATGCGCTGCGGGTCCTCGACGCCCTCCTGGATGCCGGACGACCCCACGGCATGCGCCCCTACGGCGAAGAAGCCCTGGGCATGACGCGCATCGAGGCGGGCCTACCGCTCATTGGAGTGGAGTTCACCTCGAGCCGCTACGCCTACACCGAGCACGAGCGCTTTACGCCGGATGAGCTTGGCCTCGGCTGGCTGCTCAAGGGCATTGACGATCCCACGCGGCCCTTCGTCGGCCGCGACGCCGTCATGCGCGAGCGCTTGGAGGGCACGTCACGCTGGCGCACGGTCGGCATCACCGTCGCATGGCAGGACTACTACAACCTCTACGACAGCCGCGGCGTCATCCCCGTGCCCGATGAGATCCCGGTCGGCTGGGAAACGATGATCTACAACGATCGGGATAAGCGCATCGGCTACGCCACGAGCTTTATGTACTCCCCCGTCCTACAGCGCCACATCGGCATCGCCCGCATCAAGCCGAAGTACGCCGAGCCGGGCAGCGAGGTCTTCATCGAGCAGACCGTCAACCACGAATACATCAACGTGCGTGCCACTGTGACGACGTTGCCGTTCTACAACCCCGAGAGGAAGACGGCCTGACATGAGCGATACACACGGCTACGACGCCATCGTCATCGGTGGAGGTCACAACGGCCTCACTAACGCCGCCTACCTCGCGCAGGCCGGTCAGCGGGTGCTCGTGCTCGAGCAGCGCCACCTCGTCGGCGGTGCGGCGATCACCGAGGAACTCCGCCCAGGCTTCAACTTCACGACTTTCTCCTATGCTCTGAGCCTGCTGCGGCCGGAGATCATCCAGGAGCTCGATCTCGTGCGCTTCGGCTTCATGCCGCTCTACATGCGCTCGCACTTCGCACCCATGGACAACGGCGACTACTTCCTCATCGGTCCCGATGCCGCCGTCAATCGTCAGGAGATCGCCCGGCACTCCAAGGCCGACGTCGATGGCATGGAGCGCTTCGAGCACGACACGTCACGCGTAAGGCAGTTCATCCGGCCACTTTTCGACAGCATCCCGCCCAATCTCTTCAGCGATGATCCCGCTGACACCGAGCGCATGGCCTGGCTCGTCAAGCATCTCGGCAATGCCGACAAGAAGCTCCTGCACGACACCGTCCGCCTGCTCACGGGAAGCATCTCCGACTTCGTCGACGACTACCTCGAGTCCGACATCATCAAGGCGACGATCTGCTCGGCCGCGTGCGTCGGCATCAAGCTCGGGCCGATGTCGCCTGGGTCGGGCATCAACTGGCTCTACCTCTCCATGGGCGAGCATGACGGCCTCGGCGGATCCTGGTCCTTCCACAAGGGCGGCAACGGCGGCTTCACCCAGGTGCTCGCGCGCGCGGCGACGGCGTACGGAGCGGAGATCCGCCTCGACTCGCACGTCTCCAGCCTCATCACCGAGGGTGGCGAGGTGCGTGGCGTCGTGCTCGACGACGGCACGGAATTCCGGGCCCCCGTCGTGGTGAGCTCGCTCGATCCGCGTCGCACCTTCCTGCAGATCGCCGATCCGCGCGAGTTGCCGGCAGATCTCGTCGACACGATCCAGCGCTTCCGTTTCCAGGGCGTCACGTCCAAGGTCAACTTCGCACTCGATGGCATCCCCTACTACCCCGCGCTCGGCGATCGCACCGACCAGTACGGCGGATTCATCAATGTCGCCCCGAGCGTGGAGTACATGGAACGCGCCTACGACGCGGCGAAGTACGGCTGGTACAGCGAGCATCCCTACATTGACGCGTCGATCCAGTCCTTCATCGACCCCGACATGGCTCCCCCCGGCAAGCACGTCATGTCCTGCTACGTGATGTACACGCCGTACAAGCTCAAGGACAGCACCTGGGACGCTCAGGCGGAGAACATGGCCGATCGCGTGCAGGCCACCATGCAGCGCTTCTTCCCCAACTTCAACGACCTGGTGCTTCAGCGCGAGATCGTCACGCCCGAGACCATCGAGGCGAAGACCGGCCTCTCAGAAGGCAACATCTACGCCGGGGAGTTCTTCCCGCACCAGATGTACTTCTTCCGACCCGCCCCGGGCTACAGCGACTACCGCACGCCGATCCGCGGCTACTACCAGTGCGGGTCGGGCACCCATCCGGGTGGCTGCGTCATCGGCGCGCCGGGGCGCTTCGCCAGCCAGCAGGTGTTGGCCGACACCAAGCGTTAGGCGGAGAGCTTCCGCGCGACTACTGATTCTGGTTCTGCTGCTGGTCGTTCTGGTTCTGGTTCTGCTGCTGGTCGTTCTGGTTCTGGTCGTTCTGGTTCTGGTTCTGGTTCTGCTGCTGGTTCTGCTGCTGGTCGTTCTGGTTCTGGTCGTTCTGCTGCTGGTTGCCCGAGCACGCGGTGAGCGGCACG
>JBMOIL010000107.1:0-8448 GCA_049317345.1 Candidatus Nanopelagicales bacterium
GGCCGCCCCGCACTGTCTCTCCTCCGCTAGTGTTCCCCCACCCGTTCCATGCCTGGAGGTTGACGTGAGTTCATCGGCTCCCACGACGGCCGTCGAGGAGTTCGCCGGCAAGGCGACCCCGATGCAGAAGGTCCAGGCGACCCTGCATCGCTACCCGTGGGTCAGCCCGCTGGCGGTGCTGGCCATCCTGATGATCATCTTCGTTGGACTCGGCTTCCTGGGCGTCGGTGATCTCGACAACTTCATCAAGCCGGGCACGCTCTCCCTGGTCCTGCAGCAGACGGTCATCGTCGGCACCCTCGCGATCGCGCAGACCATCGTCATCCTCACCGCCGGTATCGATCTGAGCATCGGTGCCATCATGGTCTTCGGCCAGATGTTCATGGCCAACCTGGCGGTCTACACGACCGCATCCAATGTGACCTTCATGGCCGGGCAGAATCCCGCCCTCGCTGTCTTCGTCGGAATCCTGGTCTCGACACTGGCAAGCAGCCTCAACGGCTTCCTGATCGTGCGCTTCAACCTGCCACCGTTCATCGTGACCCTGGGCACCCTGAGCATCTTCACGGCCCTCACGCTGATCCTGTTCAAGGCACGCACCATCCAGGGCAAGGAGATGCCCGATTTCATGGGGCTGCTCGGCACGGGCTTCCAGATCGGGCCGTTCACCTTCACCCTCGGCCTCGTGGTGATGCTCGCCCTCTACGGGATCTTCGCCTACGCGCTGCGTGGCACGGCGTGGGGCACTCACGTCTACGCCGTGGGTGATGACCCTGCGGCCGCCGAGCTCTCCGGCATCAACGTCAAGCGCGTGCTCTTCAGCGTCTACGCCATCGCCGGTGTCGTCATCGGCATCGCGGGATGGATCACCATCGGCCGCCTCGATGCTGCTAGCCCCAACGTTGCTCCCGAAATCAACCTGGAGACGATCACCGCAGTCGTGATCGGCGGCACCTCGCTCTTCGGTGGTCGAGGACGCCTCATCGGCACGCTTCTCGGCACGCTCATCATCGTCGTCCTCGACTTCGGCCTGTCGCTGGCCGGACTCGACCAGGCCTATCGCGTGCTCGCGATCGGCGTCCTCGTCATCGTCGCCGTTGCTGTCGACCAGTGGATCCGGAAGGTGAAGGCATGACCGCTACGACCACAGCCCAGCCGATCGTCCAGGGCAAGGACCTCAACAAGTCCTTCGGCCGAGTCGTCGGGCTCGCCGACTGCAACTTCGAGCTCTACCCCGGTGAGGTGTGCGCCGTCGTCGGCGACAACGGTGCCGGCAAGTCCACGCTCATCAAGTGCCTCTCCGGAGCCCTCTTGCCGGATTCTGGCGAGATGTTCGTCAGCGGCAACCGCGTGGCCTTCAAGTCCACCAACGACGCTCGTGCGCACGGTGTCGAGACGGTCTACCAGACCCTCGCGGTCGCGCCTGCTCTCGACATTTCCGAGAACCTCTACCTCGGGCGTGAAGAGCGCAAGAAGGGCTTCCTGGGCAAGGTCTTCCGCAGCCTCGACAAGAAGGGCATGCGCAAGAAGGCGACCCAGAGCCTCAACGAGCTCGGCGTACTCACCGTGCAGAGCATCACGCAGCCGGTCGAGACCCTCTCCGGTGGGCAGCGTCAGGCGGTCGCGGTGGCACGTGCAGGGGCCTTCGGCTCCCAGGTGGTCATCCTCGACGAGCCCACGGCCGCACTCGGCGTCAACGAGTCGGCCCGCGTGCTCCAGCTCATCAAGGACCTGCGGGATCGCGGGATGAGCATCATCCTCATCTCTCACAACATGCCCCAGGTCTTCGATGTCGCTGACCGCATCCACGTGCAGCGCCTCGGGCGTCGCGCCGCGGTGGTCACCCCTCAGTCGCACCAGATGCAGGACGTCGTGGCGATCATGACCGGCGCCATGACCGTGCCTGAGGCGGAGCAGCAGCTCACACCCGTCCGCTAGGCGCGGCCCCTCTCACGCGTAGAGGGCGGGGCGTGGGGGCAGGTCGATCGACTGCGGCCCCTCGGTGATCGAGTCGACCGCGGCGTTGGCTGTGATGGTGGCAAGGAGACCGTCCCACGCGGTTGCCCCGCTCGTGCGCCCGGCGTGCGTGGCATCGACCCAGGCCTGCAACTGTCGGCGGTAGGCATCCTCGAAGCGGCCGAGCCAGAGTTCGGGTAGGTCATGCCCGACCGCGCGCTCGGCTCGGCGCGTGAGGAATGCGCCGTCCCCCATCTCCACCGTGCCTTCGCTGCCGACGACCTCGCAGCGCACCTCGTAGCCGTAGGCGGCGTTGACGAAGGCCTCGACCTCCACGAGTACGCCGCCGCGCGTGGTGAGGAGCATGAGGATCGGGTCGAGTTCACCATCGGGCGTTCGAGGCCCGGGCCTCCCCGCCACGACCTGGACGGTCGCGTAGTCATCGTCGAGCAGCCAGCGGTTGATGTCGATCTCGTGGATCGCGGAGTTGGTCAGCGTGCCTGCGGTCGTTAGTCCGTAGGGCGCGAAGGAATTGCGATGCGCGTTGTGGACGATCAGCGCCTGCCCGACCGATGCCATCGACTCCTTGAGTGCGATATAGCCGGGGTCGAATCGCCGCATGAAGCCCAGTGAGATCAGTCGCTGGCCCAGATCCACCTCGGCGTCGACGACCGAACGGGCCGCGGCCACCGTGGGGGCTAGCGGCTTCTCGCACAGGGTGGGGCGCTGTGCGTCAAGGCAGATGAGGGCCTGCTCAGCGTGCAGGGCATCGGGTGATGCGATCACGACCGCATCGCTCGACGCGATGAGTTGCTCGACGTTAGGGGCGACGTTTGCCCCCAGTTCATCTCCCAGGGCCACCGCTCGGGCCCGGTCGGCGTCGTAGAGCCATGCCACCTGCGCGCCCGACACCTCGCGCGCGAGGGAGCGGGCATGCGAGGTGCCGATGTTGCCGGTGCCGATGACGCCGATGCGCAGGGTGTCCACCGCTGCATTCAACACTGCGGTGTGCCCTCCTCAACCGTCCGCCCGCCCTTCACATGAGCGGGGGACCTAGCATCGACTCATGCGCCGTTACGTCGTCCTCGCCGCGAGTGCTCTCGCCGCTGCGCTGGTCATGCCGGTGGCGGCTGCACAAACCGCGCAAGACCCGGCGACCCGCACGCAGGTGAGCCCGCGTGCCGCTGCGATCCACCCTCCTGTCCCCGCGGTGGCCCCACGCAAGGTGACGGTGCTGACGCTGGGCACGGCGCTGCCTGACACGGGATCCCTCAAGGCCTACGGCCCAGCGACGCAGGCAGCCGTGCGCCTCGCGGTGGATGACGCCAATGCCGCCGGCGGTGTCCTCGGCTCTCCGATCGTGCTGGCTCCGCAGAATTCCGGTGGCCAGGGGTCGGGGATCTTCGCCCGCACGATGGCGCGCCTCAGTGGCGCGCAGGCGATTGTCGGGCCCTTGTCGTCGCCCCTGGTGCTGGACAACCTGCCGGCGGTCGAGGGACGCACCCTCGTCTCGCCCGCGACCGCCAGTGGACTGCTCACCGGCGTTCTCGCCCGGGTGGTCCCGGCGGAGCCACTGGCCGGCGCGATGCTGGCCACTTTGGCCAAGAATCGTGGCGCGGTGCGCATCGTGGTGGTCGGCCCGAGGGACCAGCAGCCCCTCATGGATGCCGCCCTCGATCGTGCACGCGATATCGGCCTGGAGACATCCAGCGTCGTCTACGGCAAGGGCGACTCCACCCGGGGCACGGTGAGTCGCATCGTGCGTGCGAGTGCGGACGCCATGCTGCTGGCATCAGGTGCGGAGACGAGCGACATCCTGCGCGACCTCATCGCGCGAGGGATGCCGGCGACCGTGCTCCTGAGTCCACTAGCCGCCGACAGTGTCGACGCCGGCAAGCTTCGTCGAGGCACCCTCACTGGTGCCGTCACGGTCGAAGTGGATCTCAGCGTCCCGCGGAGCCTGGAGGCTCGCGTGAAGGCGCTTGCCCCTCAAGCAAGCAAGACGGCGTACTCCCCGCAGGCATACGACGCGGCCGCGATCGCCATCCTGGCTGCCGAGCAGTCCGGAAGGCTTCTGGGCGAGATCACGCCGGAGGGCATTCGGGCGGCCCTCCCCGCGGTGACGGACATCGGGATGCCGTGCTCCACCCTCGAGCAGTGTCTGCGCTGGGTGCAGCGCGGTAGGGACATCGACTACGTCGGGTACGGCGGCCCTTTCGCGCTCGACTCCGCTGGGGATCCGGGGAAGGCGCGCTATCTCGCGCGAACATTCACCGTGGCCAATCAGCCGGGGTCATCCACGCGCCCTGTGCGGTATCCCTAGAGCGCTGCCTGCATGTGGCACTGCCCTACGTGGTGGCCGATTCCATGATGGGATAGGCGCATGCAGGAATCCGCGGACGTCGTCATCGTCGGTAGCGGCATGGGTGGTGCGACGCTGGCCTACGGCCTGGCGCAGCGGGGGGTCGACGTACTCGTGCTCGAGCGAGGCCATCGCTTGCCCAAGGAGCCCGAGAACACTTCCCCCGTGGCCGTGTTCGTCGAGAAGCGCTACAAGCCCAACGACACGTGGTACACCGTCGACGGGACTCCCTACGCCCCAGGTGTCCACTACGTCGTCGGTGGCAACACCAAGGTCTACGGCTCCTCCCTGCCGCGGCTGCGCGAGCGGGACTTCGAGGAGACGGTCTACCCGACCGCCGTGTCCCCCGCGTGGCCCTTTAGCTACGCCGACCTCGAGCCCTACTACGTGCAGGCGGAGCATCTCTACAACGTGCACGGGGCGCCGGGGCCCGACGGCGGGGCCGCGCCGCCCTTCGAGCCGTGGCGCAGCGCGCCCTACCCCTATCCCGCCCTCGTCCACGAGCCCTACGTCGCGGAGACACTTCACCGGCTGAGCGAGCAGGGAGTGCATCCGGCGACCACGGCGATGGGTGTCGACCTGCGACCGGGCGGGCGATGCATCCGCTGCGGGACATGCGACGGATTCCCCTGCAGGTGGGACGCGAAGTCCGATGCGGAGGTGTGCGCGCTGGAGCCGGCGATCGCCACGGGTCGCGTGCGCCTGATCGAGGGCGCGTACGTCGACCGGGTGGAGACCGACGCCTCCGGACGCATTGCTCGCGCGGTCGGACACGTCGACGGTGAGCCACTCGAGGTCAGTGGCCGTGTGTTTGCGCTTTCGGCAGGGGCTGCCAACAGTGCGGCACTGCTGCTGCGTAGCGGTGTGGCCAACTCCTCGGGCTTGATTGGCACCCGCTACATGGTCCACAACAACACGCACATTGCGGCGATTGATCCACGTCGTACCAACAACGTGGTCTTCCAGAAGACCGCATGCGTCAATGACTTCTACGACGACATGGGCGACGGCTATCCCGGTGGCACGCTGCAGTGCATCGGCAAGGTGCAGGCGTCGATGATGAAGACGCATGCGACCCGTGCCCCGCTCTCTGTGCTGAAGCCCATGGCCGCACGGAGCATGGAGTGGCTCGTGATGACCGAGGACACCCCCGACCCCGCCAACCGGATCAGTCTCGATTCGCAGGGACGCATCACGGTCACGTGGACCAGGACCAACTACGACCGGCACGAGTTGATGCTGGCCAAGGCGCGCGAGCTGCTCAAGGGTGCGGGCTACGTCGCCATCTTCGAGCAGCGCTTCGATATCTCGATGAACTCGCACATGTGCGGCACCGCAGCCGGAGGCGAAAACCCGCGCGAGAGCGTGCTCGACCGCAACTGCCGCAGCCATGATGTCGACAACCTCTACGTCGTCGACTCGGCGTTCTTCCCATCGTCCGGGGCCCAGAACCCGGCTCTGACCATCGCGGCCAACGCCCTGCGCGTCGCCGAGACAATCCCCGCCTGAGCGGGCGAGTGCGCGGCGCGGCCCGGTAGCATCGCGCCATGTCCGAAGGCCCTCTTTGCCTCATCGCTGTCATCAAGCCGCGCATGGAGCTCGCGGAGGTTGTCGTCGAGCGCCTGCGCTTCATGCGCGACGCCACGCGCGAGGAGCCGGGCAACATCTTCATGGAGCTCGTGGTGGGCGAGGACGCCGACACGTGGCTCATGCTCGAGAAGTTCGCCTCGCGGGAAGCCTGGGAAGAACACATGACCCTGTCGCATGTGACCGAGGGCAATACCTTCCTCGCTGACAAACTGCGCGAGCCCACTGAGCTCCGCTTCTACACCGAGCGCTGACTACTGCGCGCAGGGGTCAGTGGGCGGGTGACGGCACGGGTGAGAGATCCGAGATCGCCTCGACGATTGCGGCAGTGGCTTCCCAGTTGAGCATGTGCCCCGCGCGGGGCACCCACCATCCTTGAGCTCCCGGAATCGACTCGGCCAGACGCTCGGACTGCCACAGCGGGGTCGTCTGATCCTTCGTGCCGCAGAGCACGATCGTGGGGACCGCGATCTCGTGCAGTCGGTCGCCTCGATCCTCGGCGATGAAGGCCTCGAGGATCGGCAGCAGGGAACGGTGGTCGGCGGCGCGGAAGGTCTCGAGGAAGACCTGCACCATCGCCGGGGACTTCTCATCGCCGCAGATGCTGGCTCCGAAGATCGTGCCGATGGTGTCGTTGGACACCAGCTTCTGCAGCGCACCGGACTTGATGAGTGGGATCTGCGCCTTGTTCTGTGGAGCTCCACGCAGGACGTCACCGGAGAAGGTCGACATGAGGATGAGGCCACGCAGCCGCTCTGCGACTCCCGGCACATCGAGCACCGCCGCGATCGCGAGGAAGCCGCCCATCGAATGTGCGAGGAGCACAGCATCCTGCGCATCGACGTGCTCGAGTACGGCGAGGTAGTCGCCGGACATCGATGCCGTGGTGATTCCGTCGGATCCGACCGTGGACTGCCCGTGGCCGCGCTGGTCGAAGGCGACCACGCGGTATCCACGCTCCAGCAGCAGGTCCCACAGGACGGTCCACTCGATGACGGTCATGTAGATGCCGTGGGCCAGGACGATGGTCGGCCCCGTGCCGGCGGTGACCACGCGGATGCGGGTGCCGTCGGGGCGCTCCACGAACGAGGTCTCGCCCTGCGGCTCCTGGCTGATCTGCTCATAGGGGTAGGGGTCGGGTGACGTGGCGATGGCATGCGCCTGGCGGCGGGCGGCGCCCACCGCAACCGCTCCGGCGGCTACGGCGGCCGCTCCGATGACGAGTCCGGGTCTCATACCTGCGATGGTGGCATTCCTGGCCCACGCGCGTGCCCCAATTGCCGGAACTGCTCGGGGCCGGGTGCTTGGATTGGCCCATGCTGCGCGCCGCGGACTGCCGGGTCGAGGACCTCGCTGCGGTCGTGGCAGAGCAGACCCAACTCGCCGACTACCCGCTTGCGGACCGCATCGAGGCCAATGTCCTGGTGTACGCCGCAGGCCGCTTGCGCGGCGCCCATCGGGAGGCCGCTCTTGATGAGCTAGCCCGAGCCTTGCGTGACGGACCGGGCGTCGTCATCGTCGAGGGAGCCGTCGACCTGTCGATCGTGGATCGCGCGACGGAGGTCTTCTTCCGCATCATCGATGAGCAAAATGCTGCCGGGCAGTCCGTGGGCGATCATTTCGCCAAGCCCGGCGCCAACGATCGGATCTGGAACTCCCTGGAAAAGCTCGCTGTCGCTGATCCTGCCGTCTTCGTCGACTACCACGGCAACGACATCATCGACCTTGTGTCGACCGCGTGGCTCGGTCCGGCGTACCAGATGACGGCCCAGGTCAACGTCGTCAATCCCGGCGGGGCAGCACAGGTGCCGCACCGCGACTATCACCTCGGCTTCATGTCGGCAGCGCAGATCGAGCGCTACCCCGACCACGCGCACGCACTCTCGCCCGTGCTCACCCTGCAGGGGGCCGTCGCCCACGGCGATACCCCGATCGAGACCGGCCCCACCATGCTGCTGCCGCACTCGCAGAAGTACCCGGGCGGCTATCTCATCGCCGGCCGAGAGGATTTCGCGGAGTTCACCACCGAGCACTGCGTGCAGGTCCCCTTCGCCAAGGGAGATGCCATCTTCTTCAATCCCGCGCTCATCCACGGGGCAGGGACGAACCACACGCCCGACGTGCGCAGGATGGTCAATCTCCTGCAGGTATCGAGTGCCTTTGGTCGCGCGATGGAGAGCATCGATCGCGAGCGCATCGTTCTTGCCCTCTACCCGGAGATGCTCGCGCGCACAGACAGCGGAGCGGAGGGCCCGACCGTCGAGCTTGCCCTGCGTTCGGCTGCAGAGGGGTATGCCTTCCCCACCAATCTCGACCGAGATCCCCCGGTGGGTGGCCTGGCGCCACCGAGCCAGGCGGATGTCGTGCGCGAGGCCCTGGAGCAGCGGCGCACGCTCAACGACTTGCGGGGGGCACTCAAGGAGCACGCCACCAGACGGGAGACCACGTGAGCACCGACCTCCTTCGCATCGGTGTCATCGGCACGGGGCGCATCGGCCGAATGCATGCGGGCTACATCGCGCGCCAGACGCCTCGCGCCACGC
>JBMOIL010000108.1:0-8361 GCA_049317345.1 Candidatus Nanopelagicales bacterium
GCGCCCGGCCACGCGGGGCTACGTCGCGCGGTAACCGGCCCGGTGATGTCGGTCAAGCTCGCCTCCGGCTGCGATCGCCGCTGCACCTTCTGCGCCATCCCGTCCTTCCGCGGCTCCTTCGTGAGCCGTCGCCCGGAGCAGGTCATGGGCGAGGTCGTCGACCTCGTCGAGGCCGGCGTGCGCGAAGTCGTCCTCGTCAGCGAGAACTCCACCTCCTACGGCAAGGACCTCGGTGACATCCGCATGCTCGAGGGCCTCCTCCCAGCGCTCGCACGCGTGCCCGGGATCCTGCGCCTGCGCGTCAACTACCTCCAACCCGCTGAGATGCGGCCGGGCCTCGTCGATGTCATCGCCGGCACACCGGGCGTCGCGCCGTACTTCGACCTGTCCTTCCAGCATGCGAGTCCCCGCGTATTGCGGCGTATGCGCCGCTTCGGGGGCACCGAAGACTTCCTCGGTCTGCTCGAGTCGATCCGGGCGCGCGATCCTCGCGCGGGGGTCCGCACCAACGTCATCGTGGGATTCCCCGGAGAGACGGAGGAGGACCTCGACGAGCTCGCTGCCTTCCTCGAGGCTGCGCGGCTCGATGCCGTGGGTGTCTTCGGCTACTCCGACGAGGAGGGCACGGAGGCGACCGCGCTCGAGGGTCACCTCCCCGAGGAAGAGGTCGAACGTCGGACCGCGCGCATCGCCCAACTCGTCGATGAACTCATGCTCGAGCGCGCGCAGGAGCGGATCGGCGAAGAAGTCGAGCTCCTCGTCGAGGAGCCCGGGCTCGCACGCGCAGCGCACCAGGGTCCTGATGACGCCGCGACGCTCATCGATGCGTCGTACGCCGTCGGCGAGGTCGTGCGCACCACCGTGGTCGACGTCGATGGGTTCGACCTCGTGGCAGGCCCCCGATGAGACCCGAGGGGGCGGGGGAGCCCCACGGTCTCGCCGGCATCCCCGACCACGCGGGAGATCCCGTGGGCACCTCGCGGTGGGCGACGCTGCCCAACTTCCTCACGCTCATCCGCCTGCTGCTCGTGCCGGTCCTCGCCGTTCTGCTGCTCGCCGACGACGGCGCGGACCCGGCACTGCGGTGGGCCGCTACCGCGGTCTTCGTCATTGCGGCGCTGACCGACCTGGCCGATGGTGAGATCGCGCGGCGCAGTGGCACGGTGACGACCCTCGGCAAGATCGCCGACCCTGTGGCCGATAAGGCACTCACCGGGGTGGCGCTCATCGGACTGTCCCTGCTGGCGCTCCTGCCCTGGTGGGTCACCATCGTCATCCTCGGGCGCGAGATCGCCGTCACGGCGTTGCGCTTCGTCGTCATCCGTCACGGCGTCATCCCTGCCTCGCGCGGTGGCAAGGCCAAGACCGTCGCGCAGGTGATCGCCATCTCGCTGTACCTCGCGCCCCTGGATGCGTGGGCCGATCCCGTCCGTGCGGTCGCCATGGGCATTGCCCTCGTGCTCACGGTCGTCACAGGCATCGACTACGCCGGGCGTGCGTGGCGGCTCTCGAGGTCTGCTTCGTGACGCCCACGTCCGCTGCGGCCATCATCGCCGCGCTGGTGGCACGTGGTGCCACTGTGGCCACAGCGGAGAGTCTCACCGCAGGGCTGGTCTGCGCTGCACTCACGTCGGTCCCGGGTGCCTCGGCCGTGGTGCGAGGCGGCGTCGTCTCCTACGCCGTGTCGGTCAAGGCCGACGTACTCGGTGTCGATCCGGACCTGATCGACCGCCAGGGCGCCGTCGACCCTGCCGTGGCGGTGCAGATGGCCATCGGCGCGCGGCGCATCCTGGGCAGCGACTACGCCATTGCGACCACGGGATCGGCGGGCCCGGATCCCAATCCCGGTGGTCTGCTTGCGGGTCCGGTGCCTCCGGGCCGGGGCTTCGTGGCCGTCGCCGGCCCCGCTGGGGAGGTTGTCGCGGGATTTGCCTGTGAGGGCGAAGACCGGGACGGCGTACGCCGTTATGCCGTTGAAGCGGCCCTAGACCTGCTCGGCCGTGTCCTCGCCGAGACCGGCGACGACGGGCGATCGTCGGCCCGGGCGGGTAGCGTGGAGCCGTGATCGTGTTTCGCGAGGTCCTCGGCGCTGAATTGCGTCGTGTCCGCCAACTGCAGGGACGCACCCTTCGTGACGTCTCGGCCGCCGCATCCGTCTCCCTGGGCTACCTCTCCGAGGTCGAGCGCGGCGAGAAGGAAGCCTCTTCGGAGATGCTCATCGCGATCTGCGGTGCCCTCGGGATCCCGCTGTCGGTGCTCCTGTCCTCTGTCGCCGGCGACATCGCCGTGACCGAGGGCGCACCTGTCATCCGCGCTGCCTAGTCCGTGAGGATCGCCGGCTGGCAGTGGGGGCACCAGTAGGCGTCGCGCTCGTATCGGCCGCTGCGCTGCTTCCCATACGCAATCCGCGTCCCGCAGCGCAGGCACGGCCGCCCCGCTCGCCCGTAGACGTAATGCTGCTCGCGCAGGTTGCCCGTGGATGCCTGCGCTCCGCGGGTGCGGTTGGCCCGCATGAGCCGGCGCCCCGAATCGAGAAGAGCAGTCAGAACGGGGATTGAGGCGATGGGCGTCTGCGGTGGAATACCGCGGAGGAAGAGCGTCTCACTGACGTAGATGAGTCCGAAGCCGGCGACGATCGACTGATCCAGGAGTGCATCACCGATGGCGCGGTCGGGCTGGGCGAGGAGTGCGTCGACGATGGTGTCGATCGCGACGTCGTCGTCGAGGATGTCGGGTCCGAGGCGCCCGAGGAGTGCCTGCTCACCAGCCGCATCGAGGAGTTCGACGACGGGGAGGCGGTAGCCCACGGCCTGCCATTCATCAGTGGTGAGCACCGCGCGCACCTGCCATGCCGGCCCGCCCTTCCAGGGTCTGCCGGGCCGGTAGAGGTGCCACGTGCCGTCCATGCGGAAGTGGGTGTGCAGGCTGACATCGCTGCCCAGGCGGAAGAGCAGGTGCTTGCCGTAGGACCGCACGGACTCCACGGTGCGCCCCGCGAGGTCGACGGTAGCCAGGCTGGGCACGCGCAGATCGGCGGACTGCAGGGTGGCGCCGCCGAGGCAGGCATCGAGGCGTCGCGCCGCGAGCCAAACGGTGTCGCCTTCAGGCATGCACCGATTCTGTCCCCTCGGCGGGGACCTTGGGCTCCCGGCGCACGGTGCGCACCACGAAGGTGATCGAGGCTGCGCTCGCCATAGCGAGGACGGCATACACGGTCCACCACACCGCCGGGTCGGCGTTGACGGCCGTGAGGATGAGGCGGGCGTTGAGCAGCAGGATGAAGCAGCCCACCACGACGCCCAGGATGCGCGGATTGAGGAAGCGCACGAGCCACGCGGCGAGAGGGGCGGCGATGACGCCGCCGATGAGCAGTGCGAGGACGATGCCGAAGTCGATTCCGGCCGTGCCGAGACCGATGAGGAAGCCGAGGCTGGCGGCGAGGGCGACGATGAACTCCGCCGTATTGACGGTGCCGACCACGCGCGCGGGCGTGAGGCGCCCATCGGCGAGGAGTGTGGGTGTCGTCACCGGACCCCAACCTCCGCCGCCCGTCGCATCGACGAAGCCGCCGACGAGCCCGAGCGGAATCATGAGGCGGTTGCCCGGAGTGCCAGGCTTGCGACGCGGAGCGCGGCCCATGACGAATCGGAGGACGATGTAGACGCCGAGGATGAAGAGCAGCGTGCCGGTGAAGGGCACGGCCGCCTTGGTGGAGAGATTCGACAGCACCGTCGCGCCAGCGAAGGCACCCACGGCACCGGGGAGGCCGATGCGGCGTACGCCGGCCCAGTCGACATTGCCGAAGCGCGCGTGTGCCGCGCCCGACGCGGCAGCGGTGCCGAGCTTGGCCAAGTGGACCGAGGCGGAGGCGAGGGCCGGGGACAACCCGAGGGCGAGCAGCAGGGTGGTGGAGGTGACTCCGAAGCCCATGCCGAGAGCGCCGTCGATGAACGATGCACCGAAGCCTGCGAGGGCGATGAGGATGAGGCCGGTCATGGGTCTCCGTCCGTGGGGACCCTGGGGAAGGGCCCTATTGTCACCTGTGTTAGGTGACAATAGCACAGGGCGGGGAGGGTGCCCGCGAGGACGGGCAACGGCGAGTCGGGCCTACTGCCAGGCGGCGGGATCGTCGCTGAGCTTGCGCACCCGGGCCGGGAGGTGGGCCTCGACGACGTCGGCGAGGCTGACCGCTTCGAGGATCTGCCGCTCGGCCGCCCTTAGGGCGATGAGCACCTGGGGGAGCCCGGAGGCAGCCCCCGTGTAGTGGAGATCCTCGGGCCGGGTGCCGGCCACATTGGTGAGAGCCCCGTCGATCGCGCGAATCACGTTGGCGAGGGAGATGTCGGCGGCCGGTCGGGCGAGCGTCCAGCCGCCGTCGGGTCCGCGCCGGGCTCGCACGATGCCCGCCTTGCGCAGCTCGGCCAGGATCGCTCCGAGGTAGGACGTGGGGATGTCCTGGCGCTTCGACAGCTCATCCGTCGTGATGGGGCCGTCGGGGGACGCGGCCAGCTCGAGTGCTGCGCGCAGGGCGTAGTCGGTTCGCCCCGGCAGTCGCATAGCGCGATCATAGGCGTGCGCACCGCCTGCGCCCGTTATCGACGCCAACAGGGCCCTTAGCGTCGTTTTCGGGCGGAGCCGCGGCGGCCCCTAGTGGCGCAGGCGCAGGCCGCTCGGCGTACGCGCGAATCCTGCCTCACCCAGGGCGGCGATGCGCCCATCGTCGACGGGCACGTCCGTCACGTCGACCCCGTCGATGCGCTGGAGGGTGACGGACTCCGATGTCAGAGCGCGGGCCAACGACGTGGCCGCCTTGCCCAGGGCGACCGGATCGTCACCCCACGTGAGGAGCGAGCGGCGACCGCGAGCGAGGTAGAGCACCGGACCGCGATCGTCGAGGGTCACCCATGCGCCCGCTGTGCGACTGGGCCGCGTCGCGGCCTCGGGCCAGGGCAGCAGCGCGCCGTACGGCTGCGCGGGGTCGGCTGCTGCAAGAGTGCGCGCCTCATTGACGGGCGTGAGTGCGCGCAGCATGTCGAGGGCGCCGGGAAGAGCGAACTGCGCGGCACCCTGGCCTTCGAGGGCGTAGACGCGTCGGCAGCGACCGGCCTCTTCCATGGCGCTGAGGATGCGGTACGCCGCGGAGAAGCCGCCGGGCAGACCTGCTGCGGCGACGGACTCGCGTGTGACGATGCCGTTGCGATGCAGCAATGCCTCCACCGCGGCGAGATGGCGCGCCGTCGCGGAGGGATCGGGTGTGACGACGAGCGACCAGCGGCCGCCCAGCGGCTCACGTATCGGCCGACGCCCGCGGGCACGCAGTCGCGCGGGCCGTGCGGGCTTGCGAGGTGCGCCGCGGCGCAAGGGCTCCCACGTGTCGTTGGTGACATGACCCGACCACGCGAGCCGGCGCAGCGCCTGGGCTACCTCGATCTCAGGGACCAGCGCGTCGCGGGAGAGCTCCTCGGCGATCTCGCGCAGGAAGCGCGCTCCACGCTCGCTGAGGAGATCGACGATGCGCTGCTCAAGTGCGCCCTCGACCTCTGCGGGAGGCGACACGAGCAGGGGTGCGAGGTCGGCAGGCGCAAGGCACACCCAGCCGTCATCGCCGGGAAGCGCACCCGATCCCCACCACGCGATCTCGCCGCGGGTGAGGAGCTCGTCGAGCATCGCGGGCGCGTAGTCCCGCACGCGCGCGGGAAGGATCGCGGTCTCCAGTTGGCTCGCCGGGAGGGGGCACCCGGCCAGGGACTCGATCGCGGCGTAGACGGCATCGGTGCCCGTGCCGGGATCCGTGAGACCCTGCCACGTCGGCAGGAAGTCCACGAGAGTGTCCGCGGGCAGCGGCTCCATGTCCTCGCGCAGTGCAGCGACGCTGCGACGACGGATGCGCCGCAGCACGTCGCGATCGCACCACTCGGTGCCCGCGGTGCCCGGCCGGAAGCCGCCCGAGACCACTCGCCCCTCCACCTCGAGTCGCCGCAGGGCTTGGTCAGCCACGGACACCCCGAGTCCGAAGGCGTCAGCGAGGTCGGTGGCGGTGAAGGGGCCGTGCGTGCGGGCGTAGCGAGCAGCGAGATCGCTGAGTGGATCCGTGGTGAGGTCCAGGAAGGCATCGGGGATCCCGGGTGGCAGTGCGACGCCGAGCGCATCGCGCAGGCGACCCGCATCCTCAATCGCAGCCACGTGTTCGCGCCCCGCGATACGCACGCTGATGGCGCGGCGCACGTCAATGAGATGAGCGGCCCAGGACTCCTCGATTCCGCGAGCCGCCCGTGACGAAGCGTCCAGGGGCCCGAGGACACGCAGGAGATCGGCGAGGTCCTCGGCATCGCGAGGGGCGGGCTCCCACCTGGCGACGGCTCGCCCGACGGTATCGATCGCATCGGAGTCGAGAAGGTCGCGCAGGGGAGTGGGTCCGAGGAGCTGGCCGAGCAGATCGGCGTCGAGCGTGAGGGCGGCTGATCGTCGCTCGGCAAGGGGCGCGTCGCCCTCGTAGAGGAATGCTGCGACGTAGCCGAAGACGAGGGACTGGGCAAAGGGTGACGGCTGTTCGGTCACGACATCGACGACCTTCACGCGACCGTCGCGCACCTGCGCGAGCAGATCGCGCAGGGCCGGGACGTCGTAGACATCGAGCACGCACTCACGCACCGCCTCGAGCACCATGGGGAAGTCGGGGTAGCGGGAGGCCACCGAGAGCAGGTGGGCCGAGCGCTGGCGCTGCTGCCATAGCGGGCTTCGCTTGCCGGGCATGCGCCGCGGCAGCAGGAGGGCGCGGGCCGCGCACTCGCGGAAGCGTCCGGCGAAGAGCGCGGAGCCACCCACCTCGCGCTGCACGATGTCGCCGATGTCCTCAGGATCGATGGCGAGCATGTCTGCGATAGACACGCTTGTCTCATCCAGGGTGTCCGGCAGGCGGATGACAATGCCATCGTCGGAGTGCATGACCTGCGGCTCGATGCCGTGCTCGGCGAGCAGTCGCTGTCCGATCGCCAGCGCCCAGGGCGCGTGCACGCGCGCGCCGAAGGGGGAGTGGATGGCGACGCGCCAGTCGCCGAGCTCGTCGCGGAATCTCTCGACGACGAGTGTGCGGTCATCGGGCAGTCGGCCGGTCGCGGCACGCTGCTCCTCGAGGTAGGCGACGAGGTTGTCCATCGCCCAGGCGTCGAGGCCGGAGTCAGCCAGGTGTGCCCGCGTGGAGTCGGGATCGCGCGCGGCGCGGAGGAACTCTCCGACGGCGCGGCCGAGTTCGATGGGGCGGCCGACGGAGTCGCCGTGCCAGAAGGGCAGCTTCGCCGGCTGACCGGGCGCGGGGGAGACCCACACGCGGTCTGGTGTGATCTCCTCGATCCGCCACGACGTGGCGCCGAGCGCGAAGACATCGCCCACGCGCGACTCGTAGACCATCTCTTCGTCGAGTTCGCCGACGCGCGAGGTGGTGCCGATGAGATAGACGGCGTAGAGGCCGCGGTCCGGGATCGTGCCGCCGCTCGTCACGGCGAGACGCTGGGCACCCGGGCGCGCGGTGAGTTCGCCGGTCGCGCGGTCCCAGACGATGCGTGGCTTGAGTTCGGCGAAGTCGTCGCCGGGGTACTTGCCCGAGAGCATGTCGAGGACGGCGATGTAGGCGTCGTGCGGCAGGTCGCGATAGGGCGCCGCGCGGCGTACGACGTCGTAGAGCTGCTCGACGTCCCAGGGGTCCATGGAGACCATGGCGATGACCTGCTGGGCGAGCACATCGAGGGGGTTCATCGGCACGGCGAGCGGCTCGATGGCGCCGGCCCGCATGCGCCCGACGACAACGGCCGCCTGCAGCAGATCGCCGCGGTACTTCGGGAAGATCACGCCCCGACTGATCGCTCCCACCTGGTGGCCGGCGCGGCCCACGCGCTGCAATCCGCTCGCGACCGAGGGTGGTGACTCGACCTGCACGACGAGATCGACCGCGCCCATGTCGATCCCGAGTTCGAGCGTCGACGTCGCGACCACCGCGGGAAGCCGCGCGGCCTTGAGATCCTCCTCGATAAGCGCGCGCTGCTCTCGGCTCACCGAACCGTGATGCGCGCGAGCAAGGGGTAGGTCCAGTCCGCGCTCCTCGGCGACCTCATTGAGTCGGCCGGTGAGTCGCTCGGCCAGGCCGCGGGAGTTGGCGAAGACGATGCTCGAGCGCTCCTGCGACACCAGGTCGACGACACGCTCCTCGACATGCGGCCAGATCGTCGTGCGTCGAGGGTCGGCGGCTGCCGACCCGTCGATGTCGAGTTCCTCGCCCATCGCGGTCATGTCGGGAACGGGTACGACTACGGAGAGATCCCACGCCTTCTCGGCCGGGGGAGCGACGATCGCCACCTCGCCCTGGGG
>JBMOIL010000109.1:0-8337 GCA_049317345.1 Candidatus Nanopelagicales bacterium
AGCGTGACGAGCCGCGTGGCCGCGAGGAGTGCAGCGGTGGCGAGCGTGCTCGCGACGAAGGGGTGGCGCTGGGGTCCGATCCGAGCGAGTGCGTCGCGAGCGCGCGGGGTGAGCAGGACGATGAGGGCGAGGGTTGCGGGCGCGAGCCAGGCGAGGACTCCGGGGAGCCACACGTCGGCGACGTAGGCCTCGATGGCGGCGACCTGGTCTGAGGTGAATGCTGTGATCCGGTCAGTGGCGAGGTCGGACCAGGGCGCGGCAGCGGCGTCCCACGGCACGAGGAACACCGCCACCGCCACCGTCGCGACGTAGAGCGCGAGGGCGGCGACGAGCGCGGAGCGGGCCGGGGTCACCCCGACATCATGCGACGCCCTCCTTGCCTGTCACCAGGCGAAGGGGTGGGACGAGGCCAGAACCGGCCAGGACCGCGAAGGCGACCTGCTCCTCGCCGCCGATTTGGCCGGGGGGGCCGAGCAGCACGCTCACGATGCAGTCACCGCATGCGGCTGGGCGAGCCAGGCAGCTGTGGCAGTCGATGGTGAGCTCGCCATGTGAAGTGGTCATGTCGGTGTCGGGCATGTCGGTGTCGGGCATGTCGATACCTCCTGA
The DNA here is from genome assembly GCA_049317345.1 of Candidatus Nanopelagicales bacterium. Classification (GTDB taxonomy): domain Bacteria; phylum Actinomycetota; class Actinomycetes; order S36-B12; family S36-B12; genus Mxb001. The sequence continues at coordinate 610 of JBMOIL010000109.1, forward strand.
GTCGTCAGACCCTCGACGTACGCTTCTTTTCGTCACGGATACGACGGTAGGTGGGGGGTCCGACAGTCAGTCGGTCATCCACAGGCCAGGCGGATTCACGCTGGCAAGGTTGCCAACGCGGTTGTCCACAGGCCGGGCGGATTCACGCTGGCAAGGTTGCCAGCTCGTCGTCCACGAGTGCCTAGACACCACCTACGTCGTGCGGGCTATCGCCCTCGTGACCCATCCACATGCCAGTACTCCCGCGTGCGGGCGCGGCGTACGACGTCGAAGCGGGTGAGGTTGCCGCAGTGTCCGCAGCGCCACCGGTGGTGCTCGTCGGGGAGCGTGAGGGCCATGCCCCGAGGGTAAGCCGGGGTCGCTCGGGCACCGGCACCCAGCCGGCGCCACGAGCGTGTCGTGCCCCCCCGATGTCGGACCTCACGCCTAGCGTCGAGCGCATGCCGGGCCTAGTCGTGGAGCAGCAGCTCTCCCTCGACGATCTCGGCACGCCCCTGAGCGAGGTCACCTTCGTGGTCGTCGACCTCGAGACCACCGGGGGCAAGCCGGTGGACGCCGGCATCACCGAGATCGGCGCGGTCAAGGTGCGCGGCGGCGAGGTGCTTGGCGAGTACCAGACGCTCGTCAATCCTGGCACTCCGATTCCGCCCTTCATCGCGGCACTCACCGGCATCACCGATCGCATGCTCGCGGGAGCCCCCTCGGTCACGGCTGCTGTGGCGGGCTTCTGGGAGTTCGCGCGCGGCGCCGTGCTCGTGGCACACAACGCGCCGTACGACATGTCGTTCCTACGCGGGGCGTGCGAAAAGGCCGATCTGCCCTGGCCCGGGCCGCGCGTCGTCGACACCGCACGCATCGCACGCCGCGCCATCGCGCGCGACGAGGTGCGCAATTGCAAGCTCGAGACCCTCTCGCGCTTCTTCAAGTCACCCACTCCCCCGTGCCACCGCGCACTCGACGACGCGCGAGCCACGGTGGCCGTCCTCCACGGCCTCATGGAGCGGATGGGCCCACTCGGTGTGTTCTGCCTGGAAGACCTCATCGCCTTCGGGGGCCGCACGACGCCGCAGCAGCGCACCAAGCGTCACCTCGCCGATGCCCTCCCCGAGGCTCCCGGCGTCTACATCTTCCGCAACGCGCAGGGTGATGCGCTCTACGTCGGCACGTCGCGCAACCTGCGCACCCGCGTGCGCTCCTACTTCACCGCGTCCGAGCAGCGCAAGCGCATGTCGGAGATGGTGGGCCTCGCCGACCGCGTCGATCCGATCGTGTGCGCGACCGACCTCGAGGCCCGCGTGCGCGAGTTGCGCCTCATCGTCGAGCACAAGCCGCCCTACAACCGGCGCTCGCGTCATCCCGAGCGTCAGGTGTGGCTCGCACTCACGCGCGAGCCTCACCCGAGACTGGTGACCGTGAGTGCCGTGCGCGAGAGCCACCTCGCGGCGATCGGCCCCTTCCACAGTCGCGGCGCCGCCACACTTGCGGCCGAGGCATTGCATGAGGCACTCCCCCTGCGCACCTGCACCGACCGCCTGCCGCGCGGGCCCAAGCGCGATGCGGGCTGCGTGCGCGGCCAACTCGGTCAGTGCGCGGCGCCCTGCGCGCGGTCGGGTGACCCCGATGCGTACGCCGGGACGGCGCAGCAAGCACTGGATGCGCTCACCGGCGACACCCGTGCGGTGGTCGCCGCGATCCACGAGCGCATGGCCATCCTCGCCGACGCGGGCCGCTTCGAGCAGGCCCGCACATGGAGGGATCGGCTGGAGTCCTACGTCCGGGCAAGTGTGCGCCGCCACCGGCTCGCAGCACTCGCCGACGCCGAGGAGATCGTCGCGGCGCAGCTCGTCGACGGCGCGTGGCACATCCACGTCATCCGCCACGGGCGACTTGCGGCCGCTGGTGTCGCTCCGCACGGCACCGATCCGCGCCCCGTGGTCGATGCGCTCGCCCTCACCGCCGACCACGTCGAGCCGGGATCGGCACTGACCGAGGAGACGGATCTGCTGTGGCGCTGGCTCATCGACGCGAGGCTCGTCCGCGTCTCTGCACCCCTAGCCCTGCCAGTGCATGTCGGCGGTGAGATGGCCGACTCCCTGCGCCGTGCCCGTGAGGCGGCCGACACTCTGCGCTACACCGCCGATCGGCGAGGGCTCCGCCCGAGCGCGTAGGTCCCGCTCCAGGGTCGACCCCGCCGAGATTCGCTCCATTTCCACCCTTTCTGCACGCCATCACGCCTCTCCTGGCAGGCTTCCGCCGTGGCTCCCCCCGACACGCCCAGCAGCGCTTCCTTCGTCGTCCAGTACCGGATCCAGGCCTCCCATATCGGCGACTTCACCCGCATGGTCGGCGAACTGGGGCCCAGCGCGGCCTCGGCGGCCGGCTTCCTCGGCACCGACCTGCACTTGGAGCCGACCGGGACATCGCCGACGGTCGTCTGGCGCTTCGCGACCATCGAGCAGGCACGTCTCTGGCAGTCGAGTCCGTCGCTGGCCAGCTTCGAGAGCGGCCTCGAGGGCTTCTCAACCGCCAAGCCGGTGCACAACGTCCTGGTCAACGCTGGCGGGGCCGGGGCTGCGTCGACGGTGATCACGACCCGCGTCAAGCCGGGCAGTGACTCCTGGTTCGCCGAGTGGCAGGGTCGCATGGGAGCCGCGCAGCAGCAGTTCCCCGGCTACGTCGGGCAGCGCGTGCAGGCGCCCGTGCCCGGGACCAACAACGACTGGGTCGCCATCGTCGCCTTCGAGACGCGCGCGGACCTCGAGCGCTGGGAGACCAGTCCGGAGCGCAAAGCGCTCGTCGCAGAGTCCGCGCCCTACGTCCAGCGCTACGACGTGCGGCCGGCAGACTCCGCCTTCGAGAGCTGGTTCGCCAAGAGCGAGTCAGGGGGCAAGCCACCGCCCGCATGGAAGCTCAGCGCGATCGTCCTGCTCGTGCTCTATCCGATCGTCATGCTGGAGTTCTTCTCGGTCAATCACCTCACGACGGACGTCCTGCGCCTGGACCCCGCTCTGGGGGTCTTCATCGGCAATGCCCTCAGCGTCGCCATCACCGGCTTCCTGCTCATCCCGTGGGCCTCAGGGCTGCTGCAGTGGTGGCTCGTCCCGCCCGAGGCGCAAGCTTCCCGCCGCACCTGGCAGGGAGTGGCCGTCGTCGTCGGGCTCTACGCCCTTTCGATCGCTGTCTTCTGGCTGCTCATCGCACGCTTCCCCCAACTCATGCCCTAACCCCATCGAAGGAGCACCATGACCACCGTCCACCGCGGCCACATCTTCCACATTGCCGGGGCTCCTCTCGTGACCGAAGCAGCCGACCACCTCGCCCACTTCCCCGACGGCGCACTCGTGGTCGACGACAAGGGCGTGATCGCGTGGTGCGGCAACTGGGCAGAGCTGCCCGCGGAGTACGCGAGCGCCACGCAGGTCGATCACCACGGCGCCTTCCTCCTGCCGGGCTTCATCGACACGCACATGCACTTCCCGCAGGTGTGGTGCGGTGACTCCTACGGCGGCGGCCAGCTGCTCGAGTGGCTCAACAACTGCATCTTCCCCTCGGAGTCGAAGTTCGAGGACGAGACCTACGCCAAGAAGGCCGCGGTGGAGTGGGTCGACCGCATGATCACCGCGGGCACGACCAACGGCCTCATCTTCGGGTCGGCATTCCCCCACGCGCAGGACTTCCTCTTTGAGGAGGCGCGCAATCGCGGCCTGCGCCTGGTGGCCGGGCGCGGCATCCAGACGACCGGCCCGGAGTCGGGCGCCCGCCTCATGACGAGTGAGGCGGAGGCCATCGAGCTCACGCAGGCCGAGATCGAGAAGTGGCACCCGCTCACCGACGAGGACTACAAGCAGGCCCTGCAGTACGTCGCCATCGTGCCCCGCTTCAGCCTGTCCGTGACGCCCACGACCCTGGCCGCGCTCGGCGAGCTCCACGACCACTACAAGGACAAGGGCATCTACTTCACGTCCCATCTCAACGAGAACGCGCGACCCAAGACCGGTGAGATCGACAGCACCAAGGCCGTCTACGACGTGGACAGCTATCTGGACACCTACGACGGCAAGTTCCTGCCCGGCTCGAAGGTCGGCGGCAAGTCGCTGCTCGGCCCACGCAGCGTGATGGCGCACTCGGTGCACTGCACCGACGCCGAGCTCGCGCGTATGGCGGAGACGGGCACGTCGATCGCGCACTGCCCGGTGTCGCAGCTCTTCCTCGGCTCGGGCACGCTGCCGTGGAAGCGCACGGTGGCGGCGGGTGTCAACATCGCGATCGGCAGCGACTGGGGTGCGGGCGATGAGTGGTTCATCCCGCAGGTTCTCAATGCGTGCTTCAAGGTGCACATCTCCGAGCGCCAGCCCGTCGGCATGGATCCCTACCCGGCTGATGACCAGTCACTGTCGCTGCACCCGGCGGAGCTGCTCTTCACCGGCACGCTCGCGGGTGCGCGCGCACTGGCGCTGGAGGATCGGACCGGCAACTTCGACGTGGGCAAGGAGGCCGACTTCGTCGTCCTCGACCCGAGTAAGTGGGATATGTACGACCAGACGCTGAAGAACATGCACCTGTCGGACGACCCGACGGCGGCGCGCGATGCGTTCCTCTTCGCGGTCATCATGCTGGCGCGCGAGAAGTCGCTGACCGGCACCTACGTGCGCGGGCGCAAGCTCGAGACGTCGACCGGCTCACAGGGCTAAGGACCAGATATGGGGGGCTCCGGACGTCTGCTCGCTCTGGCCGCGAGCGCGGCGCTTGTCGTCGCGCTCGCGCCGACCGCTTGGGCCGCGACTCCCGGGCCGGCGTACTCCTGGGGATCTAACGACGTCGGCCGCCTTGGCACGGGCCAATCAACCTCCATCAATGTCCCAGTGCCCACTGCCATCGCCGCGCCCGGCCAGTTCACGTCGATCTCCGCGCTTTACAACCACGGGTGCGCCCTCGCTGGGGACGACAGCGCCTACTGCTGGGGTCTTAACAGCTATGGGCAGCTCGGCGACGGTTTGAGTGGGGGGGGCCGTTTCAGTTCCTACAACTCCCCCGTTCCCGTCCGGGTGCTCGGGCCGTCGGCTGGGTTCTTCGCCATTGCGGCGGGCTACGAGACGAGTTGCGCCCTTGGCAATGACGACAGCGCCGGCTACTGCTGGGGTTATGGAGGCTTGGGGCAACTCGGCAATGGCAGCAGAGACGACTCCTCCACCGTGCCCGTACGCGTCAGCGGCGGACTGAGCTTCACGGGCATCGATGTGGGGCAGAACAGTGTGTGCGCGGTCTCGCCGGATGATTCCGCCTACTGCTGGGGCCGGAACTCAGATGGGCAGCTAGGAATCGGCAGAAGCGGCGCCTTCGACGACTCGTCCACCGTGCCCGTGTTGGTCTTGGGGTCTTACCGGTTCGCCGAGGTTTCCGTCGGCGGACAGTTCGCCTGCGGAGTCACGAGCGTGTCAGGTGATGACACTGGGCCAGGGGTGTGTTGGGGCGAGAACCGTCAAGGGCAACTGGGCAACGGCAGCACCGACGACTCGTCCAACATCCCCGTCATCGTCGACGACACAGCCCCCGGTGTCCTCACGCTGCGATCCATAGCGGCAGGAAGTCGACACGCATGCGCGATCAGCACGGATGACTCGGCCTACTGCTGGGGAGATGGGACCAATGGGCAGCTCGGCAACGGTTCCAGCGGAGGCGGTTACCGGCAGACCAGGCCGACGCGCGTCCTCATCCCAGGCGACGCTCCCGTCCGTGACATCAGTGCGGGATCCGAAAGCTCCTGTGCCATCACGGATGACACGACGTACTGCTGGGGATGGCAGGGCTATGGGCAGTTGGGCAATGGGCTGACCGACCCCGTCGCCAGAGCCCTCCCTGTTGCGGTCACTCTCTCCGGCATCGGCGCAGCCAACTCTCCCGTGCAGGTCACCTCTGGGCAGAGTTACAACGCCTTTGTCGTGCAGCCGCGCATGACGTTCGACGACACCGAATTTCAGTCTATCCAGGTCGGCCAGTCGACATCGACGCTTGTGTCCGTCCAGAACACGCGACCCTGGACCATCACGATCACCGGAATGAGCGTGACCGGCGCTGGGGTATCAGTGACCCCCTCGGGAACGACGTGCAGCGGAGCGCTCCTGCTCGCTCCGGATGACACCTGCACCGTCAGTGTTGCTTGGACTCCCGCGTCGGCCGGTGCCCTAAGCGGCGCGTCTTTGACCATCAACTACTTCGGCAACAGCAGCACCACTCCGCTGACGGGCACGGCCACCGACCCGACTCCTCCGCCGTGGATGTCGCCTAGCGCTCAGACACTGACCGGGACGGTGGGGACGGCTGTGACGCCGACGTCACAGTTCACCCTGTACAACTTCACGCTCACCCCCCGCTACGTGATGTATCCGGAGCTGCCGGCGGGGCTGGTCATGGATCCGGCCACCGGTGTCGTGTCCGGCACCCCGACCGCGCCGTATCCCTCGACCCGGCACTGGATCACCGCCACCGCCGCCGGCAACGCCGAGTCGGCGTACTCCACCCTGCAGGTGAGCGTCGACCCCGCCCCCACACCCACACCCACACCCAGCCCGACACCGACACCGACGCCGACACCCACTCCGACTCCCACGCCGACTCCCACGCCGACACCGACTCCCACACCGACTCCCACGCCGACACCGACACCGACGCCGACACCCACTCCGACGCCGACGCCGGCGGTGGTCGCGTTGACCGGATCCGAAGGCAGTCCGCTCCCGGCATCGATCCTGACCGGCAGCGCGCTGGGAGTCCGCATCGCGGTGACGGACACCGATGGCGCGCCCGTGGCGGGCGCGAGTGTCCGGGTCGAGGTGAGCGGGCAGGCCACCTTGCCCGGAGGTGCCACCACCATCAACGGCACCACCGACGCCCAGGGCCACCTCCAGGTCAGCGCCCTGGGCGGCACACCAGGACAGTTCCAGATCAGCGCCACCGCCGGCACCATCACCACCACGAGCGCGTCGATCTCGGTCATCGCCCCCACGATCACCATCACCGGCACCCGCGACGGCCAGCGCATCACCATCACCGGCACCACAACTCACCTGCCCGGGCAGACCGTTCGGCCCTGGATCAAGTTCCCCGGCGAGACGACATTCAGCGAAGGGCGCGCCGTCATCCCCCTCGCACCCGACGGCACCTTCACCTGGTCACGCAAAACCAACAAGAAGACCTACGTCTACATCACCCACACCACCACGAAATCCAACAACGTCACCATCCCCACCCGCTGAGCACTTAGCCACTGCTGGACGTCGCTGACGCAGTCACGTAACGACATCCCGGAGAGCCTGAGTGTTAGCGACGGAGGGCCTGGGAGGTGTCGGCCCAGCGGCGCAGCAGATCGCCGGCCGCACCGGACTCCACTGCCGCACGCGCATCGACAAGGTGGGCTTTCACGCGACCGAGTAGCGACCCCTGCACGTATTCACCCTCGGCCGCAGCGACCGCGGCCGAGTGCGCTGCCAGCGCAGCCGCCGCATTGGCGATGACGACCGCGCGCACCGCCTCGATATCCGACGGCAGCTCCAGGTCTGGGTGCACGCGCGGCATGCCGAACGCCGCCCGGCACACCTCCGCATTCGTCACCGCGTCTCCCCCGGCGAGCGCACCCGGGGCGATGCCGCCCATCCCCAGGTCTGCAGCCTCGAGACGCTCGAGCGTCACGCCGCCGCGCGTGGTGTCCCACACCTGCGTGCCGCCGTACGG
>JBMOIL010000110.1:0-8327 GCA_049317345.1 Candidatus Nanopelagicales bacterium
TCGTTGGTGCTACCGGTCTTGCCTGCCGCAGGACGATCAGGTAGCGACATGAGCCCGCCGGTGCGGCCCTCGAAGGGTCCGTCGATGACGTTGGTGAGAACGCCGGTGACGGCATCGGCGACGTTGCGTGAGATGACCTCTCGACAGCGAGGGTCGGGGACGGCGAGGTTGTCGCCGTAGCGGTCGGTAATCTCCAGCACGACGCGCGGCTGGCAGTAGGTACCGTGGTTCGCGAACGCGGCGTAGGCACCCGCCATCGAGAGGGGAGAGACCTCCATCGTGCCCAGGGAGAACGTAGGCACCCGCTGCAGCGGATCGCCCGTAGCCAACCGCACGCCCATCTCTTCGGCTATCTCCGCCTGACGGCAGAGCCCGAAGCGCTCGGCGAGCGTGACGAAGTAGGTGTTCGTGGAGAAGGCGGTGGCCTGGAACATGTTGAGGAATCCCTCAGACCCGGAGTTGCGCACGGTCACGGGCTCGAAGGGTGTGCCGTCGGTGCAGTTGACGAATTCCTCGAAGGTCTTCGGGTTGGAAGCGTCGACTCCCTCCATGGGAGAGAAACCCTGCTCAAGGGCCGCCGCGAGGGTGAAGACCTTGAAGGTCGAGCCCGCCTGCATGCCGATCGTGCCACCGAAGCCCTGGTCGACGTTGTAGTTGTACGTCGTCTTGCCGCGGCCCTTGAGGCCCCATTCGCGGTTCTGCGCCATCGCGATGACGTTGCCCGTGCCGGGCTCGACGAGTGTGATGGCCGCCGCACGTTGGCTGGGGTCCTTGATGGGGATGTACGACGCCGCAGACTTCATGGCGGCGGCCTGGACATCAGGATCGAGAGTGGTGCGGATGGTGAGTCCACCGCGGCGCAGGAGCGCTTCGCGCTCGACCAGGGTCTCCCCGAAAGCGACGTCCGCCTTGATCATGCGGATGACGAAGTCGCAGAAGTAGGGAGCGTAGGACGAGGTGCATCCGTTGGCCTGGATCGAAGGGTCGAGGATCTCCTCGATCCCCACCCGCGCGGCCGCGCTGGCCTCGATGGGCGTGATGAAGCCAGCCTGCGCCATCTCGCCCAGGACGAGGTTGCGGCGCTGCTCTGCGAGGTCTGGATTGCGGGTGGGATCGAAGGCGGTGGGCTGCTGCACGATGCCGGCAAGCGTCGCGCTCTCGACCAGGTCGAGCTCGGCTGCCGGCTTGGAGAAGTAGCGGCGCGCGGCAGCTTCGACTCCGTAGGCGCCGGCTCCGAAGTAGACGATGTTGAGGTAGCGCTCGAGGATGTCTTCCTTGGAGTAGCGCCTTTCGAGTGCGAGCGCATACCGGATCTCACGGAGCTTGCGCGACGGTGTACGCGCGCGTGCAGCCTCGAGCTCCTCCTCGTTGGACGCACTCGCAATGAGCAGATTCTTGACGTACTGCTGCGTGATCGTTGACCCGCCCTGCGTGCCGCCGGATTGCGTGCTGTTGGCGACGATCGCGCGCATGGTGCCGCGCAGGTCGATGCCCGGATGGTCGAGGAAGCGAGAGTCCTCGACGGCGACGATGGCCTGACGCATGATCGGTGAGACGGAAGCCAGCGGCACTTCGACGCGGTTCTGGTAGTAGATCGTCGCCATCACAGACCCATCAGCAGCGAGGATCACCGAGCGCTCAGGCAGGTCGGGTGCGTCGAGTTGCGAGGGCAGTGACTCGAAACTATCGATGGCCCCTCGGGTGAGCAGGCCGGTCGCAGCTGCCACAGGAAGCACCATCGCCGCGGCGACGGCCCCGGCGACGAGGGCGACGAGGAAGAAGACGCCGAGGCGGCCGAGCGCGGCCAGGGGGCGCGCTGCCGCTCCGGGCGCCCTGGCGGGCTCGGGCGGCGAGTAGGGCTCGCTCACGGGACTCCTTGGGAAAGACGTGCGTTCCCAGGGTAGGCGAGTGCCACACGGGAGTCTTGTCCCACGCGGGTCATGATTTGGACAAGATATAGTACAAAAGTACCTAATCAGATAGGGTCATAGGGACCTGTCTGACCACCGCTGACCGGCGTAGCGTCCCGCCCCACCGGTGAAGCTACTGGGACCCGAGGGGAAGCCGTGCCAAACGGGGCGGCGGGAAGGTGAGGGATGACCTGGTCGACCGAGTGGACCGCACGAGCGGCCTGCCGCACATCCGACCCGGATGCCCTCTTCGTGCAAGGTGCCGCCCAGAACCGGGCGAAGGTCATCTGCCAGGGCTGCCAGGTCCGCACCGAATGTCTCGCTGACGCGCTCGACAATCGCGTGGAGTTCGGTGTCTGGGGTGGCATGACCGAGCGCGAGCGTCGCGCGCTGCTGCGCCGCCGCCCGCAGGTCACGTCGTGGCGTCAGCTCCTGCAGACCGCGCGCGATGAATACGAGCGCGCCGTCGGCCTCGACATCTTCCGCGCGTCGTAGAGCCGGCGCGTCTAGTCAGTCGAACTGATCGAGGCGAGCAGTGTGCCCACTTTGCGCAGCCCCTCGAGATCGTGCACGTCTTCGGCGAGCGCATACACCTCCGTCACCGGAACTCCGGGGTGCGCAGCGGTGAAGCGCCGCGCGAGCCGCGCCTGGCGTTCGCCATTGCGCATTCGATCCGCGTGCAAACGCAGCAGGGCCGCGACGCGGGGATCCTGAGTCTGTAGCCGCTGCACTCCGGCCGTCGCCTCTTCGACGCTGAGTTCGGGGGCGCGAATCTCCTGAACACGGTTGAGGACCAGTCCCGCGAGGGGCATGCCGTCCTGCTCAAGGCGATCCACGAAGTAGGACGCCTCGCGAAGGGAGTCACGCTCGGGAGCGGCAACCACGATGAAGGATGTGCCGGGATCCTTGAGCAGGGCGTACGTCGCCTCCGCTCGTTCGCGGAAGCCGCCGAACATCGTGTCGACCGCTCCGACGAAGGCGGCGAGATCCGTGAGCAATTGGGCGCCGAGGATCTTGGTGAGGACCCCGGAGAAGAGTCCGAGTCCCGCACCGAGAAGCTTGCCGAGGCCTCGGCCCGCGCCGCGCGCCGGAGCAGTGAGGATCTTGATGAATCGTCCATCGAGGAAGGTGCCGAGGCGGTCCGGGGCGTCGAGGAAGTCCAGTGCCGAGCGCGACGGGGGCGTGTCGACCACGATGAGATCCCACGTGCCGTCACGGTCCGCCTCGGTGCGCAACTGTCCGAGCTTCTCCATGGCCATGTACTCCTGCGTGCCCGCGAAGGACGACGACAGCGCCTGGTAGAAGGGATTGTCGAGGATCGCCTGGGCCCGGTCAGCATCGGAATGCGACTCGACCACCTCGTCGAATGTCCGCTTCATGTCCAGCATCATCGCGCTGAGCGATCCATCACCGTCGACGCCGACGACGGGGCGAGGGGTGTTGTCGAGTTCACTCAAGCCCATGGCCTGAGCCAGGCGGCGCGCCGGGTCGATGGTGAGCACGCACACGCGACGGCCCATCTCGGCTGCGCGCAAGCCGAGCGCCGCGGCGGTCGTGGTCTTGCCCACTCCGCCAGAGCCGCAGCACACGATGATGCGCGTGGCGGGATCACGCAGAAGTGCATCTACGTCGAGCACAGGAACGCTGGGCATCACGCCATCCCCTGCTCGTGCAGCATGTCCGCTAGTTCGTAGAGGGCGGCCAGGTCGATGCCGCCAGCGAGGAAGGGTAGTTCGTAGACCGGCCGCCCCAGTGCGGCGATGCGCGCACGCTCGGTCTCCTCCAATGCCACCCGCGCAGCGTGATCCGCACCCTCCGCCCGAAGAGCCTCGACCACACGGGGCGACACCTCGAGACCGGCCGAAACCAGGGACGCCTCAAGGGTTCTCGCGTCGATCGAAGTCAGCTCGGCCATAGACGGCAGGATCGGGGGGCGCGTCATATTGACGACGATGCCCCCCACGGGAAGAGCGGCGTCCTCAAGTTCGGCGACGCCGTCGGCCGTCTCCTGGACCGGCATTTCCTCGAGCAGTGTCGTGAGGTGCACCGCGGTTTTGTCCGATCGCAGGACAGCCATGACGCCGTCTGCCTGATTGCGGATGGGACCGACCTTCGCCACGCCCGCGATCTCGGTGTTTACGTTGAGAAAGCGCGTGATGCGTCCGGTCGGCGGAGCATCGAGGACGATCGCGTCGTACGCGCGGGCGTGCTTCTTGTCGCGACGGCGTACCAGCTCCACCGCCTTGCCGGTGAGCAGCACATCACGCAGGCCCGGTGCGATGGTGGTGACGAACTCCATGGCACCCATACGGCGTAGGACGCCACCTGCGCGACGGAGGTTGTAGAAGAGTTCGAGGTATTCGAGCAGTGCCTCCTCGGGGTCCACCGCAAGACCCCACACCTCTCCTCCTCCGGGTGCGGAGGCGAGCTTGCGCTCCTCGTAGGGCATCGGTGGCGTGTCGAAGAGTTGGGCGAGGCCCTGTCGGCCTTCGACCTCCATGAGCATCACCTGGCGGCCCTCGCGCGCGAGCGCCAGGGCCAACGCTGCGGCCACCGTGGTCTTGCCTGTGCCGCCCTTGCCGGAAACCACGTGCAGGAGCACGTCGGGCCAATCGGTCGAGGGCACCGCCTGAGCCTAGTCCGCGCAGGTGTATCCGCCCCGGTTGTCCTTGGAGTACGCCGTACTAGGGTCGGGCCATGACCCGGTGGGAATACGCGACCGTGCCCCTGCTCATCCACGCGACCAAGCAGATCCTCGACACGTGGGGGGAGGACGGCTGGGAGCTCGTGCAGGTCGTCCCCGGACCCAATGCCGAGAATATGGTCGCCTACCTCAAGCGCCCCAAGGAGCAGTGATGTCTCACACCGCCCGCCTTGCCGAGTTGGGCATTGTCATCCCCGAGGTGGTGCCACCGGTCGCCGCCTACGTGCCGGCTGTGGTCACGGGGCGCTACGTCTACACATCGGGCCAGTTGCCGATGCGCGACGGCACGATGATCGCTGAGGGCCTCGTGGGATCGGATGTTGATCCCGACGTCGCCAAGGACTGCGCCCGCCAGTGCGCCATCAACGCCCTCGCAGCCGCGCAGTCGGTGATCGGTTCACTGGACCGGGTCACCCGTGTCGTCAAGGTCGTGGGCTTCGTCGCTAGTGCGCCGGGCTTCACCGGTCAGCCAGCGGTCATCAATGGCGCCAGCGAGTTACTGCTCGAGATCTTCGGCGATGCCGGCCGGCATGCCCGATCCGCGGTGGGCGTCGCCGGGCTCCCCATCAACGCCCCCGTCGAGGTGGAGATGGTGCTGGAGGTCGCCGACTGAGCGTCCCGCGCATGCCCCGCGAAGTGAGCGAGCGCGCCCGCGCGCTGCTCGCCGGAGAGTGGCAGCCACCGCCCCTCAGGGATGCGTCCACCGTTGTGCTCCTGCGCGACGCCGGGGGGCTCGAGACCTACTTGATGCGACGTGCACCCAGCATGGCCTTTGCTGCGGGTATGCATGTCTTCCCCGGCGGCCGCATTGATGATGCGGATGGCGACATGGACGTCGCCTGGATCGGCGATCCGCTCGATCCGCAGCGCATGACGGCGACGCAGCACCAGGCGCGCGGTCTCATCGTCGGAGCCGTGCGCGAGGTCTTCGAGGAGACCGGCGTACTCCTTGCCGTCGACGAATCCGGGCGCGTCCCCGCCGAAGACGACGCATGGGAGGACGACCGCGCTGCGGTGGCCGAGTCCAGCCCCGCCCTCGCGGAGGTCCTCGACCGTCGTCGCCTTCGCATCGATCCCGGCCTGCTCCCGCTGTGGACCCACTGGGTCACGCCTGAGGTGGAGTCCAAGAGATACGACGTGCGCTTCTTCGTGGCCGCCGTGCCGCCTGGTCAGCAGGCCCGCGATGTGAGCGGCGAGGCAGATCAGGTGGTGTGGACTTCCCCGGCCGCGGCCCTCGGCGACTATGCGCGCGGTCGCCTACCCATGCTGCCGCCGACCGTCGCCACTCTCGCCGACCTCGCGGCGCTGCCCGATGTAGCCAGTGTCCTTGCGAGCGCGGGCGATCGCGACGTGCGCCCGCTGATGCCTCGCCCCAGGATGGAGGCGGGCGGGGTGATCGCCTGGGACGTCATCGACGTGCGCGATGGGTCCGTCATCGTGCGTTTGCCTGCCGAACCGGCGGGATCGGAGGTTGCGGGCGCATGAGCGGTCTCCCCGTGATCGGATCCGATGCTCCGTGGGCCGGTGGCGCATTCAGCGCGACAGTGATGTGCATCCTGGCGCCCAACGCGAGTCCGATGACCCTTGACGGCACCAACACCTGGGTTATCGGCCAGGCGGGCGGAGCGCTCATCGTGATCGACCCCGGTCCCGATGATGACGCGCACCTGCAGGAGATCGTGGATGCGACCGAGGGGCGAGTGGCGCAGATCCTGCTCACCCACGGCCACCCGGACCACGCTGAAGGTGCCCACCGCCTGCACGAGATGACGGGCGCCGCGGTCCGGGCACTCGATCCCGAGCACGTCCTGGGTGGCGAAGGCCTCGCCGCCGGCGAGGTGATCGTCGCGGGGGATGACGAGATCCACGTGATCAGCACCCCGGGGCACACGGCCGATTCCTTGAGCTTCCACCTTCCGCGCGACGCGGCGCTACTCACGGGTGACACGGTCCTGGGACGCGGCACGACCGTCGTGGCGTGGCCCGACGGCCACCTCGGCGACTACCTCGACTCGCTGAGCGCCCTCCGGGCGCGTGCCGAGGTCACAGGGGCCAGCGCGATCCTGCCCGGGCACGGGCCCGTCCTGCGCGATCCTGTCGCCGTGCTCGATGCCTATCTCGATCATCGTCGCGCCCGCCTCGATCAGGTGCGCACGGCACTCGCGCAGGGAGCGAGCACGGCGGAGGAGGTTGTCGATGCCGTGTACGTCGACATCCCCACATCTGTGCGCTGGGCAGCTCTGCTGAGCACTCGCGCTCAACTCGAGTACCTCAAAGGAATCGGCTGACGTTGTACGTCCCCGCTATCGAGGGATGTCGAGCCGCTCGGTCCTGATTAGCGCGCTCGCCGCGCGAGCCGCTCCATATCCATGAGCAGGACCTGGCGCTGATCCACCTCGATCCATCCGCGCTGAGTGAAATCAGCCAGCGCCTTGTTGACCGTCTCGCGTGACGCACCGACGAGCTGGGCCAACTCCTCCTGCGTGAGGTCGTGATGGACGAGCACGCCGTCGACACCGGGCTGGCCGAACTTGTCCGCCAACTCCAGCAACTGCTTGGCGACTCGACCGGGCACATCGGAAAACACCAGGTCGGCGAGGGCCTCGTTGGTCCGGCGCAACCGCTGCGCGAGCGCCTGCAGGAGTGCCTCGGCCACCTCGGGACGGCCGGTGAGCCAGGGACGCAGGTCGACGTGCCCGAGCCCGACCACCACGGTGTCGGTCACGGCTGTGGCCGTCGCTGTGCGCGGACCGGGATCGAACAGTGACAACTCGCCGAAGACCTCTCCCGGGCCGAGGACGGCGAGAAGCGATTCACGACCGTCCGGCGACGTCTGACCCAGCTTCACCTTGCCGTCCAGAATCACGTACATCCGGTCGCCGGGCTCCCCCTCGGAGAAGATCACGCCGCTGCGGGGCACGCGCTTCTCGGTCATCGAGGCGCGCAGCGCAGCGGCCGCTTCGGCGTCGAGCGCTGAGAAGAGCGGTGCCTGCATGAGTGCGTCGTCCACGGAACCTCCTCCTCACAGTCTGGCGCATAGGCGCCCTCGGTGCCCGTGCAGGTGTACGGCGCGGCCGACGAGTTCACCCTTCCGACGGGGACGCGACGTACCCTGGCCGGGTGCCCGACGCCGACCGCTTGGCCCACCGCATGGGCCGGATCCTCGCGGACGCCTACCCCGAGGCCGGCACAGAGCTCGCCCACACCAGCCCCCTGGAGCTCCTGGTCGCGACCGTTCTGTCGGCACAGAGCACGGACGAGCGCGTCAACGCGGTGACCCCGGCCCTCTTCGCCCGCTATCCCGATGCGGCCGCCTACGCGGCGGCCGACCGTGCCGAACTGGAGTCCCTGATCCAGACGGTCGGGCTCTACCGCTCCAAGGCAGCGAGCATCCAGGGGCTAGCCCAGGCACTCTGCGATCGCCATGGAGGCGAGGTGCCGACCACACTCGAGGAGCTCGTGGCCCTGCCCGGAGTCGGCCGCAAGACGGCGAATGTCGTGCTGGGCAATGCCTTTGGTGTCCCCGGTATCGCCGTCGACACACACGTCGGCCGTCTCGCACGACGCTTCGGCTGGACTGAGGAGTCCGCGCCCGAAAAGGTCGAAGCCGACCTCATGCAAATCTTCCCACCATCGGAATGGACCGACCTGTCGCACCGGATGATCCTGCACGGTCGACGCGTCTGCCATGCCCGCAAGCCGGCCTGCGACGC
>JBMOIL010000111.1:0-8326 GCA_049317345.1 Candidatus Nanopelagicales bacterium
GCCTTCTTGGCAGCCTTCTTCGCGGGTGCCTTCTTGGCCGCCGCCTTCTTCGCGGGTGCCTTCTTGGCCGCCTTCTTCGCCGTGCGCTTCACCGGACCCCGGGCGCGACGATCGGCGAGGAGCTCGAAGGCACGTGCCGGGTCGATGGTTTCGGGGTCGTCGTCACGGCGCAGTGAGGCATTGGTTTCACCGTCGGTGACATAGGGGCCGAAGCGGCCCTCCTTGAGCACCACCGGACTGCCCGACACCGGGTCATCCCCGAGTTCCTTCAACGGCGGAGCAGATGCGGCACCGCGCCTCTGCTTGGGCTGGGCGTAGAGGGCGAGCGCCTCCTCCACCGTCACCGTGAAGATGGACTCCTCCGTCGACAGTGAGCGCGAATCCTTGGCCTTGAGTAGGTAGGGCCCATAGCGGCCGTTCTGCGCCGTGATCTCGACACCGTCGGCAGGGTCGACGCCCACCACGCGCGGCAGCGAGATCAGGCGGAGCGCATCCTCGAGCGTGACCGTGTCGAGCGACATCGACTTCAGCAGCGATCCCGTGCGCGGCTTCGCCGACTTAGGGGCATCCTCCGCGAGCACCTCGGACACGTAGGGTCCGTAGCGACCCGACCTGGCGACGATCGCCAGCCCAGACTCCGGATCGACACCGAGTTCGCGCTCCCCGGACGGCTGCGCCAGGAGCTCCTCGGCTTTCTCCGCGACCAGCTCGTCGGGCGCAAGGTCCTCCGGAATCGACGCGCGTTCCTCGCCACGCTCCACGAACGCGCCGTACCGGCCGACACGCACGACGGCATCGGTGCCGTCGATCGGGAAGGTCGACAGCATGCGCGCGTCGATCGCGCCCAGATCGGTCGTGAGATCCAGGACACCGCGGAAGGGGCCCGTGTCAGTCTCGCCACCGCGCCAGAACGTCTCCAACTGAGCATCGCGACCCGCCTCACCGTTGGCGATCGCGTCGAGGTACTCCTCCATGCGCGCCGTGAAGCGATAGTCGACGAGCTCGCTGAAGTGCTCCTCGAGGAGCCGAATGACGGCGAAGGCAAGGAAGGACGGCACGAGAGCCGATCCCTTCTTCCACACGTATCCCCGGTCAACGATCGTGCCCATAATCGCGGCGTACGTCGAGGGGCGCCCGATGCCGAGCTCCTCGAGCTTGGCGGTGAGCGATGCCTCAGTGAAACGAGCCGGCGGGTTCGTGCTGTGCCCGTCGGCCTCCATGCTCGTGGCCGTGAGTGACTGACCTTCACGCAGGACCGGCAGCACGCGCTCGGACTCGTCGTCGGAGTCCTCCTCGCGGGTGTCCTCGTAGGCCGCCTTGAATCCTGCGAACAACGTCACCGTGCCCGAGGCCGTGAACTCCACGTCGCGCCCGTCAGAGGAGACCGCCCCGATGGTGACCGTCGTCGTTGCGACGCGGGCATCAGCCATCTGGGAAGCCAGCGTGCGCTTCCAGACGAGGTCGTAGAGGGCGAACTCATCACCGCTCAGCTCGCGCTGCACCTCACCCGGGGTCCGGAAGGAATCGCCCGCGGGACGGATCGCCTCATGTGCTTCCTGAGCGTTCTTCACCTTGCGGTCATACCGACGCGGAGCGTCAGCCACGTGATCGTGACCGTAGAGCTCGGCAGCCTGGGAGCGAGCCGCAGCGACGGCTGTCTCGGACAGCGTCGTGGAGTCGGTACGCATGTAGGTGATGTAGCCGCGCTCGTAGAGACCCTGGGCGACGCGCATGGTGCGCTGGGCATTCCAGCGGAAGCGGCGCGAGGCCTCCTGCTGCAGGGTGGATGTCATGAAGGGGGCCTTGGGGCTGCGCTTGCCCGGCTTCTCGACCACCGAACGAACGGTGTAGTCGACACCCTCGAGAGCGGCGGCGAGTGCTCGGGCTGCTGACTCATCGACCACCACGCAGTCGCGGCCGGTGAGGCGGCCCTGCTCGTCAAAGTCGCGTCCTGTCGCGAGGCGCTTGCCCTCGACAAGGTTGAGGCGGGCGGAGAAGGAACCGGGATCGAACGCGGCGGTCAGGTCCCAGTAGGAGGCAGAGACGAAGGCGATGCGCTCGCGTTCGCGATCGACCACGAGGCGCACCGCGACGGACTGCACTCGACCTGCCGACCGCGCATCGCGACCGATCTTCTTCCACAGCACCTCTGAGACCGGGTAGCCGTAGAGACGATCGACGATCCGGCGCGTCTCCTGCGCGTCCACGAGCTTCATGTCGAGTTCGCGCGTCTGCTCGAGCGCGTCGGAGATCGCATGCTCGGTGATCTCGTGGAAGACCATGCGACGCACGGGGATCTTGGGCTTGAGCACCTCGAGGAGATGCCAGGCGATGGCTTCGCCCTCGCGGTCCTCGTCCGTCGCGAGGAGCAACTCGGATGCGCCCTTGAGCTCCTGCTTGAGCTCAGCGATGGTCGACTTCTTGTTGGCGTGGACAACATAGAAGGGGATGAAGCCCTCATCGGTGTTGACGGCGTACTTGGACCAGGGCTCCTTGCGCAGCCCCTCGGGAAGCTCTGACGCCTTGCTGGCCAGGTCGCGCACATGGCCGACGGATGCCTTCACCCGGAAGTCGCGGTTGCCCCGACCATTGAGGTAGCCCTCGATCGTCTTGGCCTTCGCCGGCGACTCGACGATGACGAGCACACGCTCCGCAGCCACTTCCGCTCCTGTCTTCCGCCTCGGGCCTCATGGGCCCTGCCCGCCGTGGGACTGACGGGGCCGTTGGGAGTCTGCGCAGCCCGGGGGTGCCGCTGTCAAATGACCCTCGCCCTGCCCGGGCCCACCCCCTACGGGGGTGAGCGCCGGGAGGACTGTCCCGCTATGCGGGAAGGCTATGCGGCGGGGGCGCTGACCTGCTCCTCGCCCACCGCGATGGGCCGACGCTTGGAGACCACCACGGACACCACGATGATGAGCGTGGCGCCGATCGCGATCGCCCACCGCAGCGCGGTGTTGGCACCCTCGCCGATGCTCATGGCCACGACCGCGGGCGCGATGAGCAGTGCCACGAGGTTCATCACCTTGATGAGCGGGTTGATCGCAGGACCAGCGGTGTCCTTGAAGGGATCGCCGACCGTGTCGCCGATGACGGTTGCAGCGTGAGCCTCGGAGCCTTTGCCACCGAAGTGACCATCCTCGACGTACTTCTTGGCGTTATCCCAGGCACCACCGGAGTTGGAGAGGAAGACCGCCATAAGCACGCCCGTGGCGATCGTGCCCGCAAGATAGGCACCGAGTGCGCCCACACCGAGGCCGAAGCCGACCGCGATCGGAGCGAGCACGGCGAGCAGACCCGGTGTGATGAGCTCACGCAGCGAGTCGCGCGTGACGATGTCGACGACCTTGCCGTACTCCGGCTTCTCCGTGCCCTCCATGATCCCGGGGTGCTCGCGGAACTGGCGGCGCACTTCGAAGATAACCGCACCGGCCGCGCGCGAGACCGCGTTGATCGCGAGTCCGGAGAAGAGGAAGACGACGGACGCGCCGATGATGAGGCCAACCAGATTGGACGGATTGGCGACGTCGAGCACGCCCGAGTACTGCAGCAGATCGGAGAGGCTGCGGATCGACTCACCCGCCGCCGATCCAGCTTCTGCTGTCGCACCCACGACCGCGTCGCGGAAGGCGCCGAAGAGCGCGGTCGCCGCGAGCACAGCGGTCGCGATCGCAATGCCCTTGGTGATGGCCTTGGTGGAGTTGCCCACCGCATCGAGGCGAGTGAGCACCGCCGCGCCCTCACCCTCGACGTCGCCGGACATTTCGGCGATGCCCTGGGCGTTGTCGGAGACCGGGCCGAAGGTGTCCATCGACACGATGACACCGACGGTGGTGAGAAGACCGGTGCCGGCCAGCGCGATCGCGAAGAGGCCGAGGATAACCACGCCGCCACCGAGGAGATAGGCGCCGTAGACCGCCGCAGCGATGACCAGGGCCGAGTAGACCGCGGACTCGAGACCGAGCGAGATGCCGGAGAGGATGACGGTGGCCGGGCCGGTGAGCGAGCTCTTGGCGACATCGTCGACCGGACGACGGTTGGTCTCGGTGAAGTACGCCGTGAGCTGCTGGATCACCGCGGCAAGGATGATGCCGATGAAGACTGAGCCGATGACGTAGAAGCGCGGAGCGATGGGATCGCCCTCACCGAGCGTTTCGGCTGCAAGGCCGCCGATCGAGGTGATCTCGCTCCACGACGCCGGGACGAAGAAGAAGATCGCGGCAACCACGAGGACCGCCGAGATGACCGCCGAGATGAAGAAGCCTCGGTTGATCGCGCTCATGCCGGAACGATCGCTCGCACGCGGGGAGACCGCGAAGATACCGATGACAGCGGTGACGACGCCGATCGCAGGGATCACGAGCGGGAGGACGAGGCCGAGCTCGCCGAAGGCTGCCTTGCCGAGGATGAGTGCGGCGACGAGCGTGACGGCGTAGGACTCGAAGAGGTCGGCGGCCATGCCCGCGCAGTCGCCCACGTTGTCGCCGACGTTGTCGGCGATGGTGGCCGCATTGCGGGGGTCGTCCTCGGGGATACCCTGCTCGACCTTGCCCACGAGGTCAGCGCCCACGTCGGCTGCCTTGGTGAAGATGCCGCCTCCGACGCGCATGAACATCGCGAGGAGTGCCGCGCCGAAGCCAAAGCCCTCGAGAACCTTGGGTGCCTCCCCCTTGTAGACAAGGACGACGATCGCCGCACCGAGCAGGCCGAGGCCGACGGTGAACATGCCCGCCACGCCACCGGTGCGGAAGGCGATCTTCATGGCCTTCTGCTCACCGGACTCATTGGCCGCGGCAGCCACGCGCACGTTGCCACGCACGGCGAGCCACATGCCCATGTAGCCGGTGATGGCGGAGAAGACCGCTCCGACGAGGAAGAAGATCGAGCGGCCGATTCGCTCGCTCGTCGTCTCCGCGGGGAGGAGGAAGAGGACGAAGAAGACGATGACCGCGAAGATTGCCAGCGTCTTGAACTGGCGATTGAGATAGGCGGCCGCGCCCTCCTGGACCGCCGCGGCGATCTCCTGCATGCGCGAGGTGCCCTCACTGGCCGACAGCACGTCGCGCACGAGCACGAAGGCGACGAGCAGGGCGAGTACGGCGATGACGGCGACGACGACGACCGTGATGAAGTTGGTGCCGGTCAGGTCGATCGCGGCGGCAGCGGTGGTCATGGGACTCCCTGGTGGACGCGTCCGGGCGGGCGGGACCCCCCGGTATCAGGAACGGCCCGTGTAACGGGCCGAAACTCCCCGGGATCTTACGCAGGGCGGTGCCGGGGGCGCGCCCGACCCCTAGGGCGTCGTCAGCCGGGAGGGGAATGATGGTGCCGACATGGACGACGACTCGCCCTATTTGGGCTCCCTCGAGGGCCGCACCGCAGGCCGACGCGTGGTCCGGCGCCTGGCGGCTCGACCAGGCGAGCGAGGGGTCTGGCACGAGGCAACCCCCGATGTGCTCCTCGACCGGCTGGCATCCCGCGGCATAGATGCCCCGTGGTCCCACCAGGCCGAAGCCGCCGCTGCGGCACTGCGCGGCGAGCACGTCGTCGTCGCCACCGGGACCTCCTCGGGCAAGACCCTCGCCATGTGGCTGCCGAGCCTGTCCGCGCTCCTCACCGATGAGCGCGCCTGCGTTCTCTACCTCTCCCCGACCAAGGCCCTCGCCCATGACCAGCTCGCGGCGCTCACCGAACTCGACATCCCTGGAGTGCGCGCGGCGACGTACGACGGAGATACCCCTGCGGATGAGCGAGCCTGGGTGCGCTCACATGCCAACTTCATCCTCACCAACCCCGACCTCGTGCACCGATCGCTGCTTCCGCGGGCGACAGCCTGGTCACGCGTGCTCAGGCATCTGCGCTTCATCCTGGTGGACGAAGCCCACCACTACCGCGGGATGTTCGGCTCGCACGTGGCGCACGTGATCAGGCGACTGCGCAGATTGGCGGCCCTGCACGGCAGCGATCCCATCGTCATCTGCGCCTCGGCGACCATGGCGGCCCCGGGCGAGGCCGCCTCGCGTCTCATTGGCGCCCCGGTCACACCCATCGAGGTCGACGGCTCCACCCACGCTGCCGTCACCGCGGTGCTCTGGGAACCCCCTGAGTCTGTGGGCATCGCCCACCGCGATCCCGACCAGCCCGCGCCTCGCAAGTCCGCACTCGCGGAGACCGCCGATGTCCTCGCAGACCTCACGTCCGAGGGAAAGCGGACCCTGGCCTTCGTGCGCTCGCGCCGCGGAGCCGAGGTCGTTGCACAGCGGGCGCGCGACGAGCTCGCCGACGTAGCTCCCGAGCTCGCCGAATCGGTTGCGGCGTACCGCGGCGGATACCTGGCCGAAGAACGGCGCGCCCTCGAGGCTGATCTGCGCGAGGGGCGGCTTCGCGCCGTGGCGACAACCAACGCACTCGAACTCGGCATCGATATCAGTGGTCTCGATGCGGTCATCGTCGCCGGCTGGCCGGGCACGCGCGCATCGCTGTGGCAGCAGTGGGGGCGTGCGGGCCGCGGAGACGACGAGGCGCTAGCCCTCCTCATCGTGCGCGAGGACCCGCTTGACCGCTACGTACTCGAGCATCCTGATGTCGTCTTCGACCAGCCCGTGGAGTCCGTCGTCCTGGATCCGGCAAATCCCCACGTCCTCGGGCCGCACTTGGCCGCCGCAGCCGCCGAGCATCCGCTCACCGAGGAGGATGCGATCACGTGGTTTGGCCCCACGGCGCCGACTCGCCTGGCGGAGCTCGCCGCCCAGGGCACCCTGCGCCACCGACGCACCGGGTACTTCTGGACCCAGCGCTACTCCGCGGCCGAGCGCATCGACCTGCGCGGTGATGCCGCTCCGCCCGTGCGCCTTGTCGAGGAGGGAACAGGCCGGCTCCTCGGGACGGTGGAGGCTGCACGAGCACCCGCAACCGTCCATCCCGGCGCGGTGTACCTCCACCAGGGGGTCAGTCATGTGGTCACCGCACTCGATCTCGATGACTCCGTGGCCATGGTGCGCGTGGACGAGGTCGAACACACCACGACAGCGGAGGAGGTAGCGGACTACAGGATTCTCGGCGTGCACCAGCATCACTCCTGGGGCGGCGCTGATGTCGCCGTCGGCGAGGTGGAGGTCACTTCCCAGGTCGTCGGATACGTCCGGCGACGCGCGGGGACGGGCGAGATCCTCGGACGCGAGACCCTCCACATGCCGGAACGCACATTGCGCACGCGAGGCACCTGGTGGACGGTGAGCGATGAGCAGGTCGCCGCCCTGAGCGCGGCGGGTGTGCACCTGGGCGGTGCGGCGCACGCCGCGGAGCACGCGGCCATCGGGCTCATGCCACTCATCGCCACATGCGACCGATGGGATATCGGTGGGGTCTCGACGGAGTTGCATCCCGACACGGGTCGCTGCACTGTCGTCGTCTACGACGGGCACCCGGGAGGGGCGGGCTTCGCCGACCGCGGATTCGTGGCGGCGCAGCAGTGGTGGCGCGCCACGCGCGACCACATCGCGTCGTGCGAGTGCGCTTCGGGGTGTCCCTCCTGTGTGCAATCCCCCAAGTGCGGCAACGGCAACGAGCCCCTCGACAAGCGGGGCGCCGTTCTGTTGCTTGATGCGCTCCTGTCGGGGGCACCCGGCTGACCAGCCCGTTCAGCCCGAGAGTTGGCCGGCGCGAGAGGTGCTCGCGAGCACGGGAGCCTCGTTTCCGCTCCACCGCGCGAGGCGCGCCAGGAATTCCGGCGCGGGGACTGCCACGGTCACCACGGCGTCACCCGCCTCCGTGCGACAGGTGACGCTGACAGCACCCTGCGCCACCGCGACGCGCTCCGCGTCAGCGCAGCCGTGTGCCGCCGCTGCGACCGCCGTGAGATCCGCTGCGACCGCAGCCCGCTGATGACCCACGGCGATGGCGACGAGGGCCCACACCACGGCTCCGGAGGCGAGCAGTACGAGGCCCAGGGCGAGACCCAGCACCGTCCCGACTCCGCGATCGCAGCACACACGCGACATCACCACGCTGACTCTCCGTCGCCCTGCGTGAACCCCGCCCACTCCGGGGCGGCGTGTGCCTCAGCGCGCACCGTGAGGGTCCAACCAAGGAACCCGGTGAGTGGGGGTGACATCTCCTGCTGCGCTTGCGCACGAATGAGCCCATCGACCTCAGTAATCGACACCGCGACCCCGAGGTCGGACTCTGCATCGACAACCCCTCGCGCAGCCTGGCGTGCCGCCGTCTGGGCGACGTCGAGGAGGCGGACATACGTCGCACCAAGGGACGTCACCCAGACGAGCAGCACCGTGACAGCCAGGAGCACCGGGATCACCAGTGCTGCCTCCAC
>JBMOIL010000112.1:0-8323 GCA_049317345.1 Candidatus Nanopelagicales bacterium
ACGTCGACACCGCAAAGGAGCCGGAACTCGACGGGACCGTCCACGACCAGCGCGAGGTCGAGCAGTGCCGCATCGGCCCGTTGGACGAGCTGCGGATCGAGTGCCTCGTGAGCGACCCCGGTCGAGAAGATCAGATCGATCTCCGGCGCCTCATCGAGCATCGTCGACATGATCCCCCGGAGCGCGGGGTCGTTCTCGACGTAGATGAGCCGTGTCGGGCGCATGGGTCAGCCTGGCACAGCGGTCGGCGGCTGGGTTGGTAGTGCACATGTGTTCGCTTCTCCGTTGGCAGGACCAAGGTCCCTTTCCATCTGAACGGTGGGACAAGAGCCTGTGTGAGTGCATAGGCTCCCCCAAGCGGAAGGGATAGCCATGACTGGTCTGCCACCTGTCACGCGTAGGTTCTTCCTGGGTGCCGTCGGTGCCACCGCGGGCGTATTGGCGATCAGCGGACCGGCCAGCGCGATCGCGCCGCGGCCCGGCGTGGGCGACGTGCCTCTGACCTATACGCTTCGCCGCCGCAATGACCTCACGCTCCTACGGGTCACCTTCCTCGGCATGGTGCGCGAAGGAGACCGACTGGTCATCTCACCGACCACGCCGTACCTGAATCCGGTCCCCTTCGGCGCCCAGGTTGGCCGCATGATCATCGACATCGGCCCGCAGGCGGTGCTGGAGGAGGCCAACTACTACCCGCCCAACGGGGCACCCGCACCTCCCGTGCGCTCTCGACTGGCCGGCAGCAGTCGCATCGTCGTCAACGTCACCTCTGCCGTCGACCTGACGCTGACGTCGATGCTGGCGTGGGCCCAGTGGCTCACCGCCACCGCCGGGCCTGCCGTCTACCCGCGCGGCGCGAACATCCCGGCGAACGTCCTGGAGAAGGGTTACACGCCACCGGCCCCGGATGAGACCAGCATCGAGATGCCCTGGTGGCTGATCGTCAGTCCCAACATTTTCACGACCTGGTCTCAGCGGGTGCAGCCAAAGACCGTGGCGGGGCGCAGCGAGGTCTTTTCCACATGGTTCGGGCAGTTCGATCGCGAAGGCCAGCCCGACCGCGATGGAGCAGCCGCGACGATCCGCGGCCTGTGGATCCGCGACCCCGGAGCACAGGTGGCGCTCCGCGACGGCATGGTGAATCCGCGTATGGGATCTGAGGGCTACCCCTTCGAGATCCTGCCGAAGCCCGCGGATCGCGCCGACTTCGTGCGACTCACCACGCGCACGGGTGCCAACGTTCCTGGGGGGGTCGCCAATCCAGTCGATGCGGCGATGACCCTCACGACGCTCGGCGGGCATCTGTCGACGTTCGGCGCATGGGACGAGCCGGGAGTCTCCTCGGTCGCCTCCTGGCAGCAGCGGATCTGGCAGGGCCGCGACACCTACGTCAAGATCGTGCGCCGCGGATTCCTCTACCCCTGGGGCATTCGCGCCTACCAGGTGACCGAGGGCGTTCGCATCTGGTCGGCGAGCAATCGCGCCGCTGGCGACATCAGGCCCTACTGGTTCACCCGCACCCAGGTCGGTGTCACCGATCCGACGCTCGTCTACGCCGATGTCGATGCCACCACCGTGGCGGGAAGGCGCGGCGCGACCTTCCGCTCGGTCACCTGTACGACGACCGTGACGCCGTTCCTCGCGCAGCCCACTGCCGGTCCCGAGACGGACGGGTGGGCAGGCAAGGCGGTCTACGTGCCCAAGGTCCCGCGCGGCAACTCCTCAACGCCCTTCGCCTTCGACTTCATCGGGGTCGATGCCAATGGGCAGCAGGTCGCCTTCAGCATGCCGCTGCTCTTCGCTGAGGAAGCGCCCGCCAACTTCACGGAGGCTGGCGCCAGGACGTTGCGTGCCTATTACGCCGCTCGCCCGGATTCCGAGCGGCGGGCCGACTTCTCCGGGCGCTATGTCGGCTTCGCCACCGCGGCGGGCGATCCGCTCGACACCGCGATGCCTGTCACGACGATGTTCTTCGCCATGTCCGAGACCTTCGACGGCGACGTACGACTGATCAGCTCCGACAGCAACCTGCTCGAGTTCGATGGCCAGCCCCGCAACATGCCGCTGCTGCAGACCGCCAATGTCATCGTCGAGGACCTCTCTCGCATCACCGGTCAGCAGGTCAACGCCGTTCTCGACTACCCCCGTGCCTACGTCAGCGCCGGCCTCGATCGCGCGCGCAATGCCGGCCTGGTCTACCTGAAGAAGGCCACCGAAGAGGTGACGCGCATCGGCATGGATGCGGCCAAGGCGGGCGGCGTGATGGTCCCCACGATGGACCTCGCCGGCTTCAGCGCCGGCGTGGGCCCGGTCTACGGCACGGCGGAGTCGCTCGCCGAGCTCGCCGCCGATGGCACCATCACGCCAGCCGATGCGCTCTCGGCCATCACGCTGCTGGGCGGTGTGTCGCTGGCCGATGTCCTCCCTAGCAGTTTCCCCGCACTCGATGGCGGCCTGCCGTCCACGAAGGCCCTGCGCACGACCACGCGACTTGTCGATGAGGGACTGCCCACCGAGCGGGTGGTCACCACCATGGCCATGTCATGGGCGGCCAGCGAGCTCGTGCCCTCCGGAGTCGCCGAACTGCTCCTCAATGTCGACGACGCGTCGCTGTCGATCCAACTCGTCTCCGAGGTGCCCACCGCGGGTGGTGACGCCGCGTGGTCCGTGCTCGGCAACTTCACTGACTTCACCGTCAGTCTGGTGCCCGTCGAGGGCCTCGCCTTCGTCGCCGTCGATGTGGCACGCCTGGCCTTCAGCGCTGGCAGCAAGACCTCCACCGACGTCGACATTGACGTCACCGATGTGCGATTCGGTGGCGCGCTGGCCTTCATCGCCGATCTCGCCGCCTACCTCCCGTTCGGCGACGGCCTCTCCATCGAGGTCGGCGGTCGCGGCATCAGCGCGGGCCTTAGCGTCGGGCTGCCGGCGATCGCACTCGGTGCCTTCACGTTGAGCGGCATCGCGGTGCGCACCGGATTCACCCTGCCCTTCGGCAGTGATCCGGTGCGCTTCCGCTTTGGCATGTCGGCACCCGATGACCCGTTCGGCATGACAGTGCTCGGCCTCGGTGGAGGAGGCTGGTTCACGCAGGACCTGGGACTCGATGGGATCGAGTACTTCGAGGCGGCGGCATTCGTGCAGGCCAAGGTCGCTCTGGACCTCGGGGTTGCCTCGGGATCGGTCTCGGTCCAGCTCGGCATGCAGTTTGCCCTGGGGGCACCCGAGGCCGGCGACGACGAGAGGTGCACGCTCACCGCATTCGTGCGCATCCAGGGTCGAGTGGACGTACTGGGGATCGTCACCGTTGGCATCGAGGTCTACATCGGCCTCGGCATCGACCTGCCCCTGCCCATCCCTGACGACCCCGACGATCTCCTGCAGATCACCGCGCACGGCGAGGCAGAGTGCTCAGTGCGCATCAAGTTGGCCTTCTGGTCCAAGCGCGTGCGATTCACTGTGCGGCGATCCTTCAAGGGCTCTGACTTGCCCGGATCCAGTTTCGTCGTGGGGGTACTCAGCTCCCGGGCGGGGGAGCCCCCTGTCACCCCCATCACCTTCGCCGACGCGGTGACCCGCGAGGACTGGGCTGAATTCTGCGGAGCGTTCGCATGATCCTCGAGACCGTGATCCTGACCGCGCTGCCACGCAGCCGCACGCCCAAGACCCTGTCGCTGTCGTGCTTCCTCGCTCCGCGATTGGGCGGGGAGGAGGGCACCCCGCGACGGCTGCCCCTGTCGCGCTACGTCGACTTCGCCGAAGGCGCCTGGCCGGTCATCGTCAACGCCATGGAGTGGAACTTCGTGCTGCGCTGGAGCGCGGACGACTCCGACGAGGACTACCTGCCCGCGACCCGCGTCTCGGCCGATGCGGAGCCTGCACTGGCGCGCATCCTCTTCCCCGGCTCCATGCCGGTTGACCCTTTCGACTACGACAACATCGCGAAGCGCCCGATCCTGTCCTTCCCCATGGAGCGACTCGCGCGGGCCATGGACACGGTGCAAATCGAACTTGCCCGCACATCGCCCGAGGAACGCCCGCTGAAGTCGTCGCTCGTGACGCCGTATCAGAAGGATGGCGTCAGGCCGCCGGACCGACTCCCCCTTGACCCCTTCGACCTCGACCCGCGCCGACGCGCATCCCTCGACAGCACGATCGATCGCATGCTCGAGCGCGACGGGGTCACGCGGGCGCCCGCCGCGGGGTCGGCCAACGCGACCGCGGGCGCGGTGCAGGAGCTCAACCGCGTGCTCGAGGTGCCGCGCGACCGCAGCAACGTCCCTCCGCTGTGGCCCGACCTCGACTTCCATCAGGCGGTTGCCCTGCTGTCGTCGCATCCCGCGCTCATGCGCAAGCTCGGCTTCATCGTCGACCTCGAGGTGCCGCTCACCGGGTGGACCCCGAGATATGGCACGCCGCGCGTCTACGTCGGCACCACATGGCCTGGCCCGTACGACCCCGACGCTAGGGGCGTCGACATCACGACGTCCTTTCCTCGCGTGCTCACCCGGATCAGCGCCAATGCCTTCCGTCCCAAGGCAGACTCCGCCTTCCTGCGCGAGGACGGCTTCGTCGACGCGGCAACGCTCGCGGGTGTGACCAGTGAGGTCGAGATCGAGGTGCAGGCCACTCAGGCTGAATCGACCGCCATCTCTCGGGCGCAGCAGGATGCCCGCGACGCCTACGGCTCGGCCAAGCGCACGGGCACCCCTGCCCGTCACTCGACCGGTGTCACGGTCGTACAGACGGATTACGCCGCGCGAATGAAGGAGATCATGCTGCGCCAGGACGCGGCCAACGAAGCTCTTCGCACTGGTGACGACGTGCCGGTCGCTGCCGAGGACCTGCTCCTCGGCTACCGACTAGATGTCCGCAGGCTCGGAGAGCAGGAATGGCGCTCCCTGCACCGCCGCCACGGAACGCTCACGCCGTACATCCGTCGCGAGGCCCAGGAGCCGGTCGACCTCGGCGATGACGAGGGCTGGGTCGAGCCTGCCGCGAGTGGTGCACCGGACGGCGAGGGCACTATCCGAATGAGCGAGTCCCTGGCTCGTTGGACTGGCTGGAGCCTGGCCATCCCGGATCCGGGCAAGCTCATCGACGAGCAGTCGCGTGCGAGCGATCCTGCTGGCGTCGCGGAATCCTGGGAGGTGATCGACTCCCTGCACGGCGCCGTCGATTACGCCGCGCCCGCGACCGGCGCGCACCTGCCCACGCTGCGCTTCTCCAAGACGGACTACGAGATGCGACTGCGCTGGGTCGACATGGCTGGCAACTCCGTCGCTCCCGACGCTGCAGGCGGATCCGTTCTGCGGGTGCCCGTGCGTCGGCAGGACCCGATCCTCTCACCGGGGATCTACCTCACCGCCGATCCCGTCAATGGCGAGTCGGTGCAGGTGGTCGTGCTGCGCACGGCATCGGCCGCCGTGCGCAACCGCGATCGCTCCTCGCGCTACGTCGCACCGCCCCCCGTGTCGGCGCAACTGGCACTGATGCACGGATTGTTCGACGATGCTGGCGGACGCCCCCGGCTCGTGGATTACGACGTCATCGCGGATCGCGAATCCGCGGCGTTCCCCGCGGGGCCGCTCCCCGCCAACCCCGGGACTGTGCCATACCTCGCGGATCCGCTGGCTCGAGGGCTCTTCGTCCGCGGTGTGCCGCGGGCCCTCGACGACTTCACGGGCGAGGCCGCCCTCGCCTACTCGGGCACCTGGCCCGCCGTCAGCGTGCTCGAGCTCGTCCTCAGCGGCACCGCCGCGCCGGGAGCGGTGACCAAGGGCGGGCGCATGACCATCGGCGTGCCCGCCGGCCGAGTGGCCAGGCTCCGACTGTCGAACTCACTCACGCAGCAGGGCCTTGAACTCCTTGATCTGTGGCGGCGCGCGGCGAGCTTTGGCGATGCCGCGCGGGCGCGCGCGGGCGCGTGGTGGCAGCTCACCCCCGACACCGAGCTTGTCGTCGTACACGCAACCCAGCAGCCATTGGCTGCCCCCGTGTTCATCGTCAACGGGCAGCGCAGATGGGCCGCCACACGATCGTCGGGAGACTCGGCAACCTCGATCACCGGTCGCGTGCGCATCGACGCACCCTCGACCCAGAGTGTCGACTTCACGGGCGTCGCCACCTGGTTCGTCGATGACGGTCCCGGTAGCGGGCCACCGAGCATCGCGGAGCGCCGGCCGATCGGCGCCCTGGGCACTGTCACGGTGGACGAACCGGATCCGGGCGTGGGACAGGTTGATGCGTTCGCCTCCCTGCGCGCTCCGCTTCCCGACACTCGCCGCGTCTCCATTGAGATCACCGCCCTCGCGCAGTCGCGTTTCGCGGAGTACTTCCGGGAGTCGACGTCGTTCCCCGCATCCGACAATCCCGTCGTCATCAACGGTGGCGATCCGGTCGTCGTCGACTCCACACGCGTGACCTACGTCAGTGCCGGGTCGAAGACCCAGGTGATCGCGACGGCGCGCCAGTACCGCTTCGACGCGGGCACCTCGACCTTCACCCGTGTCACACAAGGACTGCCTGTCAAGGATCAGATCCCCGCCGGGGCCACGCTCACCATCTCGTACGTGCCCGGACCCATCTCACGCTCTTCCGTCAGCGGTCCCGGCCAGGGACGCACGGCGACCGTCCAGGTGCCGAGCAGTGCGCGCCCGGCGCCACCAGAGGTCTCACTGGTCGTCCCGGTCTTCAGCTGGTCCTCGCGGGCGGGCAACCCCATGAGCACTACACGCACGGGCGGTGGCCTTCGCATCTACCTACGACGACCGTGGGGCAGCTCCGGTCTCGACGAGCAGCTCGCCGTCGTCCTCCTGCGCCAGGGAGCGCAGGCCGCGGAGACGTCGGCGTACGTGACTCGGTGGGGCCAGGACACCATCACGGCCGGCGTGCAGCCGCCCTCGACTCGCAGGGTCGCCAGCTTCGTCGGGGAGGCCACGTTCACCAATGCCGGTGGTGTGGTGCGCAATGCACTGCTGGCCGAGACCGGTGAACGTGTCGATCTCGTGCACTTCGCTGTCGGCGCCGACCTAGGTGGTGGGGCCGTCGGCGGCTACGACGCTGACCGCGATGAGTGGTTCGTCGACCTCGTCATGGACACCGGGGATGCTTACCGTCCGATGATCCAACTCGCCTTGGCGCGATACCAGCCGGTCAGTGTCACGGGCCTGGATCTCTCTCCGGTGACGCTCATCGACGTCGCGCAACTCGAGCCAGGGCGTGTGGCCACCGTGCAGGTGGGCGTGAAACTGCAGTCGCGGGCGACGGTGTCGCTCACCGGGCCGTCCTACCGGTCCAACGAATTCGGGGCCGGACCTGGCTTGGCGCGCGTCATCCTCGAGCGTCACATGGGCGGCTCGCACGCTGGGTCGTCCACCTCGGCTGATTGGCAGCAGGTCCGCTCGGTCGACATGAGCGGTGAGGTAAGCGCCGCGGGCCTCGCGGAGTGGCGAGCATCGATCACGATACCCACCGTCCGCGCGGCGTTCGAGTACCGCCTCGCCTTCGAGCAGTACGAGACGTTCCGCACGGACGGTCTTGGCACGGATACGGCGCGCATGACGGCGGCCCAACTGCAGGAATCTCGGGGGCTGCGCCTCGTCCACCAGGACGTCGTGTTCCTGCCCGAGGCCCGCAAGCCCTAACTTCTTCGATAGGAACGCGGTGCGCGAGGCGCTTGGGGCAGCAGGCGCAAGTTGCGAGGGACGCCAGTCCGCTAGCCTGGTGCAGCACGTTTTCGAGCAGCATCGCGACGACATCCATCAGATCGCGACCCGCCACCACGGCCCCGCCATCCATGTCGTCGGGTCCATGGCGAGGCGAGCCCGGACAGCGATCTCAACTTCCTGGTCGGCTTCCAGCC
Organism: Candidatus Nanopelagicales bacterium; assembly: GCA_049317345.1. Lineage (GTDB taxonomy): Bacteria > Actinomycetota > Actinomycetes > S36-B12 > S36-B12 > Mxb001. The sequence goes on from JBMOIL010000112.1 coordinate 7,865, forward strand.
CGGGGGCTCCCTCTTCGATCTCATGCGCCTAGCTGATGAATTGCAGGCTCTCCTGGGGCGGCCCGTCGACGTCCTCGCGCGGGCGGGCCTCAAGGACCGAGACGGCAACATCCGCTCAGAGGCGATCCCCGTATGACTCGCAGCACGTCTGGGCGAATCCCGAGCACCTACTCAGCAGGAGATTCCCCGGCTCGTCACAGCCCTCCGTGCCTGACGGCGCCCATCGGACCCCCTAGGCTGCCCCCATGCGCGTGCTGATCACCGGGGGAGCGGGCTTCGTGGGGTCCCACCTCGTCGATGCCCTGCTGGCCAGGGGCGACCAGGTCATGGTCCTCGATGACCTCTCGACGGGCCGTCACGACAACATCCGCGACCACATCGGCGATCCGAGCTTCGAATTCGTACTGGGCTCGATCCTCAACGAGGCGCTCGTCGATGACGCCGTGCGCCGCGCCGACG
>JBMOIL010000113.1:0-8306 GCA_049317345.1 Candidatus Nanopelagicales bacterium
CCGAGCGCTCATCAATCGCACTGGGCACCAACTCCGGCATCTCCGCGCGATCGCCCCCCTGCGGATCGAAGTCAGCAGCGGCCACAGGCACGATCTCGCCCGGCAATCCCGTGCCGAAGTCGTCGACCGCCGTCACCTGGCCAGCATCGGTGAGGACCTCCAGGGGTGCCTCGGCCGCGGTCACGCCCCAGGGCGACTCCGCACTCTGGGCGAGGCGCAGCCCCCCCAACGCGACTCCAGCCACGACGACGATGGCTGCCGCTGACAGGGCAAGCCGCCCCGCGATCCGCAAGGCCCGCCTGCCCGCGGTGAGGGGGGCACCCTCGCGAGCAGCCAGCGAGACGGTGCGGCGCCCGGGCCGCTGCTCCCAGGCCCCCAGGGCGCTGACGACCGCGGCCATGTCGGGGTACGCCTCGATGCGCTCGTCCCCTGCGACCGCAGGCCCGATGGCGCGCAGGCAGATGTCGTCGATGCCCGAGGGCACATCGGCCACAACCTGCGAGGGCGGCAGCAGACGATCCCCCACTCGAGGAGCGGGAGACATTCCGTCGACGAGTCCGAGTGGCCAGCGGCCGGTGAGCATGGCGTAGAGAAGGGATCCGAGCCCCACGATGTCGTCTTGGAGATCCTCCGGCCACAGCGCGGCATCGACGGCGAGCCCGCGGATGCGCACGACATTGGTGTCGCCGAGGAGGGTGAAGGGGTCGTCGAAGTCCGCGGTCTCGGCGATGAGCAGCGACCCCGGTCGCAGGCGACCGTGTGAGACGTCGAGCTCGTGACTGTGCTTCAGTGCGATAGCGACCTGGCGGATGACCGGCACGGCCTCGTCGATCTCGATCGGCTCACCCTCGCGCTCCTCGTAGATGTCGGTAAGCGTGCGTCCATCGACCCACTCGCTCACGATGACGAGGTACGTCGCACCGGAGTGCTCGGCGCCCACGATGGGCTCGGCCGCGAGGATGTCGAGCACGGCAATGATGCGCCGGTCGTCCACCGTGGCGGCTCGGCGTGCGGCGGCCTCGGCAGCGGACGCACGCTCGTCCTGCGAGGGGATGAGGCGCAGCGAGACGGGGCGCTCCAAAGCGGGGTCGAAGCCCTGCCACAACTCGACGACACCGGTCTGGGAGACCAGGACGTCGAGGATGTAGCGGCCGATCCGCTTGTCGCTCACCCCTCGAGGGTACGGGCGTCGGCGGTGTCTTCGCCGGATGAGCGGCCGCGGCGCCGCAGCACCTTGCGCTGGACCAGGTGCACCACGTCACCCACCTCAGTGATCCGCATGGCCCAGGCGGCGGCGAGGTACACCCCGATGCCCACGGCACCCAGGACCACGACGTCGATGAGGACACCCAGGGTGTTGGCCGGGTCGTCGCCGGTGACGTAGGCCGTGAGGGCCGCCTCGGCGCCGAACATCACACAGAAGGCGATGAACCCGGCGATCAGCATGCGCAGGAGGGAACGCAGCGTCGCCCAGGAGTCGAGTCCACCGATTCGGCGTGCCAGCAGGATCCATGAGGCGATGAAGGTGACCCAGAATCCGCAGACATAGCCGAACGCGAGAGCAGCGACCTGGGCGCCGCCGCTGACCGAGTAGAAGAGCGGGATCGCCACGCCCAGCGCGACGACGTTCATGAGGACGCTGGCGATGAACGGCGTGCGCGTGTCCTCGATGGCGTAGAAGCCCCGGAAGAGCACGTAGAAGAGCGTGAAGGGCACCAGGCCCAGCATGAAGACACTGGTGATGAGGCCGGTCAGTTGAGCCTGATCGGGTGTGGCGGCGCCGTAGCCGAAGAGGAGCACCGCGATGCCGGGACTCACGATCATGAGGACCGCAGCCAGCGGGACGATGAGCGCCGCCACCAGGCGCATGGCACCCGAGACGTCTGCGCCCACCTGGTGCAGTCGCCCGGAGTGCGCCACGCGACTGAGCGCTGGGAGCAGCGCCGTCACGATCGACACGGTGATGACGCTGTGCGGCAGCATGAAGATGAGGTGGGCCTTCTGGTACGTCGTGAGACCGGCGGGCGTGGTGCCGGCCGCCGCCGCGTTGACGTTGGCCAGCGTCGCCAGACGCGTGATCGCGATGTAGCCGGCCTGGTTGACGACCACGAGCAGGAGCGTCCAGACCGCCAGGTGTCCGGCCTTGCCGAGACCTGAGCCACGCCAGTCGAAGCGCGGCCGCCAGCGATAGCCCGCGCGCATGAGCACGGGGATGAGGACGAGTGCCTGCAAAGCGACGCCCAGGGTGGTGCCGATGCCCAGGATCGCGATCTGCTCGGAGGTGAGCACACCATCGGCTGCGGCCGAGGTGCCCGCGATGGTGATGAAGAGGATGAAGGTCGCGATCGCGATCACGTTGTTGAGGATGGGCGCGAACATCGGAGCGCCAAACCGTCCGCGGGCGTTGAGCACCTGGCTGAGCAGCGCGTAGACGCCGTAGAAGAAGATCTGCGGGAGGCAAAGCCGCGCGAAGGCAGTGGCGAGTGCTCGTTGGGAGTCGTCATACGCCGATGTCGCGTAGAGGTCGACCAGGATCGGCGCGAGGAGGACCGCGGCGATCGAGAAGATGAGGAGCACGAGGCCAGCGATCGTGATGAGCCGGTCGGCGTAGGCCTGACCGCCGTCAGCATCGTCCTTCATGCGGCGCACGAGCTGGGGGATGAAGACCGCGTTGAGTGCGCCGCCGATGATGAGGATGTAGAGGACGTTGGGCATCGTGTTGCCCAGGGAGTACGCATCGGATACGAGGTAGAAGCCGAGTGCCGCGGTGAGCGCAATATCGCGCGCCACCCCGGTGACGCGGGAGACGACCGTGCCCGTCGCCATGACTGCGCTCGATCCCAGGAGACCGGTCGTCGCCGATCGCGCCTCCGCAGAGTTGGCCGGCTCCAGCGCGGGATCGATTTCCGATTCCGACGGACCCTGGGGAGTGGCCACGTCGCTCGGATCCGGGCGCTCGCCGCTCATGCGGAGGCCCCTTGGCGTCGGCCCCCTCGCTGTCGGGCGCGACGGAAGATGTCGTAGACGACGAGGAGGAGGAGGACCGCGGCGGCGCCGATGGCGACCCATAGGGCTGCCCGCGAGTACGCCGTGGTCCGCAACTCAAGCGACGCGGGTGCGCCGAAGGCCTTGCCGGAGGGATCGGTGAGCTGCACCGAGACGGCGAGGGTCTCACCGCCAACGACGCGCACGGGCACCTCGAGGCTGGCGCGCCGTCCTGGCTCGATTTCCACTGCGGGCAGTGGCTCCGCCTCGAGTCGGGCGGCGGGATCCGACGTGATGACGACTCCCACTCGCACGGTCTGGTCGAAGTCGTTCGTGACCGTCACGGGCACACTGCCTTGATCTCCGCTGAGCACGACGTTGTCCCGCGGGACGACGTAAACAGAGTTCGCTGTCGCCGCCAGTGAGACGTCGATGGAGTCGAGGAGGCGCTCGCCCTCGCGAGGACGGGTGCGCCACGCGCTCGACTCGGCGCGCAGCAGCGCCGATGTCAGTGGCGCGGTCACCGCGAGAGGATCGGCGAGGACGCTTCGCAAGGACTCGATGGACGCCTGGGTCGCGGTGATCCGATCGAGATAGGCACTCGTGAGCGGGCGCGCGCGACGGGCGTCGGGGTCGATGACGCGCGCTGCTGGCGACGCAGGCAGCGCGAGGACCGTGCTCACGGGGACGAGTCTGGTCCACGGGGTGCTGCGGAGCGAGGCAATGACGGCGCGAAGGAGCCGGGGGTTGGGATCCCAGCGCGGGCTGGCCGGTGCGGCGACGACGTAGCGCGACTCGTCCGTCGGCTCCAGCGCGATGAAGGCGAGTTCCGAGAGGAATCGCTGCCGAGCGCTGAGGATCGTCGCCTGGTTGCCCTGGGGGAGTTCGAGCGCCGTGAGCAATCCTGGATCGATGATGAGTGCCCGCACCCGGCCACCCGAGGCCTCCACGTCGACATAGCCGGACGGCGTGTAGCCGAGGTCGACCGCAGCAGGCGCTGCCCTGTCGCGGACCACGACGGTGCGCACTCCCGCGGATGCCAACACATCGAGGGCTTCGCTGTCGAGGCGCCCACCTGCTGCCCAGGCAAGCGTCCCATCGGGGTCGCGATCCAGATGGCGCGCCGCTACCTCGGGTGCCGCCGTCGTCGCACGCACCACATCGGTGCCGAGTGCGGCTCCCACGAGTGCGTCAGCATCGGGGTCGGCGTACGGCGTGACCCACACGGGTCGCTGACGCGGAGTGGACCGCTCGGCGTCCTGGGGAGGGCCGAGGGTCTCGCGCGCGCGACTGAGCCAAGCGGCAGCCGCATCGGCCGACGTGCCCGCTCGAATCTGCCCGCCCTTGTCGACGAGGTAGCCGTCCGACATGTCGTCAGCGACCTGGAGCACCTGCGGGTCGACCACCCAACTGATCGCGGGCGACGTAGCGCCGGCGCTGAGCAAGTCATCAAGCCGACCGCCCGGGGAGATCTCTCGCGAGATGGCGTCGCCGAGAAGGACGTCATCGGGTGTCTGAGCCGGTGCAGTCGCCAGTGGCCAGAGCCAGGTGACGTTGACCGGTGCCACCGGATCGGGCACGTAGGGGATGAGGATGCGCGACGTGTCGAGGATGACGTAGCCCGCAGGTCCGTATCCGACCGCTTCGACGCCGACGACGTAGACGCCCGGCTCTCCCAGGGGCAACTGGGACGTGTCGACGGAGATCCTGTAGTCCACCTTCGCGCCAGCGGGAAGCGAGTCCGTGAGATCTGTTGTCGTTGCATAGAGCGGGACCGATCCGTAGCCACCCTCTGCATCCGTGGCCCTGCGCAGCTCTCGGCGTTCGGCGATCGGTGTCGTCGAGAGCGTGAGGCGCACACTCAACCCGGTGATGGTCGTGAGACCCGTGTTAGCGACGGTGCCGCTCATGGACAGTGACGTGCCCTGACTGATTGCCACCGGTGCGAGACCCGTGATCGTGATGCGCACGGGATCCGCCGTGTCGTCCGCCTGAGCAGGTTGGGCGACGAGCAGACCGAGAAGCGCGAGAACCGCAAGCAGGGACGCCGTCGGACCGGCCAAGCCGGCCCGCTTGGCGATGAGGGACGCCGTCGGACCGGCCAAGCCGGCCCGCTTGGCGTCCTTGTTCACCCAGCGTCCGCGAGCAGATCCGGCAGCCGGTCGAGCAGCCGGCGCTCGTCGGCGTAGGCCAGTCGCTCGCGGATGTCGGTCAGCGGGAACCATGCGACCTCGACGACCTCGGCGTCCTCGTCGGAGAGCTCACCCCCCGAGGCTTCCATGAGGTAGTGGTGCACGGTCTTATGAATACGCCGGTTTTCGGCGATGAACCAAAAGTCGATCACACCGAGCGGAGCGAGGACGCGGCCTCGGATACCGGTCTCCTCCTCCACCTCGCGGATCGCCGCATCCTCGGGAGTCTCCCCCTCCTCGAGGTGACCCTTGGGTAGCGACCAGACGAGGCGGCCCCGGCGGTCGTGCCGCGCGATCAACGCCGCGCGCAGGTGCTCGCCGGTGCGATCGACCACGAGTCCCCCGGCTGAGGTCTCCTCCACCTTGGGCATGCGCGGAGGGCGACGGGCGGGCGACGTGCCGGCCGCGGCCTTCTTGGGCGATGCCTTGCTCGCGGCGCGCCGCGCAGGTGTGGGCTTGTCCGGGCCCCCCCGGCTCCCGGAGCCCTTGGACACTCCGGATTCAGCCATGACTTGAGGATAACCGCGCCGGGCGAGGGCGCCCGGGGGGGCGCGACAGGGGTGGCTCTGCCGCTCAGCCGGGCTGGCGCGGCCTAGGCTCCCACCTATGGCTGAGGCACCCCTGTCGGGCTCGTCAGGGACCCCCTCACCCGCGGCCACCCTCCTGGGGATCGCCGACGCCCTTGCTCCCCTCACGGCGCGATTCGCCGAAGCCGGGCACGAGTTGGCCCTCGTGGGCGGCCCGGTTCGCGACATCATGCTCGGGCGACCCGGGGTCACGCATGACCTCGATCTGACCACCGATGCCCGTCCTGAGCGCATCGAGGAGCTGGCGCGGGGATGGGCCGATCACGTCTGGGACGTGGGCATGCGCTTCGGCACGGTGGGTGCCCGCAAGGGTGACCATCACCTCGAGATCACGACGTATCGATCCGAGTCCTACGACCCTGACTCACGCAAGCCCGAGGTGACGTTCGGCGAGACGCTCGCCGGTGATCTCGCTCGTCGCGATTTCACGATCAATGCCATGGCTGTGCGCCTGCCCAGCCTGGAGTTCGTCGATCTGCACGACGGTATGCGTGATCTCTCCGATCGTCTACTGCGCACGCCCATCCAGCCGGAGGAGTCCTTCGGTGACGATCCCCTTCGCATGATGCGGGCGGCCCGCTTCGTCTCCCAACTCGGCTTCTCGATTAACCCCGAGGTGCTGCTGGCGATGCGCGACATGTCCGCGCGGCTGGAGATCGTCTCCGCGGAGCGCATCCGCGACGAGCTGACCAAGCTCCTGCTCGGAGCACGCCCACGTTTGGGCCTTGCTGTCCTCGTCGAGACGGGGTTGGCGCCGTACGTCCTGCCTGAGCTGCCCGGCCTGCAACTCGAGATCGATGAGCACCATCGGCACAAGGACGTCTACGAGCACTCGCTCACCGTGATGGAGCAGGCGATTGACCTGGAGACATCGCATGCGCCAGCCTCCGAACCCGACATCGTGCTGCGACTGGCCGCACTGCTCCACGACATCGGCAAGCCCAAGACGCGTCGATATGAGAGCGAAGGCGGAGTCTCCTTCCACCATCACGAAGTGGTGGGCGCCCGCATGGTGCGCAAGCGCCTCACCGCCCTGCGCTATCCCAATGATGTGGTGGACGATGTCTCCACACTCACCGAATTGCACCTGCGCTTCCACGGCTACGGCACCGGCGAGTGGACAGACTCAGCCGTGCGCCGCTACGTGCGAGACGCAGGGGATCAGCTCACGCGCCTACACAAACTCACTCGCGCAGATTGCACCACCCGCAATCGCAAGCGCGCAGCGGCGTTGCAGGAGGCCTACGACGGGCTTGAGCAGCGCATTAGCGTCCTCGCGGCGCAAGAAGAGCTGGACGCGATCAGGCCCGACCTCGATGGCAATCGGATCATGGAGCTCCTGGGCATCCCACCGAGCCGTGATGTCGGTGCGGCCTACGACCACCTACTCGAACTTCGCCTTGACCGCGGCCCCCTCGGCGAGGAGGAAGCGGAGCGCGAACTGCGTGCCTGGTGGGCGGACCGACAGGCGTAGTGCTGGCTAGGCGTTGACCTGCTCCGCCGGTGCACGGCGGCCCGCAGCCGCCCACACCTGGATCACTGCGAGCAGCACGAGGGCGATGAGCGCACCCCAAATCGTCCGCGCCACCGATAGGTCGTTGCCGATGATGACGATGATGGTGAAGATCACGCCTACACCCACACGGAACCACCGCGCGTGAGCGGCCACCGTCGCACCCGATGACGTGATCGGGCCGGCCGGGATGTTGCGCGCCACATCGTCGGCCAGGTTGTTGACTGCTGCGCGCAGCTCCACAGCCCAACGTGCACCACAGAGGTAGAGGCCCACAGCCAAGACGATGATGCCCAGCACGACGATGGCGTAGGCGCCGTTGTAGAGGAACTTCAGCAGCTGGTCGTAGAACGTCTGCGAAGCCTTCTCGAAGGGAGTGCCATCAAGGGTGTTGACGAAGACGGTCTCTCCGATGCCCAGTCCGACGATGAGGAGGAGACCACCCGCGGCAGCGCCACCTCCCGCCCACGCGACCATCCGTGGACGGCGCCGCGCGAGAACCACGGCGAGGACGAGCAGCAGGAGCGCGAAGAAGAAGAGGGCCACGGCAATGGGCGACGTGAGGGAGTAGATGGTCCGAATCTGTGCGAGCTGAGGCGCCTCCAGGAGCACGATCTGGCGATCGGCCTCGGGCACGTTGATGTTGGCTGCGGCTGCGAAGCCACGGTCGACCAGTCCCTGCTTCACCTGGTCGATGATCGAACTGATGTCGAGCACGACCGCATCGCCCTCGAGGGAGACCGGCCCGTCGTCGCGGCCCTCGAGGATCGCCATGAGGCCCTTCTGCGCCGCAGTGTTGGCGAGATCCCACAGTTGTTTGAACTGGTCGGAACGCACGAGCCGGTCGACGACCTGGGCGATGAGCGAATCGATTGCTCCGGAGACGACCGGCACAAGTGCCTTGAGTGCGGGGTACTGCTCTATGAGCCCTGCGAAGAGTTGGTTGACGAGGGCCTCGGGATCGACCTGTTCCTCAATCTTTTCCGTGAGGAATATCGAGAGGGAATCCTGGACGTCCTCGTCGTAGGC
>JBMOIL010000114.1:0-8148 GCA_049317345.1 Candidatus Nanopelagicales bacterium
GGGATCGATGAAGCAGGGATGCCCGCCCGCCGCGGCCGCGAGTTGTTCCTCAGTGAGGTCAGCATCAGGGTCCAATAGGGGCGGCAGGGTGATGGTGAGTTCAGCGGCATCACCTTCACGTGCACTCACCGTGAACCACTCCGGCAGATCCAACCCTGCCGCCGCTAGCACCGCTTTCGGGTCAGCAAGGAAACGTTCACGCGCCGTCGCATCAGTCACAGCAGGGGCAAGGGCCGCCAGGAAACCTTGAGCATCCATAACCACTCCTTAGAGAGTTACACGTTTCCGCCACGGTACAACCGCACCACTCGACAGGGGGAAGGCCGTCCATCAGCGGTGAGATTCTTGCAGTGTCGGTGGTCCACGAGCATCCGACCGGCGATACGGTCGCGGGGTGACACGGTCGCTCGAGGAACTGGTCCACCCTTCATGGATCCCCGTCCTCGAATCCCAGCGCGAGACGCTCACGGCACTCGGGGAGTTCCTGCGAGCCGAGGGTGCTGCGGGTCGACCCTGGCTGCCCGCCGGCGATGCCATCCTGCGCGCCTTCTCCACTCCCATCGACGATGTCCGAGTCCTCATCGTCGGCCAGGACCCCTACCCGACTCCCGGCCATCCGATCGGCCTGTCCTTCGCGGTCGCGCCCGACGTCAGACCGCTCCCGCGCAGCCTGCAGAACATCTATCGCGAGCTCGTCGACGACCTGGGCGTCGCGCGACCCACGACCGGGGATCTCACGCCGTGGACATCGAGCGGTGTCATGCTCCTCAACCGCGTCCTCACGGTGCAGGCGGGCAACCCCGGCAGCCACCGGGGCAAGGGCTGGGAGGACTTCACCGAGTGTGCGATCCGAGGGCTCGTCCAGCGGCCCGATGCGCCTTTGGTGGCGATCCTGTGGGGTCGCGATGCCCAATCCCTGCAGCCGATGCTGGAGGACACGCCCGTCATCGCCAGCGCGCATCCGAGCCCGATGTCGGCGGACCGCGGATTCTTTGGGTCTCGGCCCTTCAGTCGAGCCAACGAACTGCTGGAGGAACTCGGCGACGACCCAGTCGACTGGGCCCTCCCCTAGTCCGATCTAGCTGCGGGCCGCAAGGGCCTCGGCGACAGCAGCCACGAACTCATCGACGTCGTCATCGGTGACCTCGATGCTCAGTGCGATGAATCCGCGCGGGGCGACGTAGAAGCCACGCTCGAGCAAGTCGAGGAAGAGCAACTCGCGCCGGCGGTCATCGGCGTCGGCGAGATCCGCGGGCGAGCGCACCGGCCCTGACACGGGGTGGAAGCCGACCATGGAGCCCATGCCCGTCGCGGTCCAGCCATGGGGGGCCATGACACGCTGGAGTTCGGCACGCAGCCGATCACCACGCGCATTGAGAGCCTCGAGGCGTGCGTCATCGAGCACCTGGGTGAGACCGGCGAGTCCCGCTGCCATGGACAGCACATTGTTGTTGAAGGTGCCGGCATGCGGCAGCGCTCCGGGCTGAGACGGGTCGAAGCGGCCCATGAGATCGGCGCGACCACCGAACGCACCGAAGGAGAGACCCCCACCCAGGTACTTACCGAGGGTCAGCAGATCGGGCGTGAGGCCAAAGAGGGGCGCGGCACCACTCGGTGAGAGCCGCGACGTCATCACTTCGTCGAGGATCAGGAGCACGCCATGGGCGCGCGCCTCCTCCTGGAGGGCCTGCAGGAATTCGCGCGTGGCCGGGATGACACCCCCGGAGCCGAGGACCGGCTCGACTACGACGGCAGCGAGGCGATCGGCGTGCTCGCGGATGGACCCGCGGGCACCCTCGACATCGTTGTAGTCGAGCACGATGGCGTCGTACGGCGCGTTGACCGGCGAGCCGCCGCCACCGAAGTAGAGCAACCCGCCGTGATAGCCACCGCGCATGACCGCGATGCCCGGCCGCCCCGTCACCACGCGCGCCAGCGCAATGGCCATGAGGTTGGCCTCGGTGCCCGAGTTGGTGAAGCGGACGAGTTCCAGTGCGGGGAAACGGTCGACGATCTCGCGCGCGAGGCGTGCTTCATAGACGTTGTGCCCCGCCAGGCTGATGCCGTTGTCAAGTGCCGCGCGCACGGCGTCGAGGATCACCTTCTGGCTGTGACCGTAGAGCCCTGCGGTGTACTCACCCAGCATGTCGACGTACTCGTGCCCGTCGACATCGACGACGCGCTGTGCGTGGCCGCGCGAGATCCGCATGGGGAAGGGCGGGTGGTAGAGCACGGTGCGGGTGTTGCCGCCCGGCATGACCTCGCGAGCTTCTGCGTGCATCGCCGCACCGACGGGTCGCTGCGCGACGTACCGCTCGCGCGCCTCGGTCAGCGCCGTGTCGAGATTCGTCCGCTCATCGGTCGCCGTCATGAGCCGAGGGTACGCCCGTTAGGCGAGGAGGTCACCCGGACTCTCGGGCACATCGACAGCGTGCTCGCGTAGCGCCTCGATGGGCACGATGCGCAGTGCCGCGGTGTTCGTGGAGGAGAGGACGACCGGCGCCGCGGCACCGTCACGGTAGGCATGCAGCCAACGCGAGGCGCAGACGCACCAGCGGTCGCCCGGCTTGAGCCCGGGGAAGCGGTACTCCGGAATCGGCGTCACAAGGTCGTTGCCGCTCCTGAGCTGGTGCTCGAGGAACTCCGCCGTCACCACGGCACACACCGTGTGGGAGCCCAGGTCATCCGGGCCCGTCGAGCAGCAACCATCGCGATAGAACCCGGTGAGTGGGTCACGGCCACACTCCTCGAGTGGACCGCCGAGCACGTTGAGCGACTCCGTCATGACAGCAGTGTCCCGCGTCCGTCCCGCCACGGGAAACCCGGCTCCGCAAGCATCGACCGCCACTGGTGCCCTAGAGTCGCTTGGTCGCTCGAGCCCACGGGGGTCGCCATGAAGTTCATTCCCTTTGCCGCCGCGTCAGCCATGATCGCGCTGACACTGGGCGGAGCCGTGGCCGTGCAGGCCGCTCCCACCGTCGATGTCGCCCCCCAGGCCGACCCGGGCAACGTGTGCCTCGACACCAACATCCAGCAGGCACTGGTGGGCAAGCAGCCCGGTGACCTGCTCGCTCCCCCGCAGGACGTCACCGCCGAATCCCAACTCCAGGGCGGCACCCTCTACCGAGTCGCGTACGCGACCACTGGCGAGGCGGGCTCCGTCGTGGCCTCATGCGGCCTCATCGCCGTACCCAACGGGAAGTCAATCGACGGTGTAGTCGCGTGGGCGCACGGCACCGTCGGCCTCGACGAACGCTGCCAGCCGAGCATGCGGCCGGACGCTTTCGTAGGCCCGATGTCCGGCGGGATCGGCGCCCCCAAGGCCGGCATGGATCAGACGACCGGTGCGCTCTACAACATGCTTCAGGACGGGTACGCCGTCGTCGCAAGCGACTATCCGTCCGCAGGCATGGGCGGACCCGACCTGCAGCGCTACGTCCTGGGTGTCCCCAGCGGTCTCGCTGTCCTGGACTCCGCTCGCACACTGACCGGCAATGCCGCCACGTTCGGCCTGTCCCCCATCGGCCCACAGGAGCGCCTGCCGCTGATCACCTGGGGTCACTCGCAGGGCGGCGGGTCGGCGCTCTGGGCCGGACAGCTGGCGCGCGACTACCTCGCGGCGCAGGGCGATCAGACACTCGACCTCGCGGGTGTCTTCGCGGAGGCTCCGGCGTCGCAGTTCACCACGTCGCCCGGGCAGCCCCAGAGATACTTGGGCAAGCACCTCGGTGACCGCGACATGTACAACTTCGATCCCGGGCTGGGGCTGCCCTTCCCGATCGGCGCCGTCCTCTTCAGCTACGTGACGGCGAGCTGGAGCCAGGTCGCCAAGGGCACCGGTGGCGACTTCCCCTTCGGTCCCACCGACGCCGTGTCTTACCGGGACGTGTTGAGCAAGAAGGGCCAGGCGACGGCGCCCACCGTCGCGGCGCTGTGCCTGAATCCCGGCGGCATCCCCGGGATCGCCAAGTCGGTCTTCCAGTACCTCGTGCCCAACGTCTCGCGCTTCTTCGCCGCACCCTTCGCCGGAACGAAGGTAGGCGGCAAGTGGCAGGGGGCGGTCGACGCCACCTGCGCTGATCCCACGAAGTTCAGCAAGGGTGTCCAGGACTGGTGCGCGTGGCTGCAATACAACATGCCGGGACCGAATGGCGTGAATGCCCTCGACAAGATCCCGGTGGACAACAGCGGAAAGAAGGTGCCGCTCTACATCGCCCAGGGCCTCAACGATCGGATCATCTGGTGCGTCGACACCGAGGCCCAGGTCCAGGGGGCGAACTGCCTTAGCGACCAGCTCTACCACTCCTACGAGCAGGAGTACTGCGACGGCAGCGGCTACCTCTACGCCGACTACTACCCGGGTGCCTCGCACTTGAGCCTGCCCGGAGCGGTGACATCCGACTCGCCCAGCGGCACCTACACCGACTCACCCCTCGACACGTTCGTGCGCGGCGCGATGAAGGGCTCTCTGAGCCCGCAGTGCCACGCCGATGACGCCGGGGGCGAGTGAGCGGGGGGCCGCTCCACCGCTCGGTCGCTGTCCCGGCGAGCCGACTCGAGCGCTGGCTCGCCGGATTCGATCAGAGGCACGGCGGCTCGACCCAGGAGGTTGAGGGCGGGGTCATGCGCCTCACGGGCGCGGACGGTGGCACGGCCGTGATCACGCCGTCCTACCCCATCCCCGCGGCCACCGCATCCGGCTTCGTCGAGGCAGTCCAGCGCATCCCGCGCACCGGCGTGATCCTCATTCGCCGTGGAGGATTCGCCGCGGCGATCGTCGAGGGCGACGCCGTCATCGCCAGCGATGTCGGCAAGCGCCACGTCCAGGGACGCACAGCAGCCGGTGGTTGGTCGCAGCAGCGCTTCGCTCGCCGGCGCGATAAGCAGGTGCACGAGCTCGTGGATGCGGCCGTCGACTACGTCGCGCGCACGATCGTGCCCGGGCTACCCGTGGACTACCTCGCCACCGGAGGGGATCGACCCCTCGTGGATGAGGTCCTTGATGATCCGCGTCTGCGTCCCCTCGCCGCGCTCCCCCGCGGACCCCATCTGGATGTGCCCGACCCCCGGCGCGACGTCGTCACATCGCTCCCGGAGCGCCTGAGCACCCTGCGCATCGACCTCATCGACCCCTGATCCGGCTACGCTCGGGCCATGCGGGAAGGGGACAACGAGGATCAGCCCGAGGCGGATCCCTGGACTCTGCGCTTCTACGACCGGGACACCCAGGGCTTCGAGCGCGTCATCCTCTTTTCCGACGCCGTCTACGCGATTGCCCTGACCCTCATCGCGGCCACGCTCGTCGCACCCACGCTCACGAGCATGACCGATGGTCAGGACGCGGGGACAGCGATCGCAGCGGGCCTGAGCAACCTTTGGCCCTACGCCTTGACGTTCACATGGATTGCCTTCTACTGGAAGGCGAATCATCGCTTCACTCTGACCCTGCGCCGCATGGACAGCCGCTATATCTGGGCGATTCTCACCTACCTCGCGTTCGTGGCGCTTCTGCCCTTCCCCGCATCGGTGCTCGGTGAATCGGCCAGTCTCACGGCCCTGGCCTTCTTCATCGGATACATGGCGTGCATCAGCGGCCTCGAGGTCGTGCTCATGCTGATCGCGATCCGGGACGATCTGTTCGTGCGCCCGCTCACGACCGTGGAGAAGCGCAACGCGGTCCTGTCAGCACTTTCCCCTGTCGTTGCCTCGCTCATCGCCGTGCCCGCCTGCTTCATCCCCGGCATGAACTTCTACGTCGTTCTTGCGATTTATGTCGTCTTGAGCATCGTGCTCGGCATCATCGTGCGGCGCGTCTACGCCGTGCCCGGCTGGAGTCGGACCCGGCACTAGGAGCGTCGCCTCTCACGGACCAGGAAGACGCAGGCCACGGCGAGAATCGCGCCGATGACCCCGTTGACGTGGAGACCCGCGGCGATGCTGTCGGCCATCACCGCAGACGTCTCGGTGCCGGACGGGAGAGGCACGGCGTACTGGCTCATTACATCCGGCGATGTCGACGCGGCCTGGATGCTGCTCATCTGGGCGGCGGCCTCATCCTCCGTAAGCCCCTGCGCCTGGAATTCCGCCGACATGAAGAGCCGGCCGAGGGTGAACACCACGGTATTCATCACGACAACCGCGAGGACCTGGCCCAGAGCCTGTGCCGAGCCTCGATAGGCGCTGAGCTGGCCGGAGTCCACTCCCGGGGCCGAGATCAGCACGCCGCTGGTGACGGTGATCGACGCAGCCACGGTGAGGACGTTGTAGACGGTGACATAGGCGATCGGCACCCAGAGCGGTGAGTCAGCAGTGACGAAGAATGAGCCCAGCATGGCGACGGCGAGGACGCCGAAAAGCCACTGCGCTGTCCTGGCGATGCCGAGACGGCGCATCAGTGGGCCTGCGATGAGCCTCGTGCCGAGTACCGCGCCTGCCTGAGCGGGGATCATCACGAGCGCCGTTTGCAGGACGGTGAGGCCGTAGAGGTACTGGAAGGCCATCGTCATCAGGAAGATCGTGTTGATCAGCGGAATGATGATGATGGTGCTGAGCAGTGCACGCGAGCGACTCACGCGCAGTGGCGCAATCGAGAACGTCGGCGAGGCGAGCCGGCGCATGAGGTAGGCGCAGGTGCCGGCCAATGTCGCAGTCAGTACGAAGCTCACGAGCGTGATGGGGGCGAAGATTCCATTGTCACTGAGCCGATTGAGTGCTTGGACTCCCGCGGCCACCGTCGCTCCCGCGAGGATCGGCGTGATGACCTCCCCCGTGGGTGCGCGCTCATGCGTCCGGGAGAGCAGGGCACGGGTGGCGATGAGCATGACCAGGCCGCAGGCCACCCAGGTCACGGGAACCCATCTCCACGAGACCTCTCCGACGACCAGCCCGGTGATGACGGGGAAGCACAGCCAGATGAAGGGCGACACCATGCCGAAGGTGCCGAAAGCGACGGCACGGGCCTTGGGGTCCGGGAACCGGTCGGAGAGCAATCCGATTCCGACGATCTGGATCGCGGTGGCAGCGATGCCCTCGATGAGCAAGCCGATGACGACCGCGGGCAGGCCCTGGGCGATGGCCACGATCGCCGATCCCGACATGAAGGCGACGCTCATCCACGTGAGCACCAGCCGATGGCCGAGGCGATCACCGAGTCGACCCGCGAGGAAGACGACAAGGAGTGAGGCAATCGGGGGGATCGAGAGGGCCAGGCTGGCCTGCGCCTGGGTCAGTCCCAGATCGTCGAGCATCGGCGTGAGCATGTAGTTGAACGACGCCATGACGGTGAAGGACCCACCGACGATGAGGCAGATCCCGAGCAGGGTGCGCCCGGTGTCGCTTCGGGTCGACGTCGTCATGCCGCGAGGATAGGGCGCTGCCAGGTACGGACTACTTAGCCGGCTCCACCGTTGCCGCCGGCGCCGCCATTGCCACCGACGCCCAGGACCACACCCGCACCGCCGTTGCCGCCGGCGCCGCCGTAGCCCACCGAACCGGCCTTGCCACGGACAGAGCCCGTGCCTCCGGGGCCGGCATCACCGCCGTTGCCACCGTTGCCACCGTTGCCGCCAACGGCCCCGACGCCGCCGCCGGCACTGCCATTGCCGCCATTGCCACCGTTGCCACCGACGCCTCCGTTGCCGCCGGCACCGCCGAGCCCATCGACACCCACTCCGGGCGAGACACCGCCGTTGCCACCGCGGCCGCCGTTGCCGCCGTAACCGCCGTGCTGGCCACGCTCACCGGCAAGCACGCTCCCGAGCGCATGCGCGCCCTGCTGGCCATGCTGGCCGGCTCCGCCATTGCCGCCAGCACCGCCGTTGCCGCCATCACCGCTCAACGAACCGCCAGCGCCGCCATCGCCCCCGAGACCGCCGTTGCCACCGTCGCCGCCGCGGCTCCCTGGGTCGAGCCCTGGGTCAGAGACTGCCCCCGCTGCACCGGCATTGCCGCCAAGCCCAGCATTTCCACCGGCACCGCCATTGCCGCCGTTGCCGCCGTTGCCACGGAGAAGGCCCCCGGCTCCGCCATTGCCGCCTTCACCACCCAAGGCGCCATCGCCGCCGTTGCCGCCGTTGCCGAAGCGTCCGGCTCGACCACCGTCGCCGCCGTTGCCGCCGTTGCCGCCGAGGAGGCCCGCGTTGCCGCCGT
>JBMOIL010000115.1:0-7974 GCA_049317345.1 Candidatus Nanopelagicales bacterium
CCGGGGAGCCCCGCGACGCCCTGGCCCTGAGGCTGGGCCTGATCCTCGCTCGGTTGTAGGGTTCCTACAAATCTCCACCGGAGACATTGGCGGCCCCTCACCCTCGGCCGCCCCCTAGGCCGCGAGAGAGTGACGCCCGTGCTGGTCGTTGTCGCCCCCGGACAAGGAGCCCAGGCTCCCGGCTTTCTCACCCCCTGGCTCGACGTGCCCGGGGTCGAGGCCCGTCTCGAATGGCTCTCCGTCGTGAGCGGCGTCGACCTCATCGAGCACGGCACCCGCTCCGACGCCGACACCATCCGTGACACCGCCATCGCCCAGCCGCTGCTCGTCGGCGCAGGTCTGGTGACCCTGCTCTCCCTCTTCCCTCACCCCGCGGAGGCGTTCTCTCGCGTCTCCGTCGGCGCGGGCCACAGCGTCGGCGAGATCACCGCGGCTGCCGCTGCAGGTGTGCTCACCGCCGAGCAGGCCATGGTCTTCGTGCGCGAGCGCGGCCGCGCGATGGCTCAGGCAGCGGCACTCACACCCACGGGCATGAGTGCTGTGCTCGGCGGCGATCCCGACGAGGTGATCGCCGCCGCGACAGCGGCGGGCCTCACCCCCGCCAACATCAACGGCGCCGGGCAGATCGTCGTAGCCGGCACACTTGAGGCTCTCGCGGCATTCGCTGACACTCCGCCGGAGAAGGCGCGCATCCGCCCCCTGCAGGTCGCGGGTGCCTTCCACACCGACTACATGGCCCCCGCGGTCGAGGTGCTTTCACGCCACTCGCGCTCCATCTCTACGCACGACCCTCGCATCCACCTGGTGTCCAATGCAGACGGCCGCGTCGTGCATGACGGTCGAGAGGTCCTCGCCCGACTCGTCGGACAGGTCAGCCGCCCCGTCCGGTGGGATCTGTGCATGGCGACCATGGCCGACCTCGGCGTGACCGGGCTCATCGAGATCCCTCCGGCAGGCACCCTCACCGGTCTCGCGAAGCGCGCTCTCCCCGGGGTGGAGGCCGTCGCGCTCAACACTCCCGACGACCTCGACGCCGCGTGGGACCTGGTGCAGCGCCACGGCGTGCCCAGTTCGGTCGATGAGTCGCCCACCTGGCGCCTCGTGGTCGCGCCGATGAAGGGCATCTTCCATCGCGCGGATCCCACCGCGGGGATCGGCGATCCCCTCCCCCGCTCCGCTGCGATCGGTCGCGTGAGCAACCTGCGCGACACCGTCGAGGTCACCGCCCCGCACGGCGGCACCATCGTCGAATGGATCGTCGAGGACGGCGACCCCGTTTCTCCGGGCGCGCCATTGGTGCGACTCCATCCCCGCCATGAGGAGGCCACCGCATGACCGCGCGCATCCAGACCCCGGCGGGAGCGCCATACGCGCGCATCCTCTCCGTGGGCAGCTACCGCCCCGAGCGGGTCGTCACCAATGCCGAGGTGTGCGAGCGCATCGACTCCACCGATGAGTGGATTCGCGAGCGTTCGGGCATCGCCGAGCGGCGCTATGCAGCGCGGGATGAGTCTGTCGTCGACCTCGCCGTGTACGCCGCGGAGAAGGCGCTCGCCTCCGCGGGCATCACCCCCGACCAGGTGGGTTTCGTGCTCGTCGCGACCGTGACGCACCCCTTCCAGACACCGTCAGCCGCCTCGGAGGTCGCCTACCGCCTCGGGGCAACCAATGCCGCGTCGACAGACATCAGCTCCGCCTGCGCGGGCTTTTGCTACGGACTCGCCATGGCCCAGGACATGGTGCGCGGTGGAAGCGCCGAATACGTCATGGTCGTCGGCGTGGAGAAGCTCACCGACTGGATCGACCTCGACGATCGCTCGACGGCGTTCATCTTCGCCGACGGCGCGGGCGCCGTCGTGGTGGGACCGTCAACTGAGCCCGCCATCGGTCCCGTCGTGTGGGGGTCTGACGGCTCGCAGCACGATGCGATCTGCATGACGCAGTCGCTCATCGACTACCGCGATAAGGGCGGTGACCGCTTCCCCACCCTGTCTATGCAGGGACAGCAGGTCTTCCGCTGGGCCGTCTCCAACGGCTCCGTCAAGGCGCAGGAGGCACTTGATCGCGCCGGAGTCACGGCTGACGAGCTGGACGCGTTCATCCCCCATCAGGCCAACATGCGCATCACCGACGCCATGATCCGCGCCCTCAAACTGCCCGAGCACGTGCCCGTCGCCCGCGATGTCGAGACGACGGGCAACACCTCCGCCGCGTCCATCCCCATCGCGATGGACCGCATGCTCTCCGCCGGTGAGGTCCCCCACGGGGGCACCGCTCTCCTCATCGGATTCGGAGCCGGCCTGGCCTATGCGGCCCAGGTCGTGACCCTGCCCTAGCGTGGACCCCCGCGCACCCATCGCACACTCACTCCGAAAGGAAGCAGCATGAGCCAGGAGATCCTCGACGGCCTCGCCGTCATCGTCAACGAGGTCGCCGGAGTCCCGGTCGCCGATATCCAGCCTGACAAGTCCTTCATCGACGATCTGGACATCGACTCGCTGTCCATGGTCGAGGTCGTCATGGCCGCCGAGGACAAGTGGGGCGTGAAGATCCCCGACAGTGAGGTCAAGAACCTCCGCACCGTCGGCGACGCCGTCGCCTACATCGAGAAGTCGACCGCCTGACCGATGCGCATCGCCGTCACGGGGCTAGGCGCCACGTCACCGCTCGGCGGTGACGTGGCCAGCAACTGGTCCGCGCTCATCGAAGGTCGCTCCGGCATCAAGACGCTCACCGAGCCGTGGGTGGACGAGATGACGGTCCATTTCGCCGGCGTTCTCGCCGAGGAGCCACCTCTGGATCGCGTCGAGGCACGCAAACTCGACAGATCCCAGCAGGTGGCCCTCGTCGCCGCGCGCGAGGCGTGGGCCGATGCCGGCAGCCCCGAGGTGGACCCGCTGCGCATGGGCACGGTCATCGGCTCGGGCATCGGCGGTTTCCTCACCCTGCTCAATGCCTACGACACCCTCAAGGAACGCGGGCCCTCGCGCATCTCCCCGCACACCGTGCCGATGCTCATGCCGAGTGGGCCTGCGGCCGCGGTAGGCCTTGAGTTTCACGCTGCCGCCGGCGTCCACGCGCCGGTGAGCGCCTGCGCGTCGGGTGCCGAAGCGATCGGCGTCGCCGCGCGCATGATCGTGGACGGTCGCGCCGATGTCGTGCTCGCAGGCGGCACCGAGACGCCGATCCACCAGCTCACGATGGCGGGATTCGCTGCCATGCGGGCGCTCTCTACGCGCAACGACGATCCCCAGGGCGCCTCACGCCCCTACGACGTCGGGCGCGACGGCTTCGTCATGGGCGAGGGTGCCGGTGTCCTGGTGCTCGAGTCCGAGGAGCATGCCAAGGCTCGCGGGGCACGCATCTACGCCTACGTCGTCGGTGCGGGCATGACGGCTGATGCCCACCACATCGCCCAGCCCGATCCCGAGGGTAAGGGTGCGAGGCGGGCCATCCTCGCGGCGCTTGAGCAGGCGGATGCGTCGCCGGATGACGTCGCTCACATCAACGCCCACGCGACCTCCACTCCCCAGGGTGACGTCGCCGAGGCTGTCGCGATTCGCTCTGCCATGGGTAACGCCCAGCCGCTCGTGACCGGGACCAAGTCCATGACGGGGCACATGCTCGGCGCTGCCGGTGCCATCGAGGGGATCTACACCGTCCTCGCCCTGCACCACAGGCTCGTGCCGGCGACACTCAATCTGCACGAGCAGGATCCGGAGGTCGACATCGACGTCGTTCGCGGGGCCCCTCGCGAGCTCCCCGCTGGCGATCTCCTCGCGCTCAACAACTCCTTCGGCTTCGGCGGGCATGACGTCGCCATCGCCTTCCGGACCGTGTGATGGCCGACGCACCGGACGCCCCAGATCCGCGCTCACCGCGTGTGCGCCTCGAGGCGTTCTTCGACCCGGGTACCTTCCGCGCGATCACGCCCGAGGACGACCGCGGCGTCCTCGTCGGCGTCGGCTCGGTCCACGGCGCCGAGGTCGTGGCGTTCGCCACCGACCCGACCGTGCAGGGCGGGGCCATGGGCCAGGAGGGCTGCCGCGCGATCGTGACGGCGTACGACCGCGCCTTCGCCGACTCCTGCCCCGTCGTGGGCATCTGGCACTCGGGGGGCGCCCGCCTGCGCGAGGGCGTTGCGAGCCTCGACGGCGTCGGCCGCGTGTTTGCCGCGATGACGCGCATCTCGGGCAAGGTGCCGCAGATCTCCATCGTGCTCGGCCCGGCCGCGGGCGGAGCGGCGTACGGCCCGGCTCTCACCGACATCGTCATCCTCGGCCCCGAGGGTCGGATCTTCGTGACGGGCCCAGAGGTCATCCGCTCTGTCACGGGCGAGCAGGTCGACATGGAGCGCCTGGGCGGGCCCGACCCGCACGGGCGCCGCAGTGGCGTGGTGCATCTGGTCTCGGAGACGGAGGCCGAAGCCCTCGAGGAAGGTCGCCGCCTCGCCCATCTCCTCGGGCGCCAGGGATCACTCGACATGACCGCGATCGACGATCCCGACCTGGGCGACCTGCTGCCCGAATCATCGAAGCGCGCCTACGACGTGCATCCGCTAGTCGAGCGCTTCCTCGACGAGGGCTCCATCGTCGAGCTGCACGCGCGCTGGGCTCCCAATGTCGTCGTCGCCCTCGGTCGACTCGGCGGACGCACCGTGGGCGTCGTTGCCAACAATCCGCTCCGCCTCGGTGGGTGCCTGGACTCCACCAGCGCAGAGAAGGCGGCGCGCTTCGTGCGCATGTGCGATGCCTTTGCCGTGCCCCTCGTCGTACTCGTCGACGTGCCGGGCTATCTCCCGGGCGTGGGCCAGGAGTGGGACGGCGTCGTACGCCGCGGTGCCAAGCTCCTCCACGCCTTCGCCGAATGCGTGGTCCCGCGTGTCACGGTCGTCACCCGCAAGGCCTACGGCGGCGCCTTCGTGGCCATGAACTCCGCCTCACTCGGCGCCACCCGCGTCTATGCCTGGCCCGGCGCCGAGGTGGCGGTCATGGGCTCGGTCGCTGCGGTGCGCGTGCTCCACCGCCGCCGCCTCGCCGAGGCCACCGACGAGGAGGCCCGCGCACAGCTCGAACTTGAGCTGGCCGCCGAGCACGACATCATCTCCGGCGGTCTCACCCGTGCCATTGAGATGGGTGTGGTGGATGAGGTGCTTGAGCCGGATCGGACCCGCACCACGGTCGCGCGCGCGCTCCTCGACACACCCGGCGTGCGTGGCGCACACGGCAACATCCCGCTGTAGGGAATCGCCGTCGCAGCGGTGGTTGTGATGAGATACCGCCATGAGCGCACTCCTCGATGCCCTTGATGACGGCCCCCTGCTCGGCGACGGTGCCATGGGCACGATGCTGCAGGACCTCGGCAACGACGAGGGTGGAGCTCCCGAGTTGTGGAACGTCGAGCGAGTCGACATCGTCGAGGGTGTGCTTGAGGGCTACGCCTCCTCGGGCTCACGACTGCTGACGACCAACACCTTCGGCGGCACGCGCGCGCGACTGCAGATGCACGGACTCGAGGACCGCGTCGAAGAGCTCAACCAGGCGGCCGCCGCGCTGGCGCGCAGCGTGGCCGATCGCCACCCCGGCACCTTCGTGCTCGGCGACATCGGCCCCTCGGGCGAACTCATGGAGCCGATGGGTGACCTCACTATCGATTCCGCGGCGGAGCTCTTCGCGGAGCAGGTACGCGGGCTCGTCGCCGGCGGCGTAGACGGCATCCTCATCGAGACGATGAGCGACCTATCCGAGGTCGAGGCCGCCGTGACGGCAGCCCGCAAGGAGGCACCGGGTCTGCCCGTCTTCGCCACGCTGAGTTTCGACACCAACCTCCGCACGATGATGGGTGTCTCCCCCGCCATGGCCGTGCAGGCGATCTCCGACATGGGCGTCGACGTCGTCGGCGCCAACTGCGGTCGCGGACTCGATGAGATGCGCATCATCGCGGCTCAGCTTGCTGAGGCTGGCGCCGGTCGGGTGCGCCTGATGGTGCAGTCCAATGCCGGGCTCCCCAAGCTTCAGGGCGACACCTTCGTCTTCGATGGCACGCCCGAGGAGATGGCCGGCTACGCCGTCGAGATGCGCGACCTCGGCTTCACGGTCATCGGTGCATGCTGCGGTTCGACTCCTGCGCACATCGCCGCGATGCGCGATGCGCTCGCCTAGTCGACTCGCTCACCCGCAGCAACGCCCTCACCGTGCCTCACCATGAGGGTCAGTCCCGCGCTGCGTGCCTGTCACGGTGCCACTGACACGCATTCGACGTCCGCGGGCACACCCTCGGGCACATTGAAACTGCCCATCGAGATTCTCTGCCACTTGCCATCGGAATCACGTAGGTACGTGACCAGACGCGGTGTTGCCGTGTCCCGGAACTCCTCCCCCTCAATGACGACACCGTCCACCACAACGTCGTAGGAGACGACGACGACATCACCGTTACGCGCGACCCCGACGTTGTCGAAGTCGTATGACTTGGCGGGCGTCCAGTCGTCGATCGTCGCCTCGTCGGTTGTCGGCCATCCCTGCCCGTCAGCGAACTGCACCTGAGCGGCGGGGGACTGCCCGACCTCATCTGTCGGTTTCCCCGTTGCGTTGGCGGCCTCCCACTCCACGAGCGACATGCCTAGGGCCAGGTCTTCCGCGCTCGTGTTGGGTGTCTCGCCCCTGACGACAATGGGGTCCTGCTCGCAGATTGCTGCGATCGCCTTGTTGAAATTGGCGTAACTCACCATCACCCAATGGCCCAGCTCCTCGTCCCAGCGCAGCACGACAATGCGCGGAGCCTTCTCCTCCGACATGGCCACGCCCGCATCCGGCGACGTCGCACCGGCCTGGGTGACGAAGAAGCGAATGACACGAATGTCCTCGCGCGGCTCAGTCACGACGAAGTCCGACAGCTCATAGTCGCGGATGTTCAAAGGCACGTAGTTGTCCGCCGTGTATCGCTGGCCCGTTGCTCGCACCAAAGTGAAGGCGGGATCGAGATAGGTCCGCATGACCTTCATCCCGGCCGCCACCTCCTCAGATGATGTCGCGACCTTGCCGCCATCGGGCGCCGCAAGCGCCAGCAGCCCGAACCACGCATCCATGAGATCCTCAGCGCTCGCATCCGGATTCGCTAGGGCTTCCTCGGGGTTCGCGAAGGCATCAGAAACCGCGTTCGCGGTAGGGCTTTCGACGCTGGCCGATGGGGTTTCCGACGTTGCCGCCAAACTTTCCGCGGTTGCCGCGGGGCTGGCCGATGGGCTTTCGTCGGTGGCCGCAGTGCCCCCGCACGCAGAGAGGAGCATCGCCCCCACAAGAACGACAAGGACCTTAGAGCGGCGCTTTGGCATGGCCAGAGGCTAGCCGAAGCGGTCAGACCACGTGGTGGAGTACGCGTACGGGGGTGTCCTCCCCTGCCGCGCGATAGGGCTCGAGTTCGGCGTCCCACGCCGTGCCCAGGAGATAGGCGATGCCGTCCTTGAGTTGAGCGCCCGTTGATTCCGCTCCCACAACCGCGGCACGCAGGCGGTCCTCGGACACCAGGATGTCGCCGTGTACGCCGATGATCGCGCGGTGCAGGCCGAGCGTCGGAGTGAGCGCGTACCGCTCCCCCTCGCGGCCCGGTGACGGGTCCTCGGTCACCTCGGCGATGAGGTCGGGGAATCCCTTGAGTGCGCTCATGAAGCGCGAGCCCAGGCCGGGGCGACCGGCCCATGGGAGCTCCGCGCGCAGCAGCGGCGGTGAGACGGGCTGAGGCTGCCAGTCGAGCCGGATCTCAGTGTCGACGATGGCGCTCAGCGCCCACTCGACGTGGGGGCATAGTGCACGGGGCACGGCGTGCAGGAAGACGACGCCGCGCGCGCGGCCATACGTCGGGAGCGTGGGCGGGAGCATCGACGGATGCGTCGCCGACCGCGATGGTGGCATCGTGGACATGCCGTGGCCTCCTTCGTGAGGTTCGCCTTCCCCTGCGTCCTCACCCGGAGATGGG
>JBMOIL010000116.1:0-7921 GCA_049317345.1 Candidatus Nanopelagicales bacterium
CACCGGTCGTGGTCGACGCCGATGCCCTGCGCATACTCGGCGAAGGCGAATCAAGGGCCGAACTCGCGGCAAGGCGCTGCCCCACTGTGCTCACGCCCCATGAGGGTGAGTTCGCGGCCCTCGGCTACTCCCTCGGGGAGGGTGCAGCGGAGGATCGTCTCGGCAGTGCCCGGCAGGCGGCGCGAGAGCTCGGGGTCGTCGTCGTGCTCAAGGGGCCGGGCACCGTGATCGCGTCACCCAGTGGGGTGGTGTTCGTCGACACCTGGGGGACGCCGGACCTGGGGACCGCGGGGAGCGGCGATGTGCTCAGCGGCTTCATGGGTGCGCTACTGGCCGGGGCGGCTGCCCGCGGCGAGATGGACGACGACGCGGCGGCCAGAGTCGCAGCGGCCGCGGTCGGCCTGCACGGGCTCGCGGGAAGACTGGCAGCGCGCGGCGGGCGACCGGTGACCGCTCCGGACATCATCAACGCGCTCCCCGATGCCATCGCCCTGGTGCGTCGCGGTGGAGAGGCCTGACATGAGGGTGCGCGCTGAGGCTGTGATCGACCTGGGGGCATTGCGCTCCAATCTCGACTACCTCTCGGGACCCGCGTGTGGGGGATCCGAAGTCGCGCGCATGATCGTGGTCAAGGCCGATGCCTACGGACACGGCGCTGCGGAGGTCGCCCGCACCGCCCGCGCGGCCGGGATCACCTGGCTCGGTGTGGCCTTGCCCTCAGAAGCCCTGCACCTGCGCGCGGCAGGAGACACCGGTCGCATCCTCGCCTGGCTCTACGCGCCGGATGACGAAGACCTAGCGGCGTGCATTGCCAGCGATGTCGACCTGAGCGTGGGCAGCCTGGGCATGCTCCGCGATGTGGCTGCAGGGGCGGCCGCCTGCGGGCGACGGGCGCGCGTGCATCTCAAGGTCGATACCGGGCTCGGGCGGGGTGGGTGCACCCCCGACCTGTGGCCGGACCTGCTTGCCGCTGCCGCCGCGTCATCCGACATCGAGATCGTCGGCATCTGGTCTCACCTGGCCAGCGCGGACATCCCCGACGCACCAGAGACAGATGAACAGGTGGCCGCGTTCGAGCGCGCGCTCGCCGTCGCGGAGGCCATGGGCGTGCGGCCAGAGGTGCGCCACCTGGCATCGAGCGGGGCTGCGATCAGTCGGCCCGACACCCGCTACGACCTTGTTCGCCTCGGAATCGCGGCCTACGGCATCGCTCCAGGACCGACGATCGCGATGGGTCCTCTGCAGCCGGTGATGACCCTGCGCGCGGCAGTAGCTGCCACGAAACGCGTCCCCGCCGGGCATGGCGCCTCCTACAACCTCACCTGGCGCGCACCCCGGGAGACGACTCTGGCGCTGGTCCCCCTCGGCTACGGCGATGGAGTGCCGCGCACCGCTGCGGGGGCGCGGATTCACGTGGCCGGGGAGCAGCGCCCGATCGTGGGTCGCGTCTCGATGGATCAGGTCATCGTCGACGTGGGAGATGCCGCCGTGGTGCCGGGAGATGAAGCCATCATGTGGGGCCCGGGTCACATGGGTGAACCCACGGCGGTGGACTGGGCGATGTGGGATGACACCATCGGCTACGAGATCGTCACGCGTGTCGGTGCGCGCGTGCCGCGTCGCTACGTCGAGGGGTGAGCATGGCCGATCTGGGCAGGGGCGCCAAGGGCCTCGCTGCGCTCGGCATCCTCGCGGCCGGTGTGGCCGTGGGTGCGCTGGCTGAACGCGTGGCCACTCGTCGCCTGCAGACCCGTGAGTTCGTGGGGATCGAATCGGCGACAGGAGTCACCCACGAGGTAGTCACCGACGATGGTGTCGCCCTGAATGTGGTCGAGGACAGCGAGGGTGTCCCTGCTGACGCCCCCACGGTGATCTTCTCGCACGGATACGGACTGTCCCTGGACTCCTGGCCTGGCCAGCGTGAGGCTCTGCGCGGTGTCGCCCGCGTGGTGCTCTGGGACCAGCGGGGCCACGGCCGCTCCGAGCGCGGCGTGCCTGGCACCACGATCGAACGTCTAGGCACAGATCTCGGATGCGTGCTCGATGCGGTCGCGCCCGAAGGACCGGTGGTCCTCGTGGGCCACTCGATGGGTGGCATGACCATCATGGCTCTGGCCGATCAGCGCCCGGACCTGTTCGGCGATCGCGTGCGCGGCGTGGCGCTGCTGGCTACCTCGGCCGGTGGCATCGCGGACGTCGATCTGGGACTGCCGCGCCCGGTTGCGCGGCTTGCTCATCGCGTTGCGCCCTCCATCGGCGCGGCCCTGGAGTCGCAAGGCCCGGTGTCGGGACTCATCGAGCGTGCTCGGCGGTCGTCCAGCGACCTCGGCCTGCTCATCACGCGTGCCTACGCCTTCGGATCCACGGTGCCGCCGGATGGCACGCGGATCGTTGCGGATCTCATCAACGGGACCTCCTTCGAGGTGCTGGCCGACCTCCTCCCTGCGCTGCAGGGGCATGACAAGGTCCACGCCCTGCACGTGTTGGATCGCTGCGACCTGCTCGTCATGGTCGGTGACTCGGATCTGCTGACTCCCGTAGGCCACAGCTACGAGATCGTGCGCCATACGCCGTCGGCTGAGCTGGTCATCCTCCCGGGAGTCGGCC
Organism: Candidatus Nanopelagicales bacterium; assembly: GCA_049317345.1. GTDB lineage: Bacteria > Actinomycetota > Actinomycetes > S36-B12 > S36-B12 > Mxb001. The sequence goes on from JBMOIL010000116.1 coordinate 2,608, forward strand.
ACATGCTCACCCTCGAGGCCGTCGACGATGTCAACAAGCATCTGCGAGCGCTCGTCGAGCGCGTGGGCTGATGGCGGATCACCGCATCCATCTCGCCGATGGTGCGACCACGCTGTCCTGGGGCCGCTGGCTTGCCGATCACGTGAGGCCGGGTGATCTCATCGTGCTCACGGGCGACCTCGGAGCCGGCAAGACCACGCTCACGCGCGGGGTCGGAGAGGGTTTGGGGGTGCGCGGCGTGGTCACCAGTCCCACGTTTGTCATCGCACGCCTTCACCCTGCGGGCGACCGGGGTGTCGCCCTGCTCCACGTGGATGCGTATCGGCTCGGCACAGCGTCGGAGATCGACGACCTCGACCTCGATCTGGCCGGGGCGGTGACGGTGGTGGAGTGGGGTGCCGGCCGAGTTGAGCATCTCGCCGACAGCCATCTGCACATCGCACTCGTCCCCGCCGGGGACGGACGGGAGGCGACCGTCACCGGCCATGGCTTTCGCTGGGATGACGATTCCCTTGCAGCTCTCGTCAATCCGGATGCGTTGTGATCGAGCGACGACGATGAGGCTGGCCGCATCGGGGCGTTGACAGCCCTAGGGTGTCCCCGTGCTCGTCCTCGCCCTGGATACGTCAACAGCGCTCACGACCGTCGCGCTCGTGGCCTCAGGCGGCGACGTGCTCGCGGAGTCCTCGCACCTCGATGCGCGTCGGCACGCAGAGGTGCTGCCTCGGCTCGTGCGTGACGTGCTCGCCTCATCAGGCGCTACGCCCGCCGATCTGGATCTCCTCGCCGTGGGCGTGGGCCCGGGCCCCTTCACCGGGCTACGCGTGGGAGTGGCCTTCGCGCGGGCGGCCGCGCACGCCCGGGGGATTCCGGTCGTCGGGGCCATGAGCCTTGACGTCATCGCCCGGGCGCGACAGCACGAGGGACCCTTCACCGTCGTGACGCGCTCGCGACGCGTGGAGGTGGCATGGGCGGCGTACGACGGATCGCGCAGGCGGATCGAGGGGCCGCTCATCCAGCCCGACCCCGGCTATCCGCGCCGCGGCCTCGTCGTCGGTGATGTCGAGGGCGTCGATGTGGTCGCCCGTCCTTCCGCCTCGGACCTTGCCGTGCTTGTGCAGGAGCGCATCGCAACGGGTGAGTCGCTCCCGGATGATCGCGAGTGGCCCGAGGACGCCGCCGATGGTTCCGGCGTTCCCACGGCATCGCTCCTCGCCGACCTTGCCTCGAAGGATCGGTGGCTGCTTCCTGCCCTCCCGCTCTACCTGCGACGACCCGATGCGGTGCCCGCATGACAGTGAACGACGCCCGGCCCATGCGCTGGTGGGATATCCCCGACGTCATCTCCATCGAGCAGTCGGTCTTCCCGGCCACCGCTTGGTCGCCCGCGCAGTTCTGGTCAGAGCTGGCTCAGGACGACCGCACCTACTTTGTCGCGGAAATCTCGGGTCAGTTGGTGGCCTATGCCGGCGTGATGGTGCGCCCACCCACAGCGGATATCCAGACGATCGCCGTCGATCCGGATTGTCGCGGCCGCGGCATTGGACGCGATCTGCTCGATCGATTACTGCGCGTGGCAGAGGGGAACGGCTGCTCGGAGGTCCTACTCGAGGTGAATGCCGACAGCGCACCGGCGGTCACTCTGTACGAGTCAGCGGGGTTCGAGGTGATCTCGCGCCGGTCGTCGTACTACGGCCCGGGTCAGGACGCCCTCATCATGCGGAGGAGGCGTCCATGAGTCACGAACCCCTGGTCTTGGGCATCGAGACGTCCTGCGATGAGACCGGTATCGCCCTGGTGCGCGGGCGCACACTGCTCTCCGATGCCGTCGCATCGAGCGTCGATGAGCAGGCGCGGTTCGGCGGCGTCGTGCCGGAGGTCGCCAGCCGGGCGCACCTGGAGGCCTTCGACGCCACACTTGATCGTGCGACGACCGAGGCAGGCGTCTCGCTGCGTGATGTCGATGCCATCGCGGTGACCTCGGGCCCGGGTCTTGTCGGCGCTCTTCTTGTCGGGGTGAGTGCAGCGGAGGGCCTCGCGGTTGCCCTTGACCGTCCGATCTACGGCGTCAATCACCTGGCTGCTCACGTCGCGGTGGATCGACTCGTCCACGGCGACATCCCCGAGCCTGCCATCGCGCTTCTGGTCTCGGGCGGTCACACATCGCTCCTGCGAGTCGATGACGTCACTCTCGACGTGACGCCTCTCGGTGCCACGCTCGACGATGCGGCCGGGGAGGCGTTCGACAAGGTGGCGCGGCTCCTCGGTCTGCCCTTCCCGGGCGGACCGCATATCGATCGAGTAGCTCAGGAGGGCGATCCGTCGTCCATCGACTTCCCACGCGGGCTCACCTCACCACGCGATGACGCGGAGCACCGTCTCGATTTCAGCTTCTCGGGCCTCAAGACCGCGGTCGTGAGGTGGCTCAGGGCGCAAGAGGGGGCCGGTGCTGAGATCCGCACGGCCGACGTCGCAGCTGCCTTCCAGGAGGCGGTCGCCGATGTCCTTGTCACCAAGGCGCTGAGGGCCTGTGAGGACAGCGGCATCGGCACGCTCGTCGTGGGCGGTGGGGTCGCAGCCAACTCCCGTCTGCGGGCCATGCTCGGACAGCGGGCCGATCACCTCGACGTGCGCATCCCGCCGCCGAGCCTGTGCACCGACAACGGTGCGATGGTCGCCGCCCTGGGTGCTGCGCTGGTGGAGAGGGGGCGTGCGCCCTCGGCTCCAGGAATCGGCGCCGACTCCTCGCTTCCCGTCCACGAGATTGTTGTCGCGGCGGCGCGCGGCGGGCTTCCGGGGTCAGGCGCGGGTATCGTCAAGGGGTGAGCGATGCGAGACGCGCCTCGGGGCTCCTCCCAGGTCTTGTGATCGCCCTGGCCTTTGTCGCCGCCGGGGTCAGCGGCTTCGTCGTCGGCTCGCTGTCTGGCTCTCCGGAGTCGGCCTCGGCTACCGAGCCTTCTCAGACCGCTCCGGTCGATCCCTCGGGCTCCACGGCGTCGAGTTCCTCGGCCCCGCTCCCCATCCCCAGCGACGACTCCTACATCGCGGCCCTCGACGACTCTCTCCAGATGGGAAGCGAGACCCTGGCCGAAGGGCAGTCGGGGCTTAGCGACGTCAATCTCGCCAGTAGTGACCTGGAAGTCCTCAATTGGGTGGAGACCGACGACCCGGTGTTCTTCATCACGATCGACGATGGGCTCGTCGACTCACCCGCCGTGCGCGAGGTCATCGACCGCTATCAGATTCCCGTCACGGCATTCCTCACGGAGTACGCCGTGCGCGACAAGACGGAGTACTTCGAGGCTGCGACGGCGTACGGCGGCTCCGTGCAGAACCACACCATGGTCCACGGTGCACTCGACGATCCCAAGACCGATGTTGAGTGGGAGATCTGCGAGACGCAGGATCGATTCGAGGAGCAGTTCGGCTACCGGCCATGGATGCTCCGCCCACCGTATGGCGCTGGCCCCGACGACCCCGATGTGCTGAAGTACGCCGAGCAGTGCGGCATCAATCGCATCGTGCTGTGGAACGTCGTCGTGAGCGACGACAACAAGGTCGAGTATTGGGAGCCCCCCATCAAGGCCGGCGACATCGTGCTCCTGCACTGGGTCGAGGGACTCGACGTCGGCCTCGAGAAGATTCTCGAACTGGGTAAGGCCCAGGGGCTCACTCCCGCGGCACTCGAGGACTACATCTGATCACCGTCGATGACGCCTTTGGTGACGGCGTGCTGCCCATCGACGGCGGCCTAGCCACCGAGCTCGAGCACAGGGGCCACGACCTCGGCGATGCCCTGTGGTCTGCGCGCATACTCGCGGATGATCCCGGCGAAATTCGTGCCGTGCACCAGGCCTACCTTGACGCGGGAGCACGCGTCGTCGTGACGGCGAGCTACCAGGTGTCACGCGAAGGCTTCATCGACGCGGGCCGTACATCGCCGCAGGCCGACGCTGCCCTGCGCACGGCGGTGGAGGTCGCCCGGGAAGCAGTGGCAGACCGCGAGGCGCTCGTCGCGGCGAGCGTCGGTCCCTACGGCGCGATCCTGCACGACGGCAGCGAGTATCGCGGCCGCTACGGCGTAAGTCATGCGAAGTTGGTCGACTTCCATGGCGAGCGACTGCGGGTCATCGCGGACTCGGGACCGGACCTGCTCGCGATCGAGACGATTCCCGACCTCGACGAGGTCCGTGCGCTCGTCGAGGTGCTCGCCGACTTCTCCGACCTGCCCGCCTGGCTCAGCATGAGTTGCTCTGATGGTGCGCAAACGTCCGCGGGCCAGCCCATCGAGGACCTCGTCGAGATGGTCGCCGGCACGCCATCCGTTCGTGCCGTGGGGGTCAACTGCACCGCCCCTGAACACGTGGAGTCCCTGCTCTTGCGACTCAGCGACGCGGGTGCTCCGGCCGTAGTGGCGTACCCCAACTCCGGACGCGCATGGTCGCCGACCGCTGGATGGTCGGGTGCAGGGACCGATGTGGGTGAGGATCTCGTCTCACAGTGGCGTCGGGTGCCCGGCGTCGTGCTGATCGGTGGGTGCTGCGGGGTAGGGCCCGAGGCCGTGTCGGGAATCGCTCGCACGCTGCGTGACTAGCCGTCCTGGTGCGGCCAATCCTGCACCCGATCGACCGCGAAGGCGCGGCCCTGGCCGGTGATCACGATCGTGATCGCGGGGCCGTCTCCGCTGCGGTGACCGACGCGCCTATCCCACGTCGTGGCGGAGACCCGGGCGTCCGCGGTCTTCCACGTGACAGATCCCCGACCGCGCAGCCAGGTGCGCAACTCGCGAGCGCCGTGGGGCACCTCCTCTGCGATGCGCCACGTGCGGGCGAGAAGGGTCGCTGGAGTCGCATCGGCTGTGAGCCAGCCACCCCCGTCGAGCCGATCGGCCCCGAGGCGCACGGCCAGGTCGGCGAGAAGGGTCGCTCGGGCGATGGCCGGGCTTGGCTCGACCAGGAAGCGCTTCGACTGATCGGTCGTGGGCCCCACTTCCGCGGGTTCCGCGCGCGGTGCCTCGAGGGACTCGGCTCGATCTGCCGTCAGGGCAGTGGCTCGCCTCATCGCGCGTCCGAGAGATCCCATCCACACGCTGGCTTCGACTGTCTCGCCGTCGTGATCGATCCATTCGACATCAGCGCCGGATGGTGCGCGGCGGGCGTCGAATCCGGGTGCGACCTTGGCGACGACCGGCATGCGCTCGGAGAGTGAGAGAACCCACGGCCACGGGGGCGACCACTCGGCCGGGTCCGTCGTCGCTCTGCTGCGACCGCCGTCGATGCGCCGGGGGCCTCCCGATGTGCGTCGGGCGGGGTCG
>JBMOIL010000117.1:0-7878 GCA_049317345.1 Candidatus Nanopelagicales bacterium
GGGGCGGCCATGACGGCCTCGTCGGGAGGCTGATGGGGGTCGATCTGCGAGAGCCAGTCATCGACCTCAGCCAGGGAGCCCACGTTGGCCAGGCCCAGTCGCACCTGTCGCTTGACCGAGTAGCCCTTGAAGTACCAGGCCACGTGCTTGCGGATCTCACGCGATCCCGTGTATTCACCGAACGCCTCGATGAGGAGTTCGGCATGTCGGCGGAAGGTCATCATCACCACAGGCAGGTCAGGGTCTCCCGGGATGGATTGGCCCGCGAACGCCGCGGCGAGCTGGCCGAAGAGCCATGGCCGACCGAGGCATCCACGACCCACGACCACGCCCGCGCAACCCGTCTGCTCCATCATCGCGAGCGCGTCAGCCGCACTGAAGATGTCGCCGTTGCCGAGCACAGGGAAGCCATCGAGCTCCTCGACAAGCCGAGAGATAGCGGACCAGTCGGCCGTCCCGCCGTACATCTGGGCGGCGGTGCGGCCATGCAGTGCCACCCACGCGACACCCGCGTCACGAGCAATACGTCCCGCGTCCAAGTAAGTGAGGTGATCCTCATCGATCCCCTTGCGCATCTTCACCGTCACCGGGACGCGATCCCCCGCAGCTGCAACGGCAGAACCCACGATGTCGGTGAAGAGGTCGCGCTTCCAGGGCAGGGCGCTCCCGCCCCCCTTGCGCGTGACCTTGGGCACCGGGCAGCCGAAGTTCAGGTCCACGTGGTCGGCGAGGTCCTCATCGACCACCATGCGCACCGCTTCGCCGACGACGACGGGATCGACGCCGTAGAGCTGGACGGAGCGTGGTGACTCATCGTCGTCGAAGCGCACCATGTCGAGTGTGGCCTCGTGACGCTCGATCAGGGCACGTGAGGTCACCATCTCGCTGACGTAGAGACCTGCGCCCTGCTCACGGCACAGCCGACGAAACGCCCGATTGGTGATGCCCGCCATCGGAGCGAGGACCACCGGAGGATCCACCAGGAGTCCACCGGCGACGAGAGGGCTCATGCACACCATTGTCACCGGGATGCTCCACGGGCTGGCGCGCGGCACCTCCTCGCTAGACTTCGGCTCGCCCTTCACCCACGAGGAGACCAGTGTCCGAGCACGATGCCGTGCGCATGGATCCCATCGACGAGGCCATCAAGGCCATCGCCGATGGGTGCGCCGTGATCGTGGTCGATGACGAGGGCCGTGAAAACGAAGGCGACCTCATCTTCGCCGCAGAGAAGGCCACGGCCGACCTGACTGCATTCATGATCCGGTACACGAGCGGATACATCTGCGTGGGCATGACCGGCGACGATCTCGATCGCCTCCATCTGCCCCCCATGACGATGGTCAACGAGGATCGCAAGGGCACCGCGTACGCCGTCACCGTGGATTCGCGCGATGTCATCACCACCGGCATCTCCGCTTCCGACCGTGCGATCACCATCCGGACTCTGGGCAACGCCGAAACGCAGGCAACGGACCTCACCCGACCGGGGCACGTGATGCCGCTGCGCGCCGTCCCCGGCGGGGTCCTCCAGCGGCCGGGCCATACCGAGGCGGCTGTCGACCTCTCCACCCTCGCCGGATTGCACCCGTCCGGCGCCCTGTGCGAGATGGTCAATGACGACGGCACGATGATGGATGCCGAGCAGTGCCGAGCATTCGCAGACGCACACGGACTCCTGCTCGTGTCCATAGCCGATCTCATCCGGCACCGCGGGCGCAACGAGCAGCTCATCGAGCAGGTGGCCAAGACACCGCTACCCACCGAGTACGGCGAGTTCACGATCATCGGCTATCGCAGCCTGGTCGATGGCTCCGAGCACGCTGCACTGGTCATGGGCGACATCGGGGACGGTCGCGACATCCTCGTCCGCGTCCACGTGGAGTGCGTTGCGGGCGATGCGCTTCATTCCACGGCGTGCAGGTGTGGCGCCCGGCTTCGCGAGTCCATGGCAAGAATCGCTGCTGAGGGACGCGGCGTCGTGCTCTACCTGCGCCAGCCGGAGGGAGCGCAGGAGTCGCTCATCGTCGGCTACACCTCGACATCGGGCACCGGGGACCCCCTCGACTACGGCCTGGGATCGCAGATACTGGCCAATCTCGGCGTCACGAGCATGCGCCTACTCACCGGATCGCCCGACCGCCGATATGCCATCGATGGCTTCGGGCTCGAAATCGTCGACGCGATCGAGCTCGCCTAGACCACCAGCGCTTGGGCAGACGACAGGTTCGTCACCAGGACGTTGATCCACCCGCCGCGCAGTGCCGCGCGAATAGCGGCGACCTTCGACTCGCCACCGGCGACCGCCACGCGCCGAGGGATCCGGCGGAAGGTCTCCAGGTCGATACCGACGACGCGCTCGTCCAGGTCGCTTGCCACAGGGCTTCCGGCCGCATCGATGAACCTCTGACAGATGTCGCCCACCGCGCCCCGGTCGCTGAGGTCCGCCTGATCCTCGAGCCCCCACGCATTGCCGCTCTCTCGGAGCAGCGGCGACGGGGCGATGGAACCGATGCCCACGAGGGCGGCCGAAGCCTCGGACCACAGCGCCACCACGGGCGCGAGGGCCGGGTCGGCGATCAGCGCATCGCGCGCTGCCCGGGAGGCCAGGGCACCCGGTGCAGGTAGCGCCACGGGGCGTGCGCCCATGGCATCGGCTAGGAGAGTGAGCAGCCTTGCTGCCTCGGCCTGCACGCGCGGATCCCCGTGCCCCCCCAGCAGTTGCACGACCTGGCCGGTCGCACCCGCACGCCGCGCATCGGAGGCGGCAGGTGCCAGGGCCGATGCTGCGCCGAGGAGGGTCGCCGACCAGGAGGAGATACCGAGGATCGGGACGCCCGAGAGGGTCGCCTGCAGATACGCCGACGCACGAGCGCCGAGGTCTGCATCCGGATCCCTGCCGGCGGGGGCATCATCGACGACAACGGCATCCAGGAGACCGAAGGCTTGCTGCAGCGCGTCCTCGAGCTCGCTGTGGATGCCCGCGGGAGGGACGACACTCGTGCGCACGATTCCTGCGGCTCGAGCCCGCGAGAGGAGCCGCGACACGGTGGGCTGCGACAGGTGCAGGCGCTCTGCGATCTGCGACTGGCGCATGCCGCCCTCGTGATAGAGCAGCGCCACCTTGGTCATCAACTGGGCGGACCCCCACTGCGCCTCGGTCGTCATGTCCGAAGTCCCGCCACTTCGCGCGCGGCTGATGCGATGGCGACCGGCTCCAGCCCCGCCTGCTGCATCAACCAGGACGTCGACCCCGTGCGCGCGAAGTCGCGGAAGCCCAGGCGTCGCACCGGAACGGGGCATTCCTCGACGACCACTTCGGCCACGGCACCGCCCAGCCCGGCCACGTGCGCCTCCTCCACGGTGACCAAACCACCCGTGTGCCGCGCCGCTGCCACGATCGCTCCACGATCGAGAGGGGCGAGTGATCCCATCGACAAGACGGTGGCCTCGATGCCCTCGACCGCAAGCATCTGCGCCGCGTCGAGTGAGGGGGCAACGGTCGTGCCCATGCACACGATGGCCACGTCACCTCCCTCGCGCAGGGTCGTGGCGACCCCCGGCTGGAAGTCGAAGTCCGAGGGGAAGATCTCCGGGACGCCCATGCGGCTGACGCGCAGGAAGACCGGGCCGTCATGTGCGGCCGCCCAGCGCACGGCCGCCGCTGTCTCGGCAGCGTCGGCGGGCACCAGCACGGTCATTCCCGGAATGGCCCGAAGCCACGCGAGGTCCTCCGGCGAGTGATGTGTGGGCCCGAGTTCGCCGTAGGCCACTCCCGGACTCTGACCGCACAGCACGACGTGGTGCTGGGAGTAGGCGATGTCCACCTTGATCTGCTCCATCGCGCGCGCCGTGAGGAAGCAGGACGCGGCCGAGACGAAGGGGATCCGCCCACCAGCCGCCAAGCCAGCAGCGACACCCACCATCGCCTGCTCCGCGATGCCCACATTGATGAGTCGCTCGGGGAAGGACTTCTGGAATCCCCCGAGCTTGCTCGAGCCGACCGAGTCGTTGACGACGGCCACGATGCGCTCGTCCTGCTCGGCGAGCGCACACAGCGTGTCTGCGAAGGCGTCGCGGCAGTCGTGCAGGGTCACGATGCCTCCACCTCCGCGCGCGCGAGGGCGGCTTCGTCCGCAGTGGGGACGCGGTGATGCCACGCAGCCACGTCGGACATGAAGGACACCGGATGGCCCTTGTGCGTCCTGGCGATGACGGCCGAGGGTCGACCCGGCTCCCACGGGATGCTCTGCAGTGCTTCCTGCAAGGCGCCGTGGTCATGACCGTCGACTTCGCGCACAGCCCAGCCGAACGCCCGCAGTTTGTCGGCCAGGGGCTCGAGGTCGCTCGTCTCAGCGACCGGCGCACCCTGCTGCAGACCGTTGCGGTCGATGATGAGGGCGAGTCGATCGAGACCACGGTGCGCGGCAATCATGAGCGCTTCCCAGTTGGAGCCCTCCTGCATCTCGCCGTCGCCGGCGACGACATAGGTGCGGACATCGGATCCGTCGAGGTGCGCCGCGATGGCCATGCCCACGCCGATGGGCAAGCCATGACCCAGGGGCCCGGTGCTCGCCTCGACCCACTGCAGCTTTGTGCGCGCCGGGTGTCCGTTGAGAGCGCTATCGGGCTGGACGAAGGTCGCCAACTGCTCCTCGGGCAGCAGGCCAGCTTCGGCAAATGTGGCGTAGAGCGCTGCAGCAGCGTGGCCCTTGGACAGGATCACTCGGTCACGCGGTCCCTCAGGCCCCTGGTCGAGGACGCCGAGGTAGAGCGTGACAAGCACGTCGGTGACGGAGAACTCTCCCCCGATGTGGCCCATGCCGGCTCCGGTGACCATGCTCAGGTCCCGAAGCCTCACCCTCCGGGCCGCCTCCGCGAGCTCCGCAGGCGTCGCGGTAGCGCTCACTGGCCCGCCATGCTCGACAGCAGTGCACGCTGCACGATTCGCTGCGCTGCCAGCGCGTCCTGGCGCGCCTGTGCGTCGCGCAGCGCCGGCATATCCAGGTCATCAAGGGCGCGGTAAATCGCCTTCAGGGTCTCGATGGACAGACGCGCTGCCTCGACCGTGTCCTCCCGGAAGGGGAACTGATCGAGCTGCCACACACCCTCCCAATTGTTGATGCGCAGCGTGTAGAAGAACTCGAAGATCTCGGTGAGGTGGACCGTCCCGACGACAAGGTCGTCATCCCATCCGCGGAGGTTGTCGTTGACATCCATCCCATAGAGGACGCCGTGGTCGATGAGGAGTTGAGCGGCATCCGCCGGGGATTCACCGCCGTAGAGGGAGTGACCGAAGTCGAGCAGCACCCCGACGTTGTCCAGACCGATCTGCTGGATCCCGAGGATCGACCGCGCGGCGGAGTCCCAGGTCATCTTCACGCGCGGCTCACGCGGCTTGTATTCGATCGCGATACGCAGATCGGAGTTGGCGGCTGCCAGCTCGCGCATACCGTCGACGGCCAGCGCCCACAGATCGTGGTGGTTGACCTGGAAGGGGTAGTCCCAACCGTCCTGTCCCGGCCAGATCTTCAGGTACTGGCCGTTGAGTGCCCGCACGATGCCGGCGGCGTCGTTCATCAAGGCGAGCGCCTCGCGACGCACACCCGGATCGGGATTGGTGAAGGCGCCCTTACCGAACTTCCTGAGGTAGATCTCTGGAGTCACGCCCGTGACCGAAAGGTTGTGCTCGTCCAACGCCTTCTGCACCTGCTCGAGCGTGACGCCAGGCGTGAAGGGATAGGGCACATCCACGGCAGACAGACCTTCGACCTCGGCAGCCCGATCGATCATCTCGAGCGTCGAGACAGCAGGGGCATATCCGTCCGTCGCATATCGATCGACGTAGCTCGCAAAGTGCCACAAACCTGCGCCGAAAGCGGGGTACTCGGTCATCTCTCCTCGATTCTCATTCGGGCGCGATCTACCTCGCGCTTCCATGCGTTTCGCTCTCGTTCGCGACGGTCTGCCGGCCATCCGGGGGCGACCGAAGTGTCGCCGTCGATCGAACCAGGGTCGTGACCCAGTCGGATGGACGCCAGGCGAGCCACGCCCATCGCCGAGAGCTCGGGCTCACGGACACGGACGACGGGTACGCCGAGCAGATCGGCCTGCGACTGCAGCAGCAGGTCGGATGATGATCCACCGCCGTCGACCCGGAGCTCGTGGAGGTCGATGGCACCGACCGCCACCATCGACTCGATGACGTCCGCCACCTGATGTGCCACGGACTCGAGTGCTGCGCGAGCCACGTGCCCGGCGGAAGTCGCCGCCGTCATGCCACTGAGGAGCGCGACCGCACCCCGATCCCAGTGCGGCGCCCCCAGACCCGTGAATGCCGGCACGAGCGTCACACCGTGTGATCCGTCAACCGACCCGGCGGCTTCTGCCACCACGACGCCGCCCGGTCGCGTCGAACCGGGCTCGAGGAGACCGGCCACCCAGTCGATTGCCTGGCCCGTCGCCAGGATATTGCCCTCGAGGGCGTAGGTGGGCTGGTCGAGCCACCAGGCGAGGGTTGTGTCGACGCCCTCGGACGGGGTGCCGAGCTCGGCGAGTGCAGCCATCACGGATGTGCCCGTGCCGAGAGTCGCCTTCGCCACTCCGACAGCGCCGGAGTGATGGGCGAAGAGGGACGCGTGCGAATCAGCGAGCACCGCGACGATGGGAACACCAGCGAGGGACTGCCCTTCCGCACTGATGCACCCGAAGTCCGCATTCGAATGACGCACCTCCGGAAGCACGTCACGCGAGACGCCGAATGCTTCGAGTAGGCCGTCGTCCCAGTCTCCCGTCTGCAGGGACAGAAGCATGGTGCGAGAGGCGTTGCCAGCCTCAGTGACAGCCTCACCCGCGAGTCGGGCGATGATCCACGACTCCAGGGTGCCGACCATGACGTCGTCTCGGCCGACGTGATCGAGGAGCCACCGCATCTTGGGCGCCGAATACATCGCATCCAGCGTCAGACCCGTCAGTGCCTTCACCTGGGCGCGGGAGGAGTCGTCCCACAAAGCCACCGCCTCGGCGGTGCGCGAGTCCTGCCAGCTCAGCATTGGACCGATCGGCTTCCCGGTCGACCGCTGCCATGCCACCACGGACTCGCGCTGATTCGTCAGGGCGACGGCCTCCACGGCGCAGTCAGGCAGGCCGGACAGCGCGTGACGTGCAGCGGACAGGAGCGCCTGGAGGATCTCCTCGGCGTCTTGCTCCACCTCGCCCGGGCCGCGTACGTCGAGTGAGACCGGGACGGACGCGCGAGCCAGCACGGAGCCGGTCCTGGCTTCGCAGACCAGGGCCTTGGCGGAAGAGGTGCCGGCATCCAGGGCGACGATCACGGGTGCGGTCCCTCCCTCAACTCACCATCCCACGTGAGGCAATTCGGCGACATCTATTGAATAGAAATGCAGTGCTGCTGGAACATGCAATCTACGCCGTGGGCCACACCCGGTCAAGGGGTGATCAGGTGGACGAAACTCAGCAGGCCGGGAGGCGCTCGCTCAGCCAGCCCTCGAGAGCCGCGAGCGGGATGCGCTCCTGCTCCATGGAGTCGCGCTCGCGCACGGTGACCGCATCGTCATCGAGGGTGTCGAAGTCGACGGTGATGCAGAACGGCGTACCGATCTCATCCTGTCGGCGATAGCGCCGCCCGATCGCACCCGCGTCGTCGAACTCGATGTTCCAGCGCTTGCGCAGTTGCGCGGCCAGATCGCGGGCCTTGGGTGAGAGCTGCTCATTGCGCGACAGCGGGAGCACTGCTGCCTTGACCGGCGCAAGCCGCGGGTCCAGGCGCAGGACCGTGCGCTTGTCGACGCCACCCTTGGCATTGGGCGCCTCGTCCTCGTCGTAGGAATCGAGGAGGAAGGCGAGCACGCAGCGCGT
>JBMOIL010000118.1:0-7767 GCA_049317345.1 Candidatus Nanopelagicales bacterium
GCTGGCGCAGGCGGGTCAGGATCGGGTGGATCGTGGCCCGGTAGTGGGTGTTCTGGGTCTCGATTGGTGAGGTACTTGAGCACGCGGTAGACGGCTGCACCGATCGGCACCGCGACGAGAGCACCGATGATGCCGAGCAGGATCGATCCCATGGCGATGAGGATGATGATGGCCAGGGGGTTGAGGCTGACAGCCTTGCCCATGACCAGTGGCTGCAGGACGTCGCCGTCGAAGGACCCCACCAGCACGGTGAGTCCGATGGTGAGCAGCGCGATGATCGGCCCTCGCTCCGCGAGCGCGACGATCGCGGCGAAGAACGTGGCAATGGGCGCCCCGATGACCGGGATGAAGGCGCCGAAGAAGACGATGGCGGCCAGGGCTGGAGCCATGGGCACCTGGAGGATCGTCAGGCCGATGAAGACGAGGATTGAATCGCAGAGGGCGACGATGACGACGCCCCGGGTGTAGCCGGAGAGCGAGTCCCAGGCGAGTTCCCCCGAGGTGTTGACGTAGGGGCGCGACCGGGTGGGCATCCAGCTGATGACCCACTGCCAGATCGGTCCGGGCGACATCATGAAGAAGATCACGCCGAAGATGAAGACGGATCCCCCCAGCACGAGGTCCCCGACCGATCCCAGGGCCGACGACCCGATGTCGAGGGCAAAGTTCTTGCCCCAGTTCTCCACCTCTGTGACGTACCCCTGGAAGTCGTTGGTCGAGAGGTTGAGCGGCGGCCCCGACGCCCACTTCTGCAATTCGCTCATCGACTGCTGAACGGACTGCGAGAGGTCGGGTGCTTCGTTGATGATCGAGTTGACCACGATGTAGAGCACGAGTACCACCGCGAAGCCGATGATGATGATCGCCAGCACCATGGCGATGGCCTTGTGCAGGTGGGCGCGCTTTTGCAGGAATCCCATGATGGGCGACGCCAGAGCGGTGAAGAACGCCGCTAGGAAGAGCGCGATGAGGACGATCGAGACCTGCCCCATGAGGAAGAAGAGGACAGCGAACCCGGCGAGGATGACCAGCACGCGCCAGGTGATGCCAGCCCAGGTCTTCAGCGTCGGGGGGACCCCGAAATCGCCGGGCGCACCACCGCTGTCGTCGACGGGTGCCGGCGTGGTGGTCGTGGTGGGGGCGGTGTCGCTCATCCCGCGACCGTAGCGGACCCCGTCTAGTCGACGCGGACGAAGCCCCGGGGTGTCATGAATCCGCAGGCGACGATCCCGGGCTCGTCGTCACTGACCCAGGTGATCTGCGAGACCGGGGCATCCGCTGAAGCCAGCCAGCCACCCAGGGTCTCGGCATCACCGTTGATCTCGATGGACGTGAGCTCGACAGGGCCTCCGTCGCGAGCGGGGTGGTAATCCTGCGACTGCCATTGGATGAAGTAGGGCAGCTGTGGGTCGTCGATGAGGTCGAGGACGCCGATCTGCCGCCAGCGCAGTTCCTGGCCGTCGGGTCGGATGCGATGTCCACTGACACTCGCGCGGCCCAGGCGCTCCTCGACGGGGGCGATGTCGTCGACGGCGACGACCCATCCCAGCCAGCCGCCGCCTTCGTCCGCGCGACGACGGACGGCGCGACCGAACGGCGCCTTGTCGGCTGCCGGGTGATCGAGTGCCGCCACAACCTCGACGTAGACGCCGTTGGCGAGCGGGAGAGTGAAGTTGCGGGTGCCAAAGGAGGGGTGGATCCCTCCGTCGACGAATGCGGCGCCCAACTCCGAGCCGATCCTCTGGACGACCTCGGCGAGCTCACCGGGTGCACAGGCATACGAGACGTGGTCGAGACGCATGGCCGTCATCCTGTCAATGGCGCAGGGCACAGCCGACACCCACCCCCGGATGGGCGGGACCCGGGCTAGGGGTAAGAGACCTCAGGCATGCGCGGCCCGCAGGATGCGCCGGAGGGGCTAGGGTCTCAGCCGATAGGGAGGGCCTGTGAGCGACACGTCCGACACACCGGGGGCAGAGACGCCCGCCAATGCCGCAGATACGGCCGCGCCGCCGACTGCTGCGCTCGACAAGAAGAAGTCGATCATCCTCGGGATCATCGGCCTCGTCTTCATCGTGCTCATCTTCTGGAAGGTCATCCCTCAGGTCACCGGCTCGGGCTATCAGGCGGCGTTCGCCGAGCTAGCCGACATGACGCCGCTTGCGCTCATCATCATCGGCGTCACGGTCCTGCTCTACCTGGTCGCCTACGGCTTCCCCTTCATGGCGGCGACGCCAGGACTGAAGTACTGGCCATCGCAGCAGGTCAACCAGGCTGCCTTTGCGATCTCCAACGGCGTGCCCGCGGGCGGCGCCTTCGGACTTGCCGTGCAGTACGCCATGCTCACGTCGTATCGCATCGCGGGGTCCGCGAGCACGGCTGCGATCACGGCCGTAGGGCTGTGGAGCATCTTCGTCAGTCTCGGCCTGCCGATCCTCGGAGTTGCAGCCCTCAGCATCGAGGGCGGCAACAGCAGCTACAACTGGGTGGCGCCGCTTGGCCTGGGCATCCTCGTCGTGGTCATCGTGGGGTTCGTCCTCATCATGCGCAGCCCCAAGCTGGCCGTGGCGATCGGCAATCTCGGCAACAAGCTCATCAACCCTCTGCGCAAGCACGTGTCCAAGCTCAAGGACCTCGATCTGGTCCAGCCCATCTCGAAGTTCCGTGGCGATATGTACGAAGTTCTTCGTCGCCGTTGGCTCTTCCTCACTATCGCCCAGCTCGCGGTCATCCTCACGCAGTTCGCGATCTTCTACGCGTCGTTGCGCGGGGTCGAAGGTTGGGATAGCGCCGACGGCACGTCCCCGCTCACGGCGTTCGCGGCCTTCGCGACCAGCCAGATCATGCTCATGGTGCCCATCACTCCCGGTGGGCTCGGCACCACGGACGCGCTCATGATCGCGCTTCTGCAGAGCATGGGGGTCTCGGGCACTGTGGCCCAGGCTGCGGACGTCGTATGGCGCATGGCGTCCTACCTGCCGCAGATCGTCATCGGCATCATCGCGCTCCTGCTGTGGTTCCGCCGGGCCAGCCGCACGTACGCCGTGGCCAAGCCTGCGGACGCCGCTCCTGCCGCCTAGGTCTCGGTGATGTGGTCGCGCTACGTCGCCCTAGGTGACAGCTTCACCGAAGGGCTCATGGATGAGACTGGTCCCGATGGACGGCACCGGGGCTGGGCCGACCGGCTCGCCTGCCAACTGCAGACCGTCAACCCCGACTTGCTCTACGCGAACCTCGCTATCCGTGGCCGCCTGCTGGGACAGGTGGTGGACGAGCAGGTCCCGCAAGCTCTGGCGCTGAATCCCGACCTCGTGTCCATTGCGGCCGGGGTCAACGACACCCTGCGCCGCTCCTATGACCTGCACTCGGCAATGACATCCCTGGAGAACGCCGTCATTGCATTTCGTGGATCCGGAGCTGACGTCCTGCTCGTCGCCTTCGGAGACCCGTCTCGTCGTTCCCGGGTGATGAGCAGCGTGAGCGGCCGAATCGCGGCGGCCAATGCTGCGACCCTCGCCATCGCGCAGCACTACGGCTGTCGAGTCGTGGAGTTCTGGGGATGTGCGGCCTTCGACGACGATTCCTTCTGGGATGAGGATCGCCTGCACCTGTCGTCCTCGGGCCATGCGCTGGCAGCCCGAGCCGCTGCCGATGCACTCGGGATCGGGGACGACACCTGGCGCACTCCGCAGCCTCTGACCGATGCGGGAGGGCCTCTCCATCGCGGCGCAGGGCACGTGCGGTGGGCGCGCCAGCACTTTGCCCCGTGGCTGGCGCGACGTCTGCGAGGCCAGAGTTCGGGGGACATGATCACCCCTAAGCGACCCGCGCTGGAGCGACCCGCCTGCCCGTAGGCGTGTGCGTCACTTCCGCCGGTCCAGCTAAGCCGCGCCAGTCGGACTTGTCCGTTTCGCCCCGCTCACGCGCCCCGGGATGCGAGCAGGAGTGACGTCCCCTAGGCTCGGCAGCGAAGGGGAGTACCCCCTCGCCGTGGGTTCGTCATCACGGGGCCGCCGCGGTCCCCGGGCCCATGGGTCGGCCAAGGCCGGCGGCGGGAGACCTTCGGTAGCGAGTCCACTCGCCCGGAGGAACCATGTCTGCTCACATTTCCACTGATCCCCGCTCTGCTGCGCGTGTTGCCCCAGCCCTCACTGAGGACGGCCGTCGTGCACTCGAGGAGCGCATCGAACGCCTGCGCGTCGACGTCCTCGACCCGCTGCGCCCGCATCTCATCGGTCCTGACCGCGATGAGCGCGACGTGGCCGAATTCGAGCGGACTCTCGCGGAGATCGAGCGCCTCCAAGCCGTGGTTGCCGCGTCGGTCGAACTGCCGAAGCCCGCTACGGGCCGGCGCGCCCGCGTGGCGGCTGGTGCCCTGGTGGAGATTCGCGACACCGCGGGCGACATCGTGCGTGTGCGCCCGGTGCACCCGGAGGAGGCGACCATCGACGATGAGCGGATCTCCTGGGATTCCCCGCTCGGCCGCACCCTGATGGGCGCTTCCGTCGGCGACATGCTTGAGGTCCCGTCGCCGCGCGGCTCATGGACCTGCGAGGTCGTGCGCCTCGCGCGTTGACCCTCGTTCGCCACGGCTCACTCATATCTGCCGGCGCTCATCCACAGACGTCCGGCCCATCCACAGGGTGGCTCAGACGCCTTACGGCCTCGTGCAGAGCACCCAGCCTGGGCGCATGACTCACTCACCTATCGCCCTGCGCACCACCGAGGACCTCGCGCTCGCCGGCCCGCTCATGCTCGGCTACTGGCCCGAGGACTCCGTCTGCGCCATCCTCGTCGATTCTGAGGACCACGTCGTCCTCATCATGCGGTGGGAGCGTGAAGCGGACGTCGTACTGCCCGCTATTCCCGTCGCGGCCACGGAAGCAGGCTCGCCCGTCGCCATCCACCTCGTTGTCTTCGCGACAGTCGACGGTGCTCCGCAACCCCTTCACCCCCTGGCGTGGCAGCGCTCGGCTGACGCGCTCCGGGAGTCCGGCATACCGCTGGGTCAGACTCTCGCCGTTGCCCGCGCGACCGAAGGGGTGGTGTGGACATCGGCAGAAGGCACGCTGCACGACCCCGGTGTGCACCTGATCGCCGCCGCCGCGGTGGCGGACATCGCGACGCGTTGGGGACTGCCCGTGTGGCGCGAGTGCCGAAGTGACTACGTCGCGGACATCACGCCTGATCCCGATGCACGCGCCGAAGTCGAGCGTGCCCTGAAGGGTCTGCCGCCACTGATTGAGGCAGAGCGCGATCAGGCCATCACCAGAAGTGGCGCGCTCCTTGGCGAGGGCTCCCTGAGTCCGATGGAACTGGCCGAGGTCCTTCAGGGTCTCGCCGACGTGCGGGTGCGTGACACGTTGCTGTGGGATCTCATGCAGGAGGGGCCGCGTGCATGGTCGACGCACGCGGATCGGCTGGCCCAAGCCGTGGCCGCAGCACCGGACGGATCTGTAGCCCCGGCCGCGACACTGCTTGCCATCCTGCGCTGGCAGTTGGGCGATGGATCACGCGCGCGAGCCGCTGTGGAGCGCGCACGTGCGGACGACCCGGGCTACTCGCTGGCGGGCCTGGTCGATCGCTGCCTCGCGACGGGACTGCATCCGGCGATGTGGCGCGCAGGACTGGAGGATTTGAGTCGCGAGGCGTGCCGCCGGGCCGCCTAGGTGGCCAGGATGGACGATCGGGTTGTCCCCGAACCCCGCCTTGTGTAGCCTTGACCGAGGTCATGAGCGTCAGCGACAAGCCCCGGCTTGCTGGCCGGCAACCCTCCGACCGCGGTGGGGTGCCCCGGGTGATGACCGGGCCTGCAGAGCAGGCAAGCGCGGGTCTTGCACAGGGCAAGACCCCGGATGGCACGGAGGTCGCTATGTCCTGTTGTCGAATGCCCCGTTTCTGACGCCTTCGTCGTCAGCAAGGCAGGCACCCTCACCATCCGGCACCCCCGGATGCGCGAACGTCACCCATTCCCTCACAACACGTAGGAGAACACCATGAGCACCGGCTGGTCCTTCGAGACTCGTCAGATCCACGCTGGGCAGGCACCCGATGCCACTACCAACGCCCGAGCACTGCCCATCTATCAGACGACGTCGTACACCTTCGATGACACAACGCACGCGGCCAATCTCTTTGCCCTCAAGGAGCTCGGCAACATCTACACCCGCATCATGAATCCCACTCAGGCCGCGGTTGAGGATCGCCTGGCTTCGCTCGAGGGTGGAGTCGGTGCGCTGCTGGTGTCCAGTGGCCAGGCAGCGGAGACCCTCGCCATCCTCAACGTGGCCGAGGCGGGGGATCACATCGTCTCCAGCCCCAGTCTGTACGGCGGCACCTACAACCTCTTCCACTACACGCTGCCCAAGCTCGGCATCGAGGTGAGCTTCGTCGAGAATCCCGACGACATCGAGTCCTGGCGTGCGGCGGTCAAGCCCAACACCAAGGCGTTCTACGGCGAGTCGATCGCGAATCCGAAGAACGACATTCTCGATATCCAGTCGGTGTCAGCCCTCGCACACGAGATCGGCGTGCCGCTCATCATCGACAACACCGTGGCCACGCCCTACCTCATTCGTCCGATCGAGTGGGGCGCTGACATCGTGGTGCACTCCGCGACGAAGTACATCGGTGGCCACGGCACGGCAGTCGCGGGCGCCATCATCGACTCGGGCAACTTCGACTACGCCCAGTACCCCGAGCGTTTCCCCAACTACAACGAGCCAGACCCCAGCTACCACGGCCTCGTGTACGCGCGGGATCTCGGCGTCGGTTCGGCATTCGGCGCCAACCTGTCCTTCATCCTCAAGGCGCGCGTGCAACTCCTTCGCGACCTGGGCACAGCCATCGCACCGTTCAACGCCTGGCTGCTCGCGCAGGGCCTGGAGACCCTCAGCCTGCGCATGGAGCGGCATGTGGCCAATGCGCGCAAGGTCGCGGAGTTCCTCGAGGGCCGTGACGAGGTCCTCAAGGTCAATTACGCGAGCCTGCCCTCGAGTCCGTGGCACGCCCTCGCCCAGAAGTACGCCCCCGCAGGCTCGGGTGCAGTCCTGTCCTTCGAGATCGAGGGTGGCCTCGAGGCCGGCAAGCGCTTCGTGGAGGCACTCGAACTGCACAGCCACGTGGCCAATATCGGCGACGTGCGCAGCCTCGTGATCCATCCCGCCTCTACGACGCACTCGCAGTTGACTCCCGAGGAGCAGATCTCGGCGGGCGTCACACCTGGTCTCGTGCGCCTTGCTGTGGGCATCGAGGGCATCGACGACATCCTCGCTGACCTCGATGCGGGCTTCCGCGCGGCGAAGGAGTCCTGAGCCGCGCCATGTCCGTGCCCTACGGTCCGCTCTCCTACGACGGTCCCCCTCCCGCCACCGGTGCGTGGCGGGAGGGGTTCCCCGTCGGGGAGCGCCGGTTCGTGGATGTGGGAGACGTCGAAGTCACCGCCGGGACGACCCTCCCGTCAGTGCGCGTCGCCTACCAGACCTGGGGCAGGCTCAACGAGGAACGTACCAACGCCGTCTACGTCTGCCACGCGCTCACGGGTGACTCCCATGTGACCGGCGAGGCTGGTCCGGGTCACCTCACGGCTGGCTGGTGGGAAGGCCTGGTGGGGCCGGGGGCGCCCGTCGATACCAACCGGTGGTTCGTGGTGTGCGCCAATGTGCTCGGCGGTTGCCAGGGGACCACGGGCCCGGCGAGCCTCGCCCCCGACGGTCGGGCGTGGGGGAGTCGCTTCCCCGTGATCACGGTGGCCGACATGGTCGAGGT
>JBMOIL010000119.1:0-7547 GCA_049317345.1 Candidatus Nanopelagicales bacterium
CGTGATCCAGAGCGAGGGTTCCATCTGGGACCTCATCCTCGTCGTCGCGGCTGTCTTCCTCGCCTCACTCCTCATGGGGTGGCTCTCCGCGCGAATCCTGGACGTCCGGCGCGGCCATCTGCGCTCCCTCGCTGCCGGCGTGATCGGCTTCGTCGGCGGCCTCCTCCTCCTTGCCCTTCAGGTGCAGGGAAATGTCGAGATCGACGTCGAGTCTGACTCGAGTGCCGCCTTCCTCCTCGTTTTGGCGTGGTTGGGTTATGCGCTCATCGTCGCCCTCGTCGCAAGCCTCGTCATCGATGCCATGCTCAGGCCCCGTCGCGGGAGACAGGGATTCCCTCGGCCCATCCGGGCGATCAAGGCGCGGATCGCTGTCACCCGTCGCCTGACCCACATCGCGCGCCTTGCTCGCAGCAACGGCCTCATTGGACGCCGACTCACCTCACGATCTGAGTTGCTGTCGCCCGAGACCGCCCGCGCGCTACGACTCACGCTCGAGGAGTCGGGCGGCATGCTGGTGAAGTTCGGTCAGATCGCGTCCACGCGCGACGATCTCCTTCCCGCCGTCATCACGGACGAACTCGCGCAATTGCGCTCGTCGGTCCCCGGCCTGCCCTTCGCGACCGTGCGCTCCGTGGTGGAGACCGAGCTCGGCGCCCCCCTCGATTCGATCTTCACGAGCTTCGACGAGCAGCCCCTTGCCGCTGCATCCATCGGGGTGACCCATCGTGCGGTCTTGCGCGATGGTCGACGCGTCATCGTCAAGGTGCAGCGGCCCGGGGTGGAGGAGAGTGTCGCGATCGATGGGCGGGTCCTCATTGGAGGAGCACGCAACCTCGAGCGCCGTTCAGCGGCAGCGCGCCGCGTCGGTGTCGTGGGACTGGCGCGTGAGCTGGTCTCGGGCATCACGGAGGAGTTGGACTTCACTCGCGAGGCCTCCAACAACGCCGCCATGCGACGGGCCAGGGTTGGCGATGATGGGGTCGACATCCCCGAGATCTACGCCGACATGACCACGCGGCGCATGCTGGTCATGGACGAGGTCGTGGGCACGTCGGTATCCGATCACTCGGCGGTCGATTCCTGCGGCGTAGGTCGTTCCCAGCTCGCCAAGAATCTCCTCGACTCGTTCCTGTCTCAGATCCTCACCGATGGCGTTTACCACGCGGATCCGCATCCGGGGAATGTGCTCGTGGACCGGCACGGCACGCTCTGGTTCATCGACTTCGGCGCTGTCGGCTGGATCGATCCCGTGACACTCGAGGGCCTGCAGCAGATGGCGCTCGGCTTCACCCTGCGCGATCCCTCCGTGCTAGCGCGCGCGGTGCGCCGTGTCGCCGGCCAGGCGGGCGAAAGCATCGACATCACATCGCTGGAGTTCGACCTCGGGGTGGTGCTCACCACGCTGCAGGGCGGAGGCTTCGACCCCGCGGCAATCTCCGAAATCATTCGCGTCCTCGACCGCCATGGAGTCGGAGCGCCGTCTTCGCTCACCATCCTCGCCCGGGCGATTCTCACCCTCGACGGCACGCTGCGCGCCCTTGATCCTGACTTTCGCATGGGCCCGTCTGCCCAGGAGCGCATGGGCGAGATCGTCGCCCATCAGGAGCTTGATCCGCGCGAGCAGCTCACCCGCGAGCTTGTGAGGGCCCTGCCCATCCTGCGATCCATGCCGCAGGTCACCGAGGACCTCGCGCTGCAGGCGCGCAGCGGGAGGCTGACCCTGCGGATCGACCGCTTCTCGGGCGCCGACGGACATCGGGTGGAGCACTGGCTTAACCGGATCCTCTTCACCGTCATCGGCGTCGTCGGACTCGTCGGATCGGCCCTCGTGCTCATCGCCGCCGGCCTCTCCGCCAACGACACGGTCGCCAATCCCATGCGACTCATCGGCTTCGTGGGGCTCTTCCTGTCCGCGGCCATGATGATGCGCGTGGTCGCGCAGATCCTTGCGCGGCGAGACGACGACGAGCCCTTCTAAGTCGACTCGTTTCAGCGCGTGCCGACCGCGAGCAGCCGGTCGAGATCACCATGGACCTCAAGACCCGCACTCGTCGCGATCGTGTCGAGCACGACGTGTCCGGAAGGGTCCGTCAGTCGCACGCCGAGTGTGGCGTCGAGGGTCTCCTCGACCCGCTCATGCATCCGTGTGCGGATAGGAGCGTGGAGCAGACCACCGCGCACGCGCTCGGCACTGAGCTCGAGCAGCCCCGAGGGGCCCTCGATACTCCAGGTCACGTGGCTGTCGTCGATCTCGAGCGACCGCTCCTTCGACCCGTTGTACGTCGCCCAGGAGTGCAGGCGACGCCCAAGGCGCAGGCCAACGATGAATCCACGAAAGGAGGAGCGCATCCAGGGGATGATCGCCACCGAGGCGACGAGGGATGCCTCCGGTGCCCCGGCGAGATGGTTGGAGTGCATCCAGACGTAGCCGGCGGGGAAGGCGCGACCCCAGTCCTTCTCGATGTAGCCGCGTCCGCCAGTGAGGTCCTGTCTCACGCCCTCGACGTCGAGAGCTCCCCGCAGGTCGTGCCCGAAGGACACCACGCCGTGGTAGCACTCCATGAGCGGCACCCACGCGTACGGCCCCATGATGCCGGGGCGACGCCACGTGACGGGCCACGGATCGAACTCCGACGTGAACGCCACTTCTCCCCGCAGTCCCGGGAGATCGAGTTGCACGCCCTCGCTGCTGAAGTGATTGGGGCCGACCCGCACGTCGAAGTCTTGGCCGCTCGCGACGAAGTCATCCGCGTCATAGCGGTGGTACCACGATCGCCCGGTTGCGCCGTCGAGGACCTGCACGAAGGCCTCATCGGTGACGTCGTCTCCGTCGCGCCCACGGAAGACCCCGGGGATGATGGCCCAGCGCGCCTGCTGGTGGGGATCCACGAGCTTCACGTACCAGCCCTCGAAGAAGCCCCGGCGTACTCCGTGGCCATGGAAGGCCTCGGGCCGGCGTATCCCGCGGACAAAGGCTCGGGGTCCTCGCATATCGCCACGCTACTGGCTTACGCCGTGCCGCATGGGCCCTACTGGCCTAGGCTGCGGCCCGGAGGTATGGGATGAGACTGCTCGTGCCCCGGGAGACGCGCCCGGGTGAGCGGCGGGTGGCCGTGGTGCCCTCCGTCGTGGGCAAGTTCACGCAGTTGGGATTCGAGGTCGTCGTGGAGTCGGGGGCCGGAAGCCTCGCGTTCGCGACCGACGCGGACTACTCCGCTGCCGGCGCACTCGTGGTGCCCACCTCGGGAATGGACGATGCCTACGCCGCCGCTGATGTGGTTGCCACGGTGCGGCCCCTCGACTACGGCAGGGCCAAGCGTCTGAGGAAGGGGGCGGTCGCTGTCTCCTTCCTGTCGCCCGCGATCGATCTCGACACCGTCCGCGGCCTCCACGACGCCGGGGCCACGGGCCTGTCCTTCGATCTCGTGCCGCGCATCTCCCGCGCGCAGTCCATGGACGCCCTCACATCCCAGGCACTTGTGTCGGGCTATCGGGCAGCGCTCGTGGCTGCCGACCGACTGCCCAAGTTCTTCCCCCTCTTCATGACGGCCGCGGGCACGATCCAGCCGGCCCGTGTCCTGGTGTTGGGCGCTGGTGTCGCCGGCCTTCAGGCGATCGCGACCGCCAAGCGCCTGGGTGCGCGCGTCTCGGCGTACGACGTCCGGGCGGCCAGTGCCGACGAAGTGCGCTCCATGGGCGCCACCTTTATCCAGCTCGACCTCGACGCGCTCGAGGGTTCGGGCGGCTATGCCCGCGAGATGAGCGACGACAGGGCGCAGCGCCAGCGCGACCTACTCGCCCCCCATATCGCCGAGTCCGACGTCCTCATCACCACGGCGGCGGTCCCCGGCCGCCAGGCCCCGATGCTCGTGACGCGAGCGATGGTCGAGGGCATGAAGCCGGGCTCTGTCGTTGCCGACCTCGCTGCGGAGACCGGCGGCAACGTCGAGGGCTCGCTCCCCGGCGAAGAGGTCATGATCGGCGAAGTGATCGTCTGGGGTGGACAGGACGTGCCCAGCGAGATGCCCGTCCACGCCTCGCAGCTCTACGCCATGAATGTCTACTCGCTGCTCACCCTCGTGGCCAAGGATGGGCAGGTCGTGGCCGACGCCTCCGACGAGATCATCGATGGCTGTGCCGTGGTGCTCGACGGCGACGTGCGCAACGAGGCAGCGCAGGCCGCGCTCCAGGGAGGATCCTGATATGGACGGCGTAGCGCTCCTCACGATCTTCGTGCTGAGCATCTTCGTGGGCTTCGAGGTGGTCTCCAAGGTGTCGACCATCTTGCACACGCCACTCATGTCCGGGGCCAATGCCATCCACGGCATCGTGCTCATCGGCGGCATCACGGTGACAGGGGCGGCTGACTCGGCGCCCGAGGTCATCATCGGGGTCATCGCGATCCTGCTTGGCGCGATCAATCTGGTCGGGGGCTTCGCAGTGACCGACCGCATGCTGGAGATGTTCAAGTCCAAGGCCAAGGTCAAGGACGAGGGAGCAATCTGATGACTCCCACATGGGTGCAACTGGCCTACCTCGCTGCTGCCGTCCTCTTCATCCTGTCGCTCAAGGGCCTTTCCTCGCCCAAGTCCGCCCGCATGGGCACGCTCCTCGGTGCGCTGGGTGCCCTCCTGGCCACCGTGATCCTGTTCTTCAGTGGGATTGAGCTCGACAACCTCATCGTCATCCTCGTAGCCGTGGTGGCGGGCACGGTCATCGGTCTCGTCGCTGCGCGCAAGGTCAAGATGACGGCGATGCCGCAGCTCGTGGCGCTCTTCAACGGCGCCGGCGGCGGTGCTGCTGCCCTGGTGGCTCTGGTGGAGTTCCTCGAGTACGGCTCGAGCAAGGGATCTCTCTTTCTCATCGCGACCGTGCTCACCGTCCTCATCGGCGGCGTGTCGGCCAGCGGCTCGGTCGTGACCTACCTCAAGCTGCAGGAGATCATGACGACGCGTCCCGTCGTCCTCCCTGCCGGTCGATTCGTCACAATCGGCATCGCAGTGCTCACGGTGGCTACCGCTGTCTGGGTCATCGTGTCGCCCTCGACCCTCGGTGTCGTCGGGCTGCTCGTCCTGTCCCTGATCTTCGGCATCCTCTTCGTGCTGCCCGTCGGCGGCGCGGATGTGCCCATCGTCATCTCGCTTCTCAATGCCTTCACGGGCCTGTCCGTGGCGGCATCGGGCTACGTCCTGGGCAACGTGCTCCTCATCATCGCCGGCACGCTCGTCGGCGCTTCGGGCACGCTCCTCACCAGGGAGATGGCCAAGGCAATGGGCCGGCCGCTCACATCCACCCTCTTCGGTGCCTTCTCCGGGACGACGCAGGGAGGCGGCGGCACAGGCGTGGAGCGCCCGGTGCGCTCGGCCGGCCCCAACGACATCGCGATCATGCTCGGCTACGCCAACAAGGTCATCCTCGTGCCGGGCTACGGCCTGGCGGTCGCCCAGGCGCAATCCACTCTGCGCGAGCTCGCGGACCTGCTCGCCGCGCGCGGCATCGATGTCGACTATGCAATCCATCCGGTCGCGGGTCGCATGCCCGGACACATGAACGTCCTCCTCGCAGAGGCGTCGGTGCCCTATGAACAGCTCAAGGAGATGGAGGAGATCAACCCCGACTTCTCCGCGACCGATGTCGTGCTCGTGGTTGGCGCGAATGACGTGGTCAACCCCGCGGCGCGCAGCGACAAGTCCGCCCCGATCTACGGCATGCCCATCCTCGACGTCGACAATGCCCAGCAGGTGGTCTTCCTCAAGCGGTCGATGCGCCCGGGATTCGCCGGTATCGAGAACGAGCTTCTCTACGACCCCAAGACGACCCTGCTCTTCGGTGACGCGAAGGACTCGCTTACCAAGGTCGTGACCTCGCTGAAGGCCCTGTAGACCGTTGGTCTAGACGACGCCGTAGAGGCGGTCTCCTGCGTCGCCGAGGCCGGGCACGATGTAGCCCTTCTCGTTGAGGCGCAGGTCGAGTCCTGCGGTGACGACCGTGACGTCGACCGGCTTGCCGGCGTAGGACTCCTCGACATGGCGCAGTCCCTCGGGCGCAGCGAGCAGTGCGATCGCGGTCACGTCGCTCGCGCCGCGCTCCAGCAGAAGGTCGATGGCGGTGACGAGTGTGCCGCCGGTTGCCAGCATCGGGTCGAGCACAAAGACCTGGCGTCCCTCGAGGTGATGGGGGATGCGGTCAGCGTACGTCGACGCGATAAGCGAGTCGTCGTCGCGGACCATCCCGAGGAAGCCAACCTCGGCGGTGGGCATGAGCCGCATCATGCCCTCGAGCATGCCGAGACCCGCGCGCAGAATCGGCACCACCAGCGGACGCGGGCGCGCCAGATGGACACCTGTGGTCTCGGTGACGGGAGTCGTGATGGTCACGGGTGTGGTCCGCAACTGGTGGGTCGCCTCGTAAGCGAGCAGCGTGACGAGTTCCTCGACGAGCAGCCGGAAGGTCGCTGAGTCGGTCGTTTCGTCACGAAGCGTGGTCAGCTTGTGGGCAACGAGTGGATGCTGGACGACGACGGTACGCACGCTCGCAGCGTATCGGGGCCAAGGTGCGGCGCGGGAGCGGTCCCGCGTGACACCATGGGGGAGCACCTACCGGGGTGCAGGAAGCGGGGCTCGAGCCATGGACGACGACGCAGGCTATGCCGTCGCTGCCTGGCGCGAAGAGGGCCGCTGGTCCGTAGCCGCGCTGCCCCCGCGGGCGACCGAATCCCTTGACTCCTTCCTTGCCGCACTTCGCCAGCTCATCGCCGAGGGGGGAGCACTCGGCTTCCTCGTCGTCGATGAGGACTTCTTCCTCGGCGTGCGCATGATGCCCGATGGAGCTGCGCGCCTGCTCCTCTCCGATATCGGCGCGGCTCTGGAGTTCCCGCTGGCCGAGGAGGTCGCGGACATGCTCGAGGTCGAGTTGCCCGAGGACGATGAAGAACTCGATGAGGTTGAGCCGGTCGGTGATGTCACCTTCGCCGCTGACATGGGCATGCCCGTGAGTGAGCTCGAACTCATCCTCGACGATCCCGATCTCTATCCCGACGAGCAGGTCGTGGCCATCGCGACGCGCCTCGGCTTCGACGAGCAGCTCGCGGCGGCACTCGAGCGCGACTGACGCATGAGGCACGCTGACTTCGACGTCGCTGCCATGCGACGAGCCCTCGAGCTGGCGAGCCAGTCGATGCTTGCGGGCGCTGAGGATGTGCCCGTCGGTGCGCTCATGCTCGGCCCTGACGGCGCGGTGCTCGCCGAGTCCGCCAATCGTCGCGAAGCCCTCACCGACCCCACTGCACATGCCGAGGTCGTGGTGCTGCGGGAGGCTGCCCTCGCGCTCGGCGACACCCACCTTGTGGGCTGCACGCTCGTGGTGACGCTGGAACCCTGCCCGATGTGCGCGGGGGCTGCGCAGCTTGCGCGTGTCGACCGAGTGGTCTTCGGAGCCTGGAATGACGACTACGGCGCTGCGGGCTCCGCATGGGACCTGCTGCGCGATCGCCGCCTCTCGCATCGACCGGAGGTCGCGGGCGGAGTGCTCGCCGAGGAGTGCGGCGC
>JBMOIL010000120.1:0-7515 GCA_049317345.1 Candidatus Nanopelagicales bacterium
CCCCTCCCCTGCCAGGATGTGCCCGTGTCGGTGCTCCCCTCAGCGCATGGTTCCCGGGTGGGTTGGTTTGAGGTCTTCTACGACCTCGTCCTGGTCGCGGCGGTGCTCCACGGGAGCAAGCTCTTCGATCAGGACCCGTCGCTCGCCAAGGGAGCATGGCTCGCCATCACCCTACTGGTCCTGCTCACCATGTGGCTTCTCACGACCCTCTCGTTCAACGCCGCACCTGAGGATTCGGCGCTGCGCCGCCTGCTCACCCTGCTCCAGATGATCGCCCTCGTCATTGCATCCCTCTCCGTCTCGCGCACGGGAGGCCTGAGCGACTCCACTGGTCTCATTGCCCTTGGCGTCGCATTCGCTTCGGTCGCGGCGCTCTACGCGATGAAGGCACGGCGCGGGGGATCAACCCGACGCGGCGCCACCATCGTCTGCTGGTCCACCACGGCCGCAGCACTCGTATGCCTCGTCGGTGCCCTGCTCCCCGAGGGCTCGGGGCCCTACTGGACCCACCCCCGTACATACGCGTTTGGCCTGGCACTTGCACTGGGACTCCTGCCCGTGATCACGGTCTACCTCAGCGAACTCGAGTCCACCGGCTCGCTGGATCGAGAGCACATGACGGAGCGCGTCGGACAGTTGGTGATCATCTCCCTCGGCGAGAGCTTCGCGGATCTCATTCTTTCTCTCGGCGCGTTCGAATCCATCCCCAATCCGCCGTACCTGGTGCTGACCTTCGTCGTCATCTACGCCGTATGGGCGATTTACTTTAGGACCGTTCTGCCTCCGGGTATTCCTCACGGAGCCGGGCGGGTGCGAGCATGGTTCGGCGCGCACTCTCTGCTCATCTTCGGGTCCATCGGCACGGCCGCAGGCTTCTCCGCTCTGGCGGTCGTGCCCTTCGACGATGCATCCGCTGCGCTGGCGTCGTACCGACTTCCCCTACCCCTGCTCTATGTGATGGTGAGTTTCATCCTGCTCACGTGGATCGCCGGGATATCCGAGCGAAGTTTCCTCCTCGTCCATGTCGTGGCTGCCGCCCTACTCCTTGCGGTTGCCCTCGCCGGAGTCCTCGCCTTCAGCGACCGCCCCATCACCATGGGAGCGCTCGCAGCCGCCATCGTCGTCGCCGATGTGGCCGTAGTCGCCTGGATCGGCCGCAGGACCCGTCAGCGCCTGCCGATCCAGGCCACGTAGACCGACCCGGCAACTCAGTCAGTGGAGGGCTGCCAGTACGGCGGCCGGAACGGCACCTGCAGCGAGTCGCCCACGGTCGGCATGTCCTTCATGCTCCGCCCCATGTGACCGAACTCCACGACCATGAGCTTGAAGGGGTTATAAGTCCCCACCGGCACGGTGAGTCCAAACTCCGGTGGCGTCGACTCATCGACTTCAGCGAAGCTACCGAACAACCGATCCCAGATGATGCTGATGCCGCCGAAGTTCTTGTCGATATACATGCGCTGATAGGCGTGGTGGGCACGGTGGTGCACCGGCGTATTGAAGACGAACTCAAACCACCTGGGCATCTGGCGCGACCACGTCTGATGCAGCGGCAGCTGGTAGAGCAGCACGATGGCGTAAGCACCCAGCGCGTAGAGGGGATTGAAGCCGAGGAGGCAGATCACCGACATCAGCACCAGGTCCCACGCCTGATCCAGGAAGGAGATGCGGGTCGCCGTGGTCGGATTGAAGTGCTCGCTCGAGTGATGCACCGAGTGAGAGCCCCAGAGCACCTCGACCCGGTGCGCCGAGCGATGGGCCAGGTAGTAGAGGAAGTCGGCCAAGACGAGGCATATCGCCAGACTGACCGGGATGGCCCAGCTCCCGAAGAGGTTGTCGATGCGATCGCCGAGCTGCAGCGGTGTCACAGAGGCCACGAATGCCATGAAGACGAACATCACCGGCAGCAGGATCAGCTGATTGACGAAGCCGGTGAGGAGTCCGATGGAGAACGATGCCGTCGCATCGCGAAAGGTCGTCGAGTTGACCTTGGCCTTGGCGACGACGAGGCGGATGGCCTCGATGACGAGCAGCAGGACTACGCCGACACCGAAGATCACCGCGGAGAGCTGGTCGCGAGTGACGGTGACGAGGATGAAGACAGTGACCACAATCGGCAGGATGATGTAGGTGATGACCTTGCCGGACTTGTCCATGCCCATCCCCGCTCGTGAGGTTCAATCGACTAGGTCGCTGGCGCAACCTCTGGCATGACTGCGGTCCAGACGGCAGGAGCGTCCCATACGGTGGTGTCCAGGCGCTAGCCTGACGCCCACCGATCGAGTTCGAGGAGATCCACATGGACGAGAAGACCAAGAAGGACCTCGAGGATGCGACTGAGCACACCGCACATGGGATCGAGGATGTCGCCGACGTTGTCGGCCACGGCATCGGCGGCGCCGTGAAGGGTGTGGCAGACGGAGTGGAGTCGGCTTCGGCCGAGTCACAGGTGCGCAAGGCCGAAGCCGACTAGCGCTCGCTGCCGCGGATCGCCGAACGAATCCTGAGTCAGCCTTCCACTTGCACGTGAGTGGGATCGTGAACTACCTGATCGACCGTGACCGAGGAAGCCCCATGTGGATCACGCGCTGACCAAAGGCAAGCCCCCGAATACACCCTGTGGGGGCAGAAGCCTGACACCTTGATCATGTGCACATACTGACGTGGATCCGGAATCGATCCAGTGATGTGGTCGATGTCTTCGTCTACATCGTGGTGCTCAACCTCGCGATCGAGTACATCCCCTCGGTGATCAGCGAGAGCTTCACCCTGTCGATCCTCACCGCGATCCTGCTCAAACTCGCCCTTGAGGTCGTGATCGCCTTCAAGAGGGTGATCCTCAACCGATTCAAGGGCACATCTATCGCTCGCCAGAAGGTCCTGTGGGCGGTAGCGCTGTGGGTGCTCGCGGCCGGCAGCAAGATCCTCGTCCTGGAACTCATCGCACTCGTCTTCGGTGACGCGGTGAGCCTGGGCGGATTCATCCCTGTGACGGGGCTGGTCATCTGCCTCATGCTCGCACGCGCCGGCGTCCGCTGGCTGCTCTACGACAGGACGTCGCCCGCCGCCGGGGACGTCCCCGGCTAGAAGACGCCGCCTGGGTGGTCGCCGACACGAAGGGCACGAAACGCCCCTCCTCGATGCACGTCAGGGTCTCGCTGCTCGCACCTACGCCGCTGGCGAGCCTAGGGGCAGCCTCAGCCCCAGCCACCAGACAACGTGCGTGCCGAACCCCCGAAGTGACTGAAGGGGTGGACCCTTGCGGGTCCACCCCTTCAGTGTGATCGAATCGCGATCAGGTGCCCGCACAGGGCGCGCTGTAGTCGTAGGCCTGAGCCGTCGGTCCGACGTATCCCATAAGGAGCGTCTCGATGCCGAGCGCAGCCTCCTCGGACGGGATGTTGATCGACACCGAGCGGTCGACATCGGCTGGCGGGCCGCCGACGAGCGCGTTCGGCAGAGCGCCCTCGTAGTCGACCTCGACACCACCCTGCACCGCCGCCACGAGGCCCTCACGGGTCAGGTCGCCGCTAGCGGCGGCCTTCTCGAGTGCTGCCTTGAGCGGGTACTGCCACACCCATCCGTAGGTGTAACCGTCATTGGAGGGCACGACGCCGGCACCGAGCTGCTCCTGCATCGCGTCCATTGCTGCCGACGGAGTGCCGAAGGATCCGGTGGTGCCGACGTTGGTGTACGACGCGAGCAGTGCGGGCGCAGCCGCCGTCTGCAGGAGGAGTGGGTTCCATGTGGGAGCTGCCCCGAGGAACTGTCCCTTGAAGTCCGACGCCACAGCCTTGCCGATCACCTCAGCGACCTCTCCCGGGCCGATACCGATAGCGACAACATCCGCACCCGACTCGAGGATGGCCGAGACTGCTGCATCCTGATTGCCGGCGACAGAGTTGGGTGCCGTCTCGATGAACCCCGCGAACTCGACTCCGTTGGCGGCGGCCCACTTCTCGGCACCCGCGGCGTAATCGCCACCGTAGTCACCGGGATAGCCGACTGCGACGAGCTTGGAGATGGGTGCCTTGTTCTCCACCCACCAGTCGAGACCACCCATGGCCGAGATGCAGTACGACGCACCCGACTCCAGGATGACACCGCCATCCGTCTCCGGGAACTGCCAACCGGACCACCATGACGCGGGAACGCCGATGACGTTGTCGGCTTCCATGTCGGGGAGGATCGCCTGGGTCTGCGGAGTGCCCAGCGTCTGGGCGAGCGCGAGGATGTTGGGCTCAATCGCGCGGTACTCCTGGCTGTGGACTGCCGGGTCGTACTTATTGTCGCGCGTATTAGCCGCCATGTTGACGTCGAAGCCGGAGATGCCGCCGCGCTCGTTGACGTACTTCCAGAAGTCCTGCTGGCCGGTGACGACCTGGGTGGCGAGGATAGCGAACGGGCCCTCGGTCAGGTCGGACAGGACACCGAGGTAGATGCAACCATTGTCACGGTTGATCGCCTCGGGGCACGGCTCCTCCGTGACACCGACATCGAAAACGATGCCCTCACGAGGTGAGGTGCCCCCCTCTGACGATGCTGCCTGGGTGGGGGTCGCGTCTCCGCCCCCACTGCTGCACCCCACGAGCACCAGGGCAGCTGCCCCTGCGCCCGCGAGGACCTTCGCCATGCGCCTCGACACCACTGTTCCTCCTTGGCTCTCCGGCTTGCGCTCCTCCGCCAAGGCGGCTGGGGCGCTCCTGGGCTCACACTCTGTCAAAGAAACCGGGGGTCCGCCAGGAAAGTTCGCCTCGCGGCGCCCCATTTCCTTGGCAAGATGGCTGGGCATCAGGGCGGCCCGGACCGCCTGGGTCGGCGCGGCCGACCCGCAGGACGCTACCGCCAAGGGAGGAGGGGCCCCCGGTGCTCGCTGTCGAGAACCTCGAGGTCGTCTACGAGGACGTCATCCTCGTGCTCAAGGGGGTCAGCCTCCAGGTCCCGGAGGGGAGCATCGTCGCCCTGCTCGGCCCCAACGGGGCGGGCAAGACCACCGTGATCCGGGCCATGACCGGCCTGCTGGATGTCCACCGGGGCCGCATCTCCAAGGGGCGGGTCACCCTGGACGGCAAGGACCTCGGCGGCCTCCCCGCACCGAAGATCGTCGCAGCGGGAATCGGCCAGGTCATGGAGGGTCGGCGCATCTTCCGCGAGTTCACCGTCGAGGAGAACCTCAAGGCGGGTGGCCACACGGCGTCGCGCGCGGACATCGCCGAGGGCCTCGAGCGCGCCTACGCGATGTTTCCCGTCCTGGCGGAGCGTCGCAAGCAGACCGCCGGCTACCTCTCCGGTGGTGAGCAGCAGATGCTGGCCATCGGCCGCGCGCTCATGGCACGACCGCGCTACCTGCTCCTCGACGAGCCTTCACTCGGCGTCGCACCCAAGATCGTCCAGCAGTTGCGCGACCTCATCGTGCAGATCAAGGAGTCGGGCACCTCGGTGCTGCTCGTGGAGCAGAACGCCTCCATGGCGCTGTCCATCGCCACCCACGGCTACGTCCTCGAGACCGGGCGCGTGGTGATGGACAAGCCCGCCGAACAGCTGCGCGAGGACGACGACATTCGCGAGTTCTACCTGGGCCTGCGCGGAGAGGAGCGCGGATCGCTCAGGGATGTCAAGCAATACCGGCGACGGAAGCGGTGGTTGAGTTGAGCACGGAGGTCCTCCTCGATGCCCGAGGCATCTCATTGGCCTTCGGGGGCACCCAGGCCATCCGCGACGTCAGCTTCGACGTCCGCAATGGCGAGCTCTTCGCCATCATCGGGCCCAACGGTGCAGGCAAGACGTCGATCTTCAATTGCATCTCCGGTGTCTACCTTCCCCAGCAGGGATCGATCGAGTTCCGGGGTGACAACCTCGTGGGTCAGCCCCCTGAAGACATCGCCCGGCTCGGGGTCGCTCGCATGTTCCAGAACATCGAGCTCTTCGACAACCTCACCGTGCTGGACAACCTCATGCTGGGCCGAGCCCTGCACATGAATTACTCGATCGCATCGGCATTCCTCTTCGGCCGCAAGGCCAAGCGTCAGGAGGTCGCCAACCGCGAGGTGGTCGAGCGACTCATCGACTTCCTCGACATCGAGGGCCAGCGCAGTTTCCCCGTGGGCATGCTGCCCTACGGCGTCAAGAAGCGAGTGGAACTCGGTCGAGCACTCGCCATGGATCCGACCCTCCTGCTGCTCGACGAGCCCGTCGCCGGCATGAACGCCGAGGAGACGGAAGACATGGCCCGCTTCATCCTGGATGTGCGCGCCGAGATGGGCGTCACGATGATCCTCGTCGAGCACGACATGGGCTTGGTCATGGACCTGGCCGATCGCGTGCTCGTCCTGGATTTCGGAGAGCGCATCGCCCTCGGCACCCCCGCCGAAGTCCAAGCAGACCCCAACGTGATCCGCGCCTACCTCGGCGAGGAACTCAGCGACGCAGGGAAGGAGACCCGATGACCGCGGTGGCGGAGCCCATCACGGGCACCTGGACGCTCGTCGGAACCGTGCAACGCCGCGCCCAAATCGCCCCCGATGGAGTCGCGATGCGTGCCAAGCGGCTGGGCATCTGGCGTGACATCACCTGGGCCGACTACGCAGACCAGGTGTCCCTTGTTGGCCACGGGCTTCTCTCGCTGGGCATCGAGCCGGGCGACCGCGTCGCGATTCACTCCGAGAACCGACCGGAATGGCTCTTCGCCGACCTCGGCACCAACTCCGTGCGCGGCATCACCGTCGGTCTCTACCCCACCAACCCGGCACCCGAGGTCGCCTACCTGCTCGCCGACTCCGGCGCGCGCGTCCTCATCGCCGAGGACCAGGAGCAGATAGACAAGGCGCTGCTCATCGAGGCCCAGTGCCCCGCGCTCGAGCACATCATCTACCTCGAGCCGCGCGGCGTCGCCACGATCGACCACCCCAAACTCATGAGCTGGGAGGAGTTCCTCGCGCGCGGTCACGCACATCGAGAGGCGGATCCCCGCGCCCTCGACCGCATCGCCGAGCGGGCCGAGCCCGGCGACATCGTGACGCTCGTCTACACCTCGGGCACCACCGGTCCGCCCAAGGGGGCCATGCTTTCCAACGCCAACGTCGAGTTCGCCAGCAACGTCATCGTCGATGGCGGCGGCCTCTACGACCCGCCCCCCAACCCCAGTGACGTGATCCTGTCCTACCTGCCGCTGTGCCACGTCGCCGAGCGAGCGGTGACCACCTGGACCAATGCGGTATCCGGAGCAGTCGTGCACTTCGCGGAGTCGATCGACACGGTGACGCTCAACATCCGCGAGGTCCAGCCGACCCTCTTCTTCGCGGTACCGCGCATCTGGGAGAAGCTCAAGGCAGCCGTCGAGGTGCGAATGGCGGCAGCCTCGCGCATCAAGAAGCTCAACTACGGCATCTGGATGAAGGTCGGCAACGGCATCGCCAAGACGATGCTGGCCAACGGCGGCAAGCACACCCTGTGGAGTCGCCTGCGCTACGCCGTGGGCTACGTCTTCCTCTACCGCGCCCTGCGCGAGCGCCTCGG
>JBMOIL010000121.1:0-7384 GCA_049317345.1 Candidatus Nanopelagicales bacterium
TCAGTTCCGCTGCCCGAGGGCGACGGCGTGGGATCGGGCTCGGGCTGCTGCGGCACCTCGTCGGGGGTGAGCGGACGCACCACCGCGGGGCGCCCGGCGGCGACATCCTGCGGGCTGGGCTGGAAGGCGACCCAGCCGAGACCCTCGAGTCGCGCTTCAGGCCAGATGCTCGTCTCGGAGGCGAGCACCGTGCGCACGCCGTCCGCTGATTCCTGCGCTGATTCCCCATCTGCAGGAGGGAAGCCGATGGCGATGCGTGTGGGCACACCCCACGAGCGCGCGATGAGAGCCCAGATCGCGGCGTACTGCTCCTGGAATCCCACGCCCTCGGCGAGCACCCGGTCGAGGCCGGCGTAGGAGCGGTCGGGTGGCCCCGCAGCGAGAGCCTGCGGTGGTGCCGATGCGTAGCGCGGATCGCGCAGCTTCTCGCTGAGCAGCGTGAGCCGCTGCCAGGTGCCGTCGGCTTCCTCCGCCACCAGGTCGGCGAGCGCCGCCATGGTGCCCGTGAGTGGCGCGGGGATCGCCACCGCTGGGTCGAGGTCGGTGCCCAGGCCCGGCTCGGCTGCACGCACGGCCTCGCGGTCGGCGACGGCGAGGGAGTAGCGGATGTCGAAGGAATAGTCGATGGGAGACGAGATGGCAGCGACGATCCCGGTCGCGGGGTCGGCGCGCGTGGCGACCGGAGAGAGCACCTGATCGACGCGCTGGGGCACGGGCACCCACTGCCCAGGCATGCCGACGCCGACGGTGATGCGCGTGCTGGCGGAATAGGTCTCCTGCGGGGCGCC
The DNA here is from genome assembly GCA_049317345.1 of Candidatus Nanopelagicales bacterium. Lineage (GTDB taxonomy): Bacteria > Actinomycetota > Actinomycetes > S36-B12 > S36-B12 > Mxb001. The sequence continues at coordinate 789 of JBMOIL010000121.1, forward strand.
AGCTTCCTCGGGTGGGATGTCGTCACCGGCGACGCCGTAGGTGGGAGGGCTGAGCCACGCGATGCCGTTGTAGGTCGCGAAGGTCGCCCAGGTGGGCCGATTGAGTGGTGAGTCCGCGCTCATCGACGCGGTGAAGAGCACGCGTCCGGCCTCGGCGGGATCGAGCTGCCACCGCGCAGCGACGAGGAAGGGGTCGGGGACACCGCCATCGGTGCGCGACTCCGGTGTGGTGGAGGAGAAGAGGTCGAGCGTGCGGGGCACCTGGTGGGGCAGGGAGACCGAGACGGCGTACGTCGCGAGGGCGGCCACCGTGATGGTGAGGACGGTGAGGACTTCGGCCCAGCGCGCGGGCTGCACCGCACCCTCGCCGTTCCAGGGCCCGAGCAGGATGAGGAGCAGGGCGAGCGCGAGCCCGGTGAAAGCAGTGAGCACACCGGCCTCGACCGAGCCGGTCATCCCTGCGGCGAGTGCCCCGGAGAGCAGACCGAGTGCAGGCAGTGCGGCGGATGCCGGGCGCGGACCGAGCACGAGCACCTGTCCGAGCCACGTGCCGATGAGGATGGAGCCGCTCAGCATCACACTCACCAGCACCGACTCCGGGGCGTAGCCGCCGGGACCCACGAGGATGCCGATGAAGACGCCGAGCAGGGCTACGCCGAGGCCGGCCCAGCGCCCGAGCGCGATCGACGCCGCCATGACGGCGATGACCAGGGGCGCGAAGACGAATCCGGTGAGGCTTCCTTCAATGATGAGCGGCATTGCCAGCGCGACCAGCAGGGCCGGCAGTGCCGCGACCACACCGAGACCCCAGCGCTGGCCCGCCGGCCGAGTCGGAGCGACCTGCTCGCGCGGGCGTGCGTGCACGCGGGTGGCGCTCATGGCCGCATCACCGACAGAGCAGGGATGCGGTCCCACCAGCCCAGCACGCCCTGGCCGCGCACGACGATGGTGGTCGCCCGATTGGATCGCAGCAGGCGCGTGTCGACCCCCGATGCACCGCCCTCGACGAGGGCGAGGAGGTCGAGGACTGCGCTGGAGCGACCGCCGCCGTGGGATGCCCGCTCCCCCGATGTCGTCACCACCTCGACGTCGAGCCCGGATGACGAGGCCACGGCCGCGAGCGAGGCGATGAAGTCGACGGCCTCCTCGAATTCATCGGCCGAGGTGTAGGCGCGCTCCTCCGCGACGAGCACGAGCGTGATGCGCGGGCGAGTGACATCGACGTACTGACGCATCATCAACTTGCCGGTCTTGGCCGAGGAGCGCCAGTGCACGTGACGGAGTTCGTCGCCGATGACGTACTCGCGGAGCGTGGCGAAGGTCGTCGTACCCATCTCCGCCGATCCCCCGAAGTCGGCGAGCGCCGACGGGAGCGCGGCGAGAGAGACGGGCCGCACGCGGGGCACGACGAGCAGGGCCACACCCTCAACCTCGCCGACGCGTCGACGCATGAGACCCCACGGGTCGACGCGCTCGAGCACCCACGGGCCGAGACCCACCGGGCCGCGTCGATGCGTGGGCACGGGGATGTCGGCGTGCACACCGGTGGCATCCCACACAACGGGATGCGATGAGTCGGTGCCCCGCAGGCGCAGTCCCCGCCGATGTGCCCGCGCGGCTTCGACGTCGACCCGCACGACCGTGTCGGACAGGCGCTCGACGCGAGGAGGGGCGAGGGCGAGGGCAAAGGCGGGGCCGCCGCCGGAGATGAGAAAGAAGGAGACGATGAGGAGGAGCAGCGCACCGACGGCCAGGCCGACACCCTCGGGATAGCCGAGGGCAAGGCCGAGGGTCGCCGACGCGACGACGACGATGAGGGCACCCCAGCCGCGGGCAGTGAGCCGCGCGCTCACCCGACCGGCACTCCTGCGATGACCTGCTCGATCACCTGGGCACGCACATCCGTCTCGGCTTCCACATCGGCGAGCACGAGGCGGTGGGCCAGCACGGGCACGGCAAGACGCTGTACGTCGACAGGCGAGACATAGGTGCGTCCCGCCATCGCCGCGGCCACCTGGGCCGCGCGCAGCAACCCGACACTGCCGCGCGGGCTCGCTCCCAAGCGCACACCCGGGGTGGTGCGGGTGGCCGAGACCAGCCGCACGACGTACTCCATGACGGAGTGGTCGACATGCACGCTGCGAGCGAGGGCGACCATGCGGCGCACGTCATCGGCACCGCCCACCGGCGCAAGCTCATCGACGCTCAGGCCGCGATGGCTATTGACGAGCACCTGCACCTCGGACTCGAGGTCGGGATAGCCGATCGAGACGGACATGAGGAAGCGGTCGAGTTGCGCCTCGGGCAGGGGGAAGGTGCCGTCCATCTCGATGGGGTTCTGCGTCGCGAGCACGATGAAGGGACGCGGCACTTGATGCGTGACGCCGTCGACGGTGACGGTGCGCTCTTCCATCACCTCGAGCAGTGCCGACTGGGTGCGCGGCGAGGCGCGGTTGATCTCGTCGGCGAGCACGACATGGGCGAAGACAGGACCCTGGTGGAACTCGAAGGTGCCCGACCCCTGATGGAAGATCGACACCCCGGTGACGTCACTGGGCAGCAGGTCCGGCGTGAACTGGATGCGATGCCATGACATGCCCAGCGTCGCGGCGATGCTGCGGGCGAGCGAGGTCTTGCCGACACCGGGCACGTCCTCGAGGAGCAGGTGCCCCTCGGCCAGCAGGCAGGTCACGGCGAGGGAGATGACCTCGCGCTTGCCCTGGATGAAGCCGGCGACGTTGTGGATGATGGCCTCGGCGTTGGCGGCGAAGCGCGCCGCCTCCTCGGGGGACAGGGGGGCCTCCGCACTCATCCCGACACCCTAGGGGAGCGCAGCGCTCTAGGCCCCGGACTCGAGACCTTGGGCGCCTCCCGCGACTCGGGACCTTCGGCCCGGTGCCCGAGCCCGGGACTCGGCACCATCGGTCTAATGACCGGGCACCCGGCCCCCTCACGATGCCGGGTAGCGCATGCTGGAGCCTGGAGCAGAAGGAGGTCGGCCATGGGCGCAGGCGTGGTGGTGGGGTACGACGGTTCCGAGCACGCGAGCATCGCTGTCGATTGGGCGGCGGCCGAAGCAGTGTCCCGCGGCATGAAGCTCACCCTCACCGCGGCGACCACTGTCCCGATGGAGGGCATGCGCTTCGGTGGCTCCATCCTCTCCCCCGAAGCGATCGACGATCTGCTCGAGCGCATGCAGGAGGCGACACAGACTCGAGCCGACGAGGCGCGCAAGGCGCATCCCGGCCTCGAGGTCGGCGTCAAGGTCGCACTCGGCAGTCCGGCCGCCGTGCTGGTCGAGGCCAGTGCCAACGCCGACATGGTCGTCGTGGGCAGCCGTGGCATGGGCGGCTTCCGCGGGCTGCTCGTCGGGTCCGTCGGAGTCCAGGTGGCGAGCAACTCCGAGTGCCCCGCCGTCGTCGTACGCAAAGCCCCCTCGTCGGCCGCTTCGACCGTGGTCGTCGGTGTCGACGGTTCCGAGCTCTCGCTTGCCGCTCTCGACTTCGCCTTCGACATCGCCGACAGGCGCGGATGGCGGGTCCTGGCCGTGCACGCATGGGAGGTCCCGTCCTACGACGTGCTCGCGGCGCCGAGCGGTCCGCCACCCATCGTCGTCGAAGACCTCGCCGCGAGCGAAGAGCGTGCCTTCGCCGAATCGCTTGCCGGCCTGCGCGAGTTGCATCCGGGCGTGGTCATCGAAGAGCGCGTCGTCAAAGGCCCTTCCGTCCGGGCGATTCTTGATGCCAGTGACGACCCCGCGCTCATCGTGCTCGGCACGCGCGGGCGCGGGGAGTTCCTCGGCGCCATGCTCGGTTCCGTGAGCCAGGGCATCCTGCACCGCGCCAAGGCCCCCGTCGCGGTCATCGGCTCAGGAGACGGCGGGAGCGAGAAGTGACCGGCGTGCACGTCGATTGGGTGGCGTGCAACTAGGTCACTCGGGCTTGCCGGGGTCGTGCCCGACATCTCGGGTCACACTCTTGATCAAAGACGTGAGCAGGCGGGCGGATGCCGTGAGCAGCAGCAGGCTGAAGAGCATTTGGAGCAGCACGGCGCCGCGTGCGATCTGACCCGAGGCAGCGATGTCACCGAAGCCGATCGTCATCAGCGTTGTCATGGTGAAGTACACGGCGTCCAGAGGCGTGGTCAGTCCCGCTATCTCCCCGGGGTATTCGCTGATGGACAGGTAGTTGACGGCGAAGAGCAGCACTGACTCGACCACGAGAACGGCCAGCACGCTCGTGCGTACGCCGATCGGGTGGAGGTGGCTACGCCGGATGTCACGCGCGAGCATGTCGCCGAGGGTGAAGGCCAGCAGGCCCAGCGTCGCTAGAAACATCGCCCCCTGCAGCCAGGGCAGTCGAGTTCCCGTCGCCCACATGACGATGAGGATCGCGGTCGCCACCCCCGCGATGATCGGGGCGACGAACAACCCCCAGTGCCGGCGCTCGGCCATCTCCCCTCCCGGAGCTCGTTGGTAGGCGAGGGTAGCCTTCCCCCATGGCCTCGCAGGATCGACTCGTGTGGATCGATTGCGAGATGACGGGCTTGGACCTGGCCAAGGACCAGCTCGTCGAGATCGCCGTGATCGTCACCGAGGCCGATCTCACCGAGTTGGACTCCGGCATCAGCATCATCATCCGGCCCGACGACCTGTCGATCCTTGAGGGCATGGACCCGGTGGTCGTCGATATGCACACGTCTTCCGGCCTGCTCGAACTCATCCCTGACGGGATCCCCCTGGCGGAGGCCGAGGAGCAGGTGCTCGCCTACGTGCGCCAGCACGTGCCGGATGCCCGCAAGGCCCCCCTGGCCGGGTCGAGCGTCTACGTCGATCGGGGCTTCCTGAGCCGCGACATGCCCGAGCTCGACGCCCACCTGCACTACCGGCTGGTCGACGTCTCCTCCGTCAAGGAGATCTCACGTCGCTGGTATCCCCGCGCCTACTTCAACTCACCGGAGAAGAAGGGCAACCATCGCGCGCTCGGCGACATCCGCGAGTCGATCGCGGAGTTGCGCTACTACCGAGATGCGGTCTTCGTGCCGCCCCCTGGCCCGGACACCGAATCAGCGCGGACCACCGCCGCGGGGCACGTCGTCGACCACGGCTGATGCTTTCGTCGCGATGCCGACGATGACACACAGCAGCGCGAGTGCCACGAGCGGGATATAGGGGAAAAGGACCACCATCCGTGCCGTGAGCGGCTGGCCGACGCCGGACTCCGAGACGCAGAGCAGCGCGACGCCGGAGACCACGAGCAGGATCCGCGCCCAAGCCGGCCCGAGGGCGAGACGCGGCGAGGCACGGCCCAGCAACCCAGCTACTCCCCTCGCGAGGCGAGCGAGGCCGGGCGAGGCGAACCACACGACGGAGAGGACGACAGCGCCCACAGCGATGTGCTGCAGCCACCACAGCAGGCTCAGGGCCGAGGGCGCGAGGACGAGGGCAAGCATCCCGGCGATGGCCAGGGTGAAGACGAGCATGTGCCATAGGTAGATCTCCATGGCGCGGCTGGCGAAGACCGCGACCGGCACCCACAGGCGGTCCCGGTCCAGGGCACGCTGCAGCCACGGCCAGAGGAGCAGCAGGATGCATATCTGCGCGAGACCCACGAGCGCGAGCACGATCGTGGGTGGTGCCAGGTTGCTGATGCCCTCGACAGCATCGGTGGAGATGAGCGCGGGGCTGTAGGGACCGACGACGATCGCGATGATCGCGCTCGCCGCAAAAACGATGGCGCCGACGGCAAGGAGCGCTCGCGGGAGCGTGCGGAGGCGGTCCAGGCGCGTGCCGAGGGCGGCGAAGAGCCCCCACACGAGGATGAGGTTGGCCCATCCGATGGCCTCGCTGACATGGATGCGCAGGAGGTCGACTCCGAAGATGACGGCGAGCCAGACAGCGACGGCCCACGGTCCACTCAGGCGCACGAGCAACGGAGCGACGGCGACGAGCACGAGGTAGACGCCAAGGAACCACACGAGTTGCACCGGCAGGACTCCTGCTGCATTGCCCGCATCGGGCCCCGCGAGCGCCTGCGCAGCAACCGCGAGCACCATCGTCACCGCGATCAGAGGCAGCGCTGGCGCAGCGAGCCGTGTGAGCCTCGCGAGATAACCGCGTGCCTCGCCTGAACCGCTCAGTCGCGTGAGTCCGGCACCAGCCAGGAGGAAGAAGAGCGGCAGGATCTGCAGCACCCATGTGAGGGGGAAGACGGCGGGTACGGCGTCGAGGGTGTTGATGACGGAGCCACTGCCCGTGACGGTCCACGCGAGCGAGTGGCCCACGACGACCAGGAGGAGCGCCAGGGCCTTGACGGCGTCCATGACGCGATCGCGTCCCGCGCTGGCGGCGAGGACCTTGCTGGTGACTGTCCCCATCGAGTCTCCCGGTTCGGTGCCCGGCTCAACGCCCTGACTTCGGCATCGTAGACTCGTGCGGCGCTCCCGCGAGGGGGACGCGGTGGGTGTAGCTCAGCTGGTAGAGCGCTGCGTTGTGGTCGCAGATGTCGCGGGTTCGAGTCCCGTCACTCACCCCAGTCGGACGGGCTCGGTCGCTCCCCTAACGTCCATCAAGCGACTACCTCTTGACCGAGGATCAA
>JBMOIL010000122.1:0-7337 GCA_049317345.1 Candidatus Nanopelagicales bacterium
GATGAGATCCGGATCGACGTCTACCGCTCGAGCGGCCCTGGAGGTCAGGGCGTCAACACGACCGACTCGGCCGTCCGCATCACCCACCTCCCCAGCGGCATCGTCGTCTCCTGCCAGAACGAGCGGTCCCAGCTGCAGAACCGCGCCACGGCCATGGCTGTGCTGCAGTCGAAACTCCTGCAGAAGCAGCGGGAGGAGGAGAGGGCCAAGATGGATGCACTCAAGGGCGACTCCGCGGGCTCGTGGGGGACCCAGATGCGCTCCTATGTCCTGCACCCGTATCAGATGGTCAAGGACCTGCGCACCGAACACGAGACCGGCAACACCTCCGCGGTGCTCGACGGTGAGATCGATGATTTCATCGAGTCAGGGATCCGGTGGCGTCGCCAGGGTGAGATGGCCTCCTGAGATAGCCTGGGCGCATGGCTTACTCGGTAGAACCGGAGTCCCGCTCCTGGACGACCACGAAGGTCGTCTCCGTCATCGTTGCGATTCTCACCGCGGGCTACATGCTCCCGTGGTGCATCGCCGCGGTCCGCGATGTGCCCCACTGGGCCGTCTTCTGGGTCAACCTCCTGCTGGGGTGGACCATCATCGGCTGGATCGTCGCGCTGATCATGGCGCTGCGCGCCCAGCGCGTCACGATCGTCCCGAACTAGGAGCTCAGGGGCGTCCCCAGCGCCTACGCCGAGGGCTCGCCGTGGGCTCCCCGTGGATGCTGGCTCGGCTCGTCCCACGGCCTACACTCATCGGGTGATCCTGTTCGAGAACGTCACCAAGCTCTACCCCACCCAGGCCCGGCCGGCCCTGGAGGGCGTGTCCCTCGAGGTCGAGAAGGGGGAGTTCGTCTTCCTCGTGGGTGCCTCGGGCTCGGGCAAGTCGACGTTCCTCAGGCTCGTCCTCAAGGAGGAGACCCCCACCGAGGGTCGCGTCTGGGTGGCCGGCAAGGACCTTGGTCGCCTCTCCAACTGGAAGGTTCCCCAGCTTCGGCGCCGGATCGGCACGGTCTTCCAGGACTTCCGGCTCCTGCCCAACAAGACCGTCTTCGACAACGTCGCCTTCGCTCTCGAGGTCATCGGCAAGTCGCGCAGTCAGGTGCAGCGCATCGTCCCCGAGGTGCTCGAGCTCGTCGGCCTCGAAGGCAAGGAACAGCGCATGCCCGATGAGTTGTCCGGTGGCGAGCAGCAGCGCGTCGCCGTCGCACGCGCCTTCGTCAACAAGCCGGCCATCCTCATCGCGGACGAGCCCACCGGCAATCTCGACCCGACGACGTCCGAGGGCATCATGAAGCTCCTCGAGCGCATCAATCGCACGGGCACCACGGTCGTCATGGCAACCCACGACGCGGCCATCGTCGACCAGATGCGCAAGCGCGTCATCGAGCTCGAGCAGGGCCACCTCGTGCGCGACCAGTCCCGCGGCGTCTACGGATACTCGAGGTAGGCATGCGCGCACGATTCGTCCTCAGCGAGGTCGGCAACGGCCTCCGGCGCAACCTCACCATGACCATCGCTGTCATCATCACGGTCGGCGTCTCGCTCGCCCTCTTCGGAGTCGCGCTCCTCGTGCGCTCACAGGTCGACACCATGAAGGACTTCTGGTTCGACAAGGTCGAGGTCTCCATCTTCCTGTGCAATGACAACTCCGAGACCGCCTCATGCGCCGGTGGCCAGGTCACGGATGCGCAGAAGGAGCAGATCGAGGCAGATCTGCAGTCCCTCCAGCCTCTCGTGCAGGAGATCTACTTCGAGACCCAGCAGGAGGCGTTTGACCGCTTCATCGTTCAGTACCGCGATTCACCGATCGTTGACAGCGTCACCGTCGATGCGTTACCCGAGTCCTTCCGCGTGAAACTGTCCGACCCCACGAAGTACGACATCGTGGCGTCCGCCTTCGAAGGCCGACCGGGAGTCGAGCAGGTCAATGACCAGCGGCAGTTCCTCGAGCGGTTCTTCCAGCTGCTGGGTGGCTTGCAGGCCATCGCGCTCGTCATCGCCATCGCCATGCTCATCGTCACCGTGCTGCTCATCGTCAACACCATGCGCATCGCGGCGTTTAGTAGGCGACGTGAGACGGGCATCATGCGTCTCGTCGGCGCCTCCAACTTCTATATCCAGTTGCCCTTCCTTCTCGAAGCGGCCATCGCCGCCGCTATCGGCGCGACGCTGGCCACCGGTGGACTGATCCTCGTCAAGGCCTTCGTCGTCGACCGCGTCCTAGCACCCGCATTCCAGTTCACCGCCTTCGTAGGCTGGGATGCGGTCGTCGCCATCGCCCCGATCCTCTACCTCACGGGCATCGCCCTTGCCTGCCTGGCTGCCTTCCTCACGCTGCGCAAGTACCTCCGCGTCTAGCCATGGCCAAGGAGCAGGGCCGCAAGCTCATCGCCCAGAACCGCAAGGCACGGCACGACTTCCATGTTGAGTCGACCGTCGAAGCGGGCATGGTCCTCACCGGCACCGAGGTCAAGTCGCTGCGCGCGGGCCGTGCCACGCTCACCGATGGCTACGCGACCATCGACAACGGCGAGGTCTGGCTGCGCGGTGTGCACATCCCGGAGTACGACCTGGGCACCTGGACCAATCACGAGCCCAGACGGGCCCGCAAGCTGCTCTTGCATCGCGACGAGATCCGCAAGATCCAGACCAAGGTCCAGGCGAAGGGCTTCACGCTGATCCCGCTCGCCCTCTACTTCAAGGATGGCAACGCCAAAGTCGAGCTTGCTCTCGCGACCGGACGCAAGCAGGGAGATAAGCGTCAGGCCATTGCCGAGCGCGAGGCCAAGCGCGAGACTGAGCGCGCAGTGGGGCGCCGATCGAAGGGCATGGACTGATGAGCGAGGAGCCGGACAACGGTCTTGAGCGGATGCTCGACGACCTCTTCCCCTACCGGCGAACGGTGCCGACGCAGCGCGCGATCCCGGAGCAGGGCCTCGAGCGCGACACCGTGCTCACCGACATCGCCAGCATGGCCAAGGCCGAGGACGCGGTGGGTGATGCGGGGCGAGTCTCGGGCAGCCTCTATAGCGGGGATCACGGGCACTACCACTTCCTCGCGCAGGTCTTCGAGCACTTCGCTCACGCCAACGTCTTGCAGCGTGACATGTATCCCTCGGCCACCAAGTTCGAGGGCGAGATCATCGCCATGGCGGCCAACCTCTTCCACGACCCGCAGCCCATCGGCGTCGTAACCTCGGGTGGCAGTGACAGCCTGGTCCACGCGCTTTACGCCTATCGCGAGGAGGCACGCGAGTCTCGCGGCGTACGCATGCCCAACATCGTGCTGCCCGTCAGTGTGCACGTCGCCCTGCGCAAGGGTGCCCATTGGCTCGGCATCGAGGTGCGCGATGCACCGCTGACCGACGGCTTCGTCGTCGACGTCGATGCAATGTCTGGGCTCATCGACGCTGACACGATCGCGATCGCGGGGAGCGCGGGTGACTATGCCCACGGTCTCATCGACCCCATCGCGGACCTGGGCGAGCTCGCGCAGTCGCGTGGCATCGGACTGCACGTCGATGGATGCCTGGGCGGGTTCCTGCTCCCGTGGGCTGAGCAACTCGGATACGACGTCCCCCTCTGGGACTTCCGTGTGTCTGGTGTTACGACCCTGTCCGCTGACACGCACAAGTACGGCTACGCACTCAAGGGCACGTCGGTCCTGCTCTATCGCGACGCCGCCCTGCGCGCCCGGCAGTACTTCGCGGCGACGGAGTGGCCGGGTGGCCTCTACCTCTCGCCCGGCCTCGCGGGCTCACGCAGCGGCGGTCTCATCGCATCGACCTGGGCAGCGATGGTGACCATGGGACGCGAGGGCTACCTCGAGCGTGCGCGCGCCATCCTGGCGACCAACGACGCCATCAAGGCCGGGATCCGGGAGTCGATGCCGGAGCTGCAGGTGATCGGCGATCCACTCTTCATGACGTCGTTCATGTCCGCGCCTGACGCGAATCTCGACGTCTACCTCGTCAACGATGCGCTCAAGGAGCGCGGTTGGCGCATGAATTCACTCCAGTTGCCCCCGGCGTTGCACTTCTGCGTCACCGGTCCCAACACCCAACCCGGTGTGGCCGAGGACTTCCTCGCAGACCTGCGCGAAGCGGTCGACTACGCCGTCGCCCATCGTGGGGAGCCGGCCAAGAGTGGCGCGATGTACGGCTTCGGTGCGATGCCGGACGGCGACCAGACTCTGCGCATGGTCATGGGCGGGGTCCTCGACGCTATGCACTCCACGGCGCCCGAGGCCTGACATGAGCTGGGTCCTGGCCCTGGACCTGGGCAATGGTGGGCCCAAGGTGGCCGCCGTCGATCCTGACGGATTGATCCTCGCCGTGGCTCATCGACCTGTCGATGTGCAGATCGGCCTCGACGGCGAGGCCACCCAGGACGCCGTGCAGTGGTGGACCGCAGTCGGCGAGTGCGTCCGCGAGGTCACATCGATCGTGGGCGGTGATGCGCGAGCCGTGGCGATCACGGGCCAGTGGGGATCGACCGTGCCGGTCGATGCGAGCGGCACGCCCGTGGGACCGGTCCTGCTGTGGGCCGACACGCGCGCCCGCAAGCACATGCGCGATGTCATCGGTGGTCCTGTGAGCGTCCAGGGCTTCGCCCCGCAGAAGGTGATCCCGTGGGTGCGGGCGACCGGCGGCGCGCCCACTCCCTCAGGGGCTGACCCCACCGGGCACTCCCTGCTGCTGCAGCGCGAGATGCCCGAGATCTACGCGCGAGCGCGCTGGCTGCTCGAGCCCGTTGACTACCTCGGCATGCGCTTCACCGGTCGTGCGGCCGCGACGCCGGCGTCGATGATCCTGTCGTGGCTCACCGACAACCGCATCGGTGCGCAACCGCGCTATCTGCCCGACCTCATGCGACGCGCGCGAAGGGATCCGGATCGGCTGCCGCCACTGCTGTCCATGGGATCCATCCTCGGCCCGCTCCTGCCGGAGGTCGCCGAGGCGATGGGGCTGACTCCGGGGATCCCGGTGGCCTGCGGGCTGCCGGATCTTCACGCGGCCATTCTCGGCAGTGGCGCCATCGAGCCCTATGCCACTCATATCGCCGTGTCGACCACGTCGTGGATCAGTGCGCGTGTGCCCTTCAAGCGGACTGACGTCTTCCACTCCATCGCCACCGTGCCCGGCTTCGACCCTCACATGCCCGTTATCGCCGACAACCAGGAGATCGGCGGTGCGGCGTTGCGCTGGCTGCGGGAGCAGGTCTTCGACGATGACTACGCCGTGCTCACCGCAGAGGCGGCGTCCGCACCCGCGGGAAGCGAGGGCGTGCTCTTTGCCCCCTGGCTCAACGGTGAGCGCAGCCCGGTGGAGGACAAGGACGTGCGCGGCGCCTTCGTCGGGCTCTCGCTGCGCACCGATCGCGCGACGATGATCCGCGCTGCTCTCGAAGGTGTCGCCCTCAATTCGCGCTGGCTCTTCGACGTCTATGAGAAGTTCTGCAAGCGGCGGATCGACTCGGTGCGCATCCTGGGTGGAGGCGCGCAGTCGGAACTGTGGTGCGCGATCTACGCCGGCGTGCTCGATCGCCCCGTCGAGCAGGTGGCGCAGCCGCGGGATGCCCAGATGGCGGGAGCTGCTCAATGGGCGCGCGTCTGCCTGGGAGAGACCACCCTGCCCGAGGCAGCCCGACAGGTGCAGGTGGCCAGCGTCTTCAACCCGGGGGACTGCGATCGGGCCGCGTATCAAGAGGTCTACGCGGAGTACCGCGGCCTCTACAAGCGGCTCAAGGGCCTCGGCGCGCGGTGACGCGGGCCTGGGGCCGCAATCGAAGAGTGAGCGGGATCGGCAGCGTGGCACCACGGCTCGTGGTGGTCGCCCTCCTGGCCCTCGGCCTGGTCGGGATGCACCACCTCGTCGTGGTCGCCTGCCATCACGCGGCGGTGCATTCGGCTCACGCCTCTACCGCCACCCCTGGCGGGGTCCTGTCCATGGATACCCACGCGGCGCATGCTGATCACGGGAGTGGCCTCGGAGCACATGCTCCGACGTCCCCGCAGCCTCCGGCTGACGAGCCCAGCGGCCTTGCCGCAGTCGCCGCGACCTGCCTCGCGATCCTGCTCATGCTTGCCGGTCTCGTGCTTCCGCAGATTCTCGCGCGTGTGCGCCGCTGGCGGTTGACACGCCTAGCCCTGCGTGTGCCGCGCAGGACGGCATGGATCCTCAGGCCACCGGATCTCACCCTCCTTTCCGTGTTGCTGACGTGATCGATCGGCTTCACGCCGATCGATCACTTACCCACGCACGGAAGGACTCTAGGCATGGTTCGACGTACCGGATTGACTCTGCTGGCCGCGGCAGCCCTCGGCGTGCTCCTCGCCGGCTGCGGTGGCTCGCACGATATGGGCATGGCCTCGCCATCGAGCACCACGGGCGCTTCGGCGGCCGACGCGATGTTTGCGCAGATGATGATTCCTCACCATCAGCAGGCGGTCGAAATGTCGACGCTTGCGGAGACTCGGGCCTCCAGCCCCAAGATCAAGGCCCTCGCAGCTGAAATCAAGGGGGCCCAGCAGCCTGAGATCGACCAGATGACGGCCTGGCTGGAGGAGTGGGGCATTCCGGTCATGCCGATGGACGAGGCGATGAGCGAGCACGGTGGGCACGGCATGTCCGGCATGCTCACCGATGATCAGATGCAGCAGTTGGCTGACGCCAACGGTCCGGAATTCGACCGGCTGTTCGCGGAGTTCATGATCCTGCACCACGAAGGCGCCATCGACATGGCGGAGGACGTCGTGGACTCCAAGGATCCACGCGTAGCGGCCCTGGCTGCAGCCATCATCAAGACGCAAGCGGACGAGATAGCCCACATGCAGGGCTTCCTCAATGGCTCGGGCATTGCGGTATCAGGGGATGCCTCGGCATCCTCCTCCGGCGTTGCTCTCTCCACTCCGCTGGATCACGTGCATGCGGCTGTCCCTGTGGACGGGGGCCTGCTCGTGGGCACCCACACCGGGGTGGTTCGGGTGGATGTTGTCTCCGGTGCGGTGACTCCCGTTGGCACATCGCGCGATGACTTCATGGGTCTGGCCGGATCGTCGGAGTTGCTGGTGGCCAGCGGGCACCCTGGCGAGGGCTCGACCCTGCCCGATCCCGTGGGGCTGCTGCTCAGTACCGACGCAGCTGAGACGTGGAGCACTGTGTCGCTCACCGGTGAGATCGACTTCCACGCACTCGCGGTCGATGGTGACCGCATTGCCGGTTCGGCGACCACGGGTGACGTGCTCTACTCCGAAGACGCAGGGGCCAACTGGACTGCGATCGCTCAGATGGAGGCCACGTCGCTCGCGTGGTTCGACGGCCGACTCTGGATCGCTGATGG
>JBMOIL010000123.1:0-7337 GCA_049317345.1 Candidatus Nanopelagicales bacterium
CACGCCGTACCCTGTCCCGATGAGCACTGAGATCACCTGGCTCACCCAGGAGGCCTACGACCGACTCGAGCAGGAGCTCGGGGAGCGGTCGGGTCCGCGTCGCACCGAGATCACCAAGCGCATCGAGGCCGCACGCGAAGAAGGCGATCTCAAGGAGAACGGTGGCTACCACGCTGCCAAGGAGGAGCAGGGCAAGAACGAAGCCCGCGTCCGTCAACTCAAGCAGCTGCTGGAGAACTCCCGCATCGGTGCCCCGGAAGCCGAGCACGACGAGGTGGCGCCGGGCAAGGTCGTCACGGTGCGCTTCGTCGACTTCGGTGATGAGGAGACCTTCCTCCTCGGATCCCGCGAAGAGGCCGCGCATGCGTCCGTCGAGGTCTACTCCCCCACGTCACCCCTGGGTCAGTCCGTGCTCGGGGCGCGCATCGGCGACACGGTGTCCTACGCGCTCGCCAACGGCAAGCAGGTGACGGTCGAGATCATCGCCGCGCAGCCCTACGCCGGCTAGCGACTCAGGGGCCACTCGAATTGTGCGGCTCAGTGCGAGTCTGACTCACTCTCAGCCGCACAATTGCCACGTCTAGCGGCTCGTCGCCGTGCGGTAGCGGCGCACCGCGAGCGGCGCGAAGATCGCGATGAGCACAGCACACGAGATCAGCGTGTAAGCGATCGGGTTCTGCTGCGGCCACATATCGCCGATGATCCCCGTGGGATTGCCGAAGAGCTCGCGCGTAGCCAACACAAGCGAGGACACCGGGTTCCACTGGGCGATGGGCTGAAGCCACGTCGGCATAGCCGTGATGGGCACGAAGGCGTTGGAGAGGAAGGTCAGCGGGAAGAGCCAGACCAAACCTGCCGTCTGCGCCGTCTCCGGATTCGGCATGTAGAGGCCGATCCAGGACCCGATCCACGCCACGGTGTAGGCGAAGAGGAGCAGGAGCAGGTAGGCGTAGATGGCATTGAGCACGCCGTCGTTGATCCGCCACCCGATGAGGAGCCCGGTGATGCTCAGGACGAAGAGCACGAGGATCTGCCTCGCCGCATCGGCGAACGTGCGTCCGATGAGTACGCCGCCCGACGCCATGGGCAGCGAGCGGAAGCGGTCGATGATGCCGCGCTTCATGTCCTCGGCGATGCCGACCGTCGCGGCAGCGGACGCGAAGGCCACCGTCTGACCGAAGATGCCGGGCATGAGGTACTGCCGGTAGACATTCGCATCCGGGACCGTCGTCGGATCCGACCCGGGGATGGGAATCGCGCCGCCGAAGACGAAAGCGAAGAGCAGCACGAAGATGACCGGCTGCACGATGGAGAAGAAGAGCAGCTCCGGCACCCGGACGGTCTGGATGAGATTGCGTCGGGCTACGACGAGGCCGTCGTGTAGGCCCCAACCGATGATCGGACGCGGACGTGTGGGGACGGCGCTGCTCATGCCTTCTCCTCCTCTGCAGTGTGGCCGGTCAGGGAGAGGAAGACGTCATCCAGTGTCGGCCGGCGTAGCGCGACGTCAGCGATGGCGACGTGCGCCGCGTCGAGCGAGCGCACGGCGTCAACCAGGGTGAGGGAGCCACCGACCACGGGCGCGACGACCCGGTGATCCGCTCGATTCACCGTCACCTCTCCCGTCGCCACGGAGCGCAGGGCCTGGGCCGCCTCGTCGATCTGGGCCGGGTTCTCAACGACGACCTCGAGTCGATCGCCGCCGACCTGATCCTTGAGCAAATCGGATGTGCCCTGTGCGATGACGCGACCTCGGTCGATGACGACGATCTCCTCGGCGAGCTGGTCTGCCTCCTCGAGGTACTGCGTCGTGAGCAAGACCGTGGTGCCGTCCGCGACGAGGTCGGTGATGACCTCCCACAGCCCGATGCGCGAGCGCGGGTCGAGCCCTGTCGTCGGCTCATCCAGGAAGAGGACACGCGGCTTGGCGATGAGGCTGGCCGCGAGGTCGAGGCGCCGCCGCATGCCACCGGAGTACGTGCGCAATGAGCGGTCGGCGGCATCGGCCAGGTCGAAGCGCACAAGCAGCTCGTCGCTGCGCTCCTTCACGTACTTCGAGGGCAGGTGATAGAGGTCGCCGAACATCCGCAGGTTCTCACGGCCCGTGAGGTATTCGTCAACGGCGGCGTACTGCCCCGTGAGGCCGATGATGCGCCGTACGGCGTTGGGCTTCTTGACGACGTCGAGGCCATCCACCGTCGCCGTCCCTGCATCAGGAAGCAGGAGAGTGGTGAGAATGCGGACCGTGGTCGTCTTGCCTGCGCCGTTGGGGCCGAGGAGGCCGTAGACCGTGCCCTCGGGGACGCTGAGATCGAGACCATCGAGGGCGACGACATCGCCGTACTTCTTGACCAGGCCTCGCGCGGTAATGATCTCGGACACGGCGTGCACACTACCGGTGACTACTGAACCTCGGTGATGCGGTATCCGCGCTGGCGCAGGTGGTCGAGCAACTGCTCGCGATGCTCTGCGCCACGCGTTTCCAGATCAATGGTGATCTCCACCTCATCCACCGCGAGGCGGGGATTGGTGCGCAAATGCGACACGTCGACGACGTTGGCGTCGAGCGAGCCGATCTCGGCGAGCAGCGCCGCGAGGGAGCCCGGGCGATCGGGCACATGGACCGTGATCTGGGTGAAGCGGCCACCCGCGGTGAGCCCGTGGCGGATCACCCGCATCATCACGAGGGGATCCACATTGCCCCCCGAGAGCACGGCCACGAGCGGGGTCTCGAAGGAGGCGGGATCGTCCATAATCGCCGCCACCGCCACGGCTCCCCCCGGCTCCACGACCAGCTTCGACCGTTCGAGGAGCTGAAGCTGCGCCTTGGCGAGCATGTCCTCCGACACCACGCGGACGTCGTCGACGTAGCGCTGGATGAGGGCGAAGGGGACGTCGCCCGGTCGACCCACCGCGATGCCGTCGGCCATGGTGCGCATGGTGCGCAGCGGCACAGGATGCCCGGCGAGAAGTGACGGTGGGTACGCCGCCGCGCCCGCCGCCTGGGCTCCGATGATGCGCACATCCGGACGCTTCGACTTGATGGCGAGGGCGACACCCGCGAGCAAGCCGCCACCGCCCGTGCAGACCACGACGGTGCGCACATCGGGGACCTGGTCGAGGATCTCCAGGCCCAGGGTGCCCTGGCCCGCAACGATGTCGGGGTGATCAAAGGGCGAAATGAAGATCGCACCCGTCGACTCCGCAAAGGCGCGCGCCTCGACGATCGCCTCGTCGAGCGTGGCGCCGTGGAAGCGCACATCCGCGCCGTAGTCCTTGGTCGCGATGACCTTGGGCATGCTTGCTGAACGCGGCATGAAGATCGTGGAGCGGATGCCGAGCATGGAGGCGGCGAGGGCGACCCCCTGGGCGTGGTTGCCTGCCGATGCCGCGACCACTCCCGCCGCGCGCTCGGCCTCGCTGAGCTGGCTGAGCCGGTTGTAGGCACCGCGGATCTTGAAGGAGCCGGCACGCTGGAGGTTCTCGGTGGCCAGGAAGGCGGGGCCGCCCACCCGGTCGGACAGCCAGCGCGCCGAATGAACGGGCAGTTGACGTACGACGCCCTCGAGTCGCCCGGCGGCAGCCTCGATATCCGCGAGTGTCACCGTCTCGATCACGGCAGCATCCTGGCAGAGATCCGCCCCGGCCGAGCCTTAGTGGGGGTTCCCGGCGAGACTGGAGGGGTGACCATCGTCGAGCCCGACATCAAGGCAGCCGCGCGCCTGGCCCAGGAGCGCATCGCGCACACGGATGTCCCGATCCCCGCGGACCGCCGTCGGGACATCGCGCGGCCCCCGGGTCCCTCGTCGCTGCGTGCCCTGCGCGGCATGGCCACTAGCGGTGCGGCTCCGGAGTTCATGGCCGAGATCGAGCGCACCTACCCGGTCATGGCACACATGCGGCTCGTGGGCGAACACGCCTACGTGCTCACCGATCCCGCGGCCATCGTCGAGGTCTTCATCGACCATGGCCGCCAGACCATGAAGGGTCGCGGCCTGCAGGGCGCCAAGGCGGTGCTCGGCAATGGCCTGCTCACGAGTGAAGGCGACGTGCACCTGCGCAACCGACGCCTCGTGCAGCCTGCCTTCCATCGCGATCGCATCGCGGGGTACGCCGCAGACATGGTCGCGCTGACCGAGGCACATGAGAGCACCTGGACCGAGGGACGCATCGTCGACATGCAGACAGACATGTCGGCACTCACCCTCGCCATCGTCGGACGCACGCTCTTCGGAGCCGATCTGCGCGGCGATGCACGCGAGGTGGGCGACGCGCTTGAGGCACTGCTCAGCGGCATGGGGACCCGTCTGCTGCTCGGCCCGCAGGCGCTGCGCATCCCCTCACCCTCACGCAGGCGCGCACTCGAGGCCTCCGCACGGATGGACACCATGGTCCAACGCATCATCGACGAGCACCGCGCCGTCGGCGACAACGGCGACATGCTGAGCATGCTGCTCGCTGCTCAGGAGGAGGGCGTGGCGCTCGACGATGATGAGGTCCGCGACGAGGCGATGACCCTGGTGATGGCCGGCCACGAGACCACTGCCATGACACTGACCTGGACCTGGATGCTGCTCTCGCAGCACCCGGAGCGAGCGGCGTGGCTGGACGAGGAGCTCGACACCGTGCTCGCCGGTCGCACGCCGACCATGGCAGACATGGCGCTGCTGCCGCGGACACGCGCCGTCGTGGCCGAGGCGATCCGCCTCTACCCGCCGGCGTGGATCCAGGGTCGCCGCATGCTGGTCGACGTCGAGGTCGCGGGCTGGACCATCCCCGCCGGCGCACTCACGCTGGCGAGCCAATTCGCCATGCACCGCAGCCCACGCTGGTGGGAGTCCTCGCTCGCCTTCCGGCCGCAGCGATGGATCGACGCCGAGGGCGCCTTCAGTGAGGACGCTCCCGGTCAGCCTCGCGGTGCGTGGTTCCCCTTTGGCTGGGGCAACAGGCGGTGCATCGGCGAGCAGTTCGCGTGGACGGAGGCCACGTTGGTCCTCGCCGCTCTCGCACAGCGGTGGGCGCCCCAACTCGTGCCCGGTGCCGACATTCAGCCGATGCCCGCGGTGACCCTGCGCACGCGCGCGGGTATGCCGATGGTGCTGCGCCGCCGCTAGGCCGTGAGCCCGGGACCTTTGGCCCCGATGCCCTTGGCGCTCGTGGTGCGCGCGCGGTCGGCGGCCTCGCGGCCGGCCCGTGATGCGCTCCCACCCCGACGGCTCACCGAGCCGGAGTAGCCCGACCAGCGGCCACGCGCCGTCGATGCTTTGCGGTAGAACGAACGCACCTCGGTCTCCTTGCTGCGCAGCACGAGCGCGCCGGTCGTGGCGACCGCAGCGCCTCCCGGCACCTCCGCCGGAATCTCCACGCGCTGGCGCTCGGCCTCGGCCAGCACCTCGTCACGCGCTTCCTGCAGGCGATCACCGATTCGGTCGATGAAGGCGCGGTAGAAGGCCGCGCGTGCCGTCTGCGCAGTGTGCGGCTTGCGCCAGCCGTCGCGGGAGATGTAGGTGTCGCACCGCCACTCGCCGACCGCCAGCCACGTGGTCGCAGATGCGGTCATCTGCGTGGCGAGCGAGCCGAAGAGTGCCTCCACCAGCTCGATATCGCTCGGCATGCCGTAGGCGATGACGTAGGTGGAGTTGTGAGCGATGTCGACCTGCAGCGAATTGCGCTGCCCGACGGTGACGAAAAGGCTAACCAGGTGGGTGTTGGCGCGCTTGCCGCGCTCACCGATGGTGATGGTGATGCTCACCGGCTGCTCACGTGCCTCGCGCCTCGCGGTCAGTGCGCGCGCGACCGCAAGATCGACACTCGCCTGCGTGGCCAGCGCCTGCGCCTTGGCGAGGTAGGCCTCCGCCTCATGGGGGTTGTCGCTGCGCTCGGCCTTGGTCAGTAGAGCAGCGATGCGATCAAGCCCGACAGGGCCGGCTCCGCCGGGCCGCCGGGCCATATGAGTCATCGGGTTCGCTCCGCGACGGGGATGCCGGAGCCATCAAAGGCCGCGCGCAGGAGCAGCGCGGCCTCGGGCCCGAGGGCGATCTCAACGAGGAGGACCTCATCGCCACAGAACTCCGGACCGTGAGCCGCGACACCGGGGTGCGCGTGGGCGACGAGGTGATGCGTGAGTTCGTGCAGGACGACCGACTCGCGCGCCGCCCACCGCTCGCCCACGAGGCCCTGGAGCGGTAGCGCGATGACTCCCTCGGAGTAGTGCGCCCTTCCTGTGCCGGCGCGCTCGCGCACGCGCACCGGCGGCACGCCGGGCCACCGCGTGACGACACCGATGAGCCCGAGCACCGCATCGACGTAGCGCTGCACGGCGCCGATATCGGCGAATCGTCGCTCCTGGGGGACCTGAAGGGGTGAGCCGAAGAAGTCCACGGTGCCTCCGCGGGCGAGCTGGCGCCCCCACTGCTCCTCCGCGGCGTACACGGCGGAGCGGTGCTGGTCACGGGGAGTCACGGGGCCACCGTAGGCCGAGAGGGATGCCCGTCGTCAACGGCACGCGCCGGTCTGTGGACGACGCTTCAGGAGGGGCCGAGGAAGTCGCGCAGTTCCTCGTCGAATCGCGCGACGTCGAACTCGGTGTCCCAGTCCACCGGGCGGCTGACCTCGACATCTCCGTCGCCCTCGATCGCCGGATCGACCACGAGCAGCACGGCGGTGAAACCGTGCAGGTGATTGTCGCCTCCAACAGGTCCGATCTCGCCGGCGGCGAAGAATCCGCCCACGGCCATGGTGCCGAGGCCTTCGCGCACGATGGCCGCGTCATGGTCCGAGCTCGTGAACATCGCTCCGCCACGTCCGTTGCACGTGACGAGGTACGCCCCGGCCACCGCGCGATCGCGGCCGACAAGACCGACGGCGGTGCGCAGATCGGCGTCCGCCGAGTCGGCATCGCGCAGGTGCAGCCTCACGAGCGATCCGACGTCAACATCGTCGCCCACGGACACGGCGCCACTCTGAGCATCCACGCCGAGGATCCCGCGGATGACAAAGTCCCCTGCATGCGCGCCGTCCACGCGGGGGTCACGAGCGATCCCGACGTGCAGACCCCGCACGGCGAGGGCCTGATCATCGGTGTCCAGTGCGGACACGACATCTCGAAGCCGCTCGAGGGCGGGACGTCCCGCGAGCTCCCGGACGGTGGTGCCTTCGGCGGAGGTCACGGTCATGGGATCGCCGATCGGCCGGCATCCCTGGCTCACCACGACGCGCACCGGGGCCGCGCGGTCCAGGACGACCCCCACGCCGCCGTTGTCGAAGACCGCCCCGTCGAGCATGAGGCGGGACTCACCCCGTCGTCGCCCGCCCGACACGAGTCCGCCGACGACGGG
>JBMOIL010000124.1:0-7325 GCA_049317345.1 Candidatus Nanopelagicales bacterium
CGATGCCCACGCGTTGACGACGACGATGTCGCCGCCCATCTCGGCGGTCGACAGCTCGGTGCCGTCCGCGGTCGCTCCGGCGATAACGATCGTCTGCTGCCGCTCCTGTGGCGGGATGACGGTGAGCCCGATCGACTCGGCGCTTGCGGCAGTGGTGGCGGAGATCGTGACGACGGGCGTTGCGGCATACATCTGCGAGCAACCGGTGAGGAGCAGCGCAGCGCCCACCAAGCCCAGCGCGAACTTCATGGAGCCACCTCCTCCGGTTCGCGGCGCTCCTGGATTGCCGTCTGGCGTTCCTCTGATCGCCACCACTCCACTGCGGCCACCATCATCCACACGGAGTCGATGACCATGGTGATGGCCCACATGAGCGCGCCCGCCAACTGCTGATCGACGAGGGGGTCGGCACCGACAGCGGCCGCCGCTGCGACGTAGGACGGGTAGAGCGTGACGGGTGCAAGGAAGATGACGGCGCCGAGTGCGGTCTCGGGAATCATCATCAGCCCGAGCGACAGCAGTCGGATCGCGGGCCGCGGTCGGCGTGCGCACATGTCGTTGCCGATGAGCGGGTAGTAGAACAGCAGAGCTGCGATCAGGTAGACGGGACGCTCGATGTAGGACATGGCGTCGTGGTCGGTGAGCACCCACTCCATCACCGGCGTGACGTGCGAGCCGATGAGCACGGTGACGAAGAGCACCCACGTGACGACGGGATTGACCAGCACAAGTCCCACGGTGGAGCGCAGGGCCCGGATGATGGCGGATCGGGTGCGCCCGGTGGTGGCCAAGACCGTGAGTGCCACCGGGCAGGACAGGACGATGAAGGGCGCGGCAAGCATCATGACGATGAGGTGCTGGCCCATGTGCGCCCAGAAGTAAGTGTGCGCCAGGGTCTCGAAAGGTCCGAGATAGGCAAGGGCGAGCAGGGCTATCCCAAGCAGGAAACTGAGGGTGCGCAATGCAGACCAGGCGAGTCCTCTGGTGGCAAGGACGCGCACGCCCACGAGGTAGAGAACTGTGACGAGAATGAGGTTGGCCGTCACGAAGAGATCGACCGTCCACAGGTCGTCACCGGGATTCCACGCCTCCACCCCTTCACGATAGACCGCGAACTCTGGGCGAACCTGCGCCGAACTGGGGTTGATTCGGTCGGGAATGCGTGACGCAGGGCCTCTGTACCCCTACCCTGGCCCCACCAGTCGTCTCGTCGTGCCGAAAGGAACTCGTGAAGCGTTTTCTCGTGGCGCTCGTATCGGTGCTCATTGGCGCCGGCGTGGTCGCCGGAGTCGCCGCCTTTGCGCACGCAACGAGCGGTGAGCCGCCGCTCCTCGTCGCCACGCCGACCGGCACGGTCGCCACCCCGGACGGCCCGGTCAACTCTGCCAGCCTCGAACTCGCGGTCTATCCGAATAACTCCGATGAGGTGCCCGGGCCTATGGAGGGAGTCAACGCTCTCTACGCGAGCCAGGGCTGGCCCTTCTTCTGGCCTTCGACGACGTTGCAGGTGCCGGCCAACTCCCTCGTCACCGTGACGATCAAGCAGTACGACTCGGGTGGCCGCGTCTTCAACCCCTTCTGGGCGAAGGTCCACGGCACCGTCGACGGCACGATGACGGTCAACGGCAAGACGGTGACGGAGGTCGACCCGACGAAAGTCGCGCACACCTTCACCGTCCACCAGTACCCGGAGAGCGGCCAGCCCTACCTCTTCGTCTCCGTTCCGCTGCCGGACCTTGGCGGCAATGCGGTCGACAATGCCAGTCCCTACGCTGATAACCCCAAGGAAGTGACCTTCACCTTCCGCACGGGCGCGCCGGGGACCTATGTCTGGAACTGCGAGTTCCCGTGCGGTGACCTCTACCAGGAGTTCGGCGGCCCGATGCAGCAGCGCGGCTGGATGTCCGGCACCCTCGAGGTCGTCTGATGGCTGACACTCTCGTGCCCGCGGAGGAGCCCGAGGCGCCCACCAATCGACCGCCGGCGATGCATCGCTTGCGCGAATGGCTGAGCCGCCGCTACGTGCGCCACATCCTCATCATCACGGTGGTCGTGGGCTTCTCGCTTCTGCCGCTGTGCTGGCTCATGGTTGCCGCGATGAACCAGTCCGGCGGACCGGCGTCGTCGATCATGGCCGACATCCAGCAGACGATCGTCGTCTTCACCCTGGTGTCCATCCCCATCACCGCTTTCGTCTTTGCCGTCCTCCTCTACAGCCTCTTCGGTTGGAAGGGGAAGTCGGGAGATGCTCCCCCCAACAATGACAACCCGGCGATCAGGACAAACGCCGTTGCTGTCATCACCTGGACGGCCGCGTCCAGCATCCTGGCCGCCTTCCTGGTTGTGTGGGGGCTCATCGAGCTCGCCGACATCACCGCGGACTCCTACGGCTCCACCTCGGCGACGGGCCAGCCCAAGACGGAGGACGCCCTCGTCGTCAACGTGACGGGCCAGCAGTGGGTGTGGACCTTCGAGTATCCGCAGTACGACAAGGTGACGAGCGACGTCCTCTACCTCCCCAAGGATCGCGCCGTCCTCTTCAACGTCACCTCTGTCGACGTCATCCACAACTTCTGGGCAGTCGAGCTCGGAGTCAAGATCGACGCCAATCCGGGGGCGATCACGCAGACGGGCGTCACTCCCAACAAGGAGGGCACTTTCAACGTCCGGTGCGCCGAGCTCTGCGGCCTTCACCACGCCTACATGGAGACCAAGATTGACGTGATGCCGGCGGAGACCTTCGAGTCATTCATGCGTGAGAGCGGCGCGGGGAGGACGCGATGAGCACCGCAACGATCTACCAGGTCGAGGTCGCGCAGCCCAAGCAGCACGGCAAGCCGGGCGGCATCATGCGCCACCTCAATTTCTTCACCGGTCTCATCTGCGGCGTGGTCCTGGCGCTGATCTTCGGCTTCCTGATGAACATCCAGTTCCCCGCGGGTGCCATCACCGCTAACTTCGCTAACGCAGCCTCAGGCCCGACCTTCTGGGCAATGATGGTCGGCTGGGTTATCGGCTTCATGGGTGGCATGGGTGCTTTCACCGGACCTATCCGCTGGCTCTTCGGTCGCGATCTCACCCACGCTGATGCGGAGTTCTTGGCGGGCAAGGACCAGGGCAAGTTCCGCTACTGGCGCTTCACGACCGATCACAAGGTCGTGGGCATCCAGTACCTCATCGTCGCCATGATCATCCTGGGCTTCGGCGGCCTCCTCGCGATGCTCATCCGCACCGAGCTCGGCATCACGTGGATGGAAGTCTTCAACCCCGACTTCTACAACTCCCTCGTCGGCACGCATGGCATCGCCATGGTGATCGCCATGATCGTGGTGGTCTCCGGACCGGTCGGCAACTTCATCGTGCCGCTCATGTGCGGGGCTCGAGACATGGCCTTCCCGCGGCTTAATGCACTGAGCATCTGGTTGCTCGTGTGCGCGGTGCCGCCCCTCATCCTCTCCCTGCTCGTCGGCGGCATCCGCGACGGCTGGAGCGTCTACCAGCCGCTGAATGCTCAGGCCGGGCCCGGGATGATCGGCTACCAGACCACGATCATCGTCTTCGCCGTCTCCACGGCGCTCGCCAGCGTCAACATCATGACGACGATCCTCACCATGCGCGCCAAGGGCATGACCTGGTCGCGTACGCCGATCCTCATCTATGGCTCGTTCGCTGCGGCCGCGATGGGTCTCTACGCCTTCCCGTTCTACATGTACTCGCAGATCCTGTCGATGACCGATCGACTCATCAACACGTCGTTCTTCGACCCCATCGAGGGTGGCAGCGTCTGGCTCTACCAGAACCTCTTCTGGCTGCTCGGCCACCCCGAGGTCTACGTCATCCTCATCCCGAGCATCGCCGTGATGATGGAGATCATCCCCGTCTTCATGCGCAAGCCGCTCTTCAGCTACTACATGGCCATCGCCGGCATCGTCGGCGTCGTGGGGCTCAGCGGCCTCGTGTGGGCGCACCACATGTACATGACGGGATGGGCCCCGCAGGCCAACTACCCCTTCATGCTCTCCACGGAGATGATCTCCATCCCGGTCGGATTCCTCGTGCTCGTCGTCATCGGCACGATGTGGCGCGGGACCTTCTGGAGCAGGCTGCCGATGATGGCGGTCTTCGCGGTCATCTTCAACAAGATGATCGGTGGAGTCACCGGTGTCTACCTCTCCGACGTACCCGCCGACCAGTACTTCCACGGCAACATGTTCGTCACCGCGCACTTCCACTACATGCTCATGGGTGCCGGTCTCTTCGGAGCCATGGGCGGGATCGCCTACTACTTCCCGAAGATGACGGGCCGCTACCTCGACGAGCGCACGGGGTCGATCGGTTTCTGGACCGCGTTTGCCGGATTCCAGATCACTTTCATGTCGATGTTCGTCGCCGGACTGCAGGGTCAGCCGCGCCGCGTGCTGCAGTTCGACAACATGTTCAACATCTCCAACTGGATCTCGACGATCGGTGCCTACATCATCGGCATCGGCATGCTCATCTTCCTCGCGGCGATCATCTCGTCGTGGCGTAGCGGCCAGGTCGCCCCGTCCAACCCGTGGCATGCGCAGACACTCGACTGGCAGACCCAGACTCCGGTGCCCCTGGACAACTTCCCCGTCCTGCCGGTGGTGACGAAGCTGCCCTACGACTACGGCGTACCCGATCCCCTGGACCCGAAGACGTTAGAGAAGCAGTACGACGAGAAGGTGGGTGCCCCCGTATGAGTGCGCCCCTGCTGTCTCCCACCACCGGGGAGCCGGTCGCCATCGTCGCCCGGCGCAATCGGATCGGCCTCATCTTCCTCGTCGTCGCCGACTTCACGGGGACGATGGCGCTGATCATCAGCTACTGCTACCTGTGGTCGCTCAACGTCAACAACGGCTGGGCCCCCAATCAGCAGACCTTCGGCAACAACGACCTGCTCAAGAGCCGTTCGCCTCTGCCGTGGGCGGCGGACTGGCCCTTCTGGTCGATTCTCGGTCTGGCTGTCGTCGCGACGGTGATCCTGTGGCTCGGCATTCGCACTCTTCGCTCCGGGCATCGCGGCGGCCTTATCGCGGCCAGCGTCATCTCGCTGCTCGTCGTCATCGCCGCCATTGTGTTGCAGTGGTGGCAGATCACGACCTTCCCCTTCGGCCCGAGCAATGGGGCATACGCCTCCGCAGTCTTCCTCCTGACCGCGGCCACGTTGGTGCACCTCGTCCTCGTCGCCTTCCTGCTCCTGGCCATCGCCAACCGCACGCGTGAGGGCTTGGTGTCGACGGAGAATCCCTTCCAGGCCAAGCTCGTCGGCTACTGGATGGTGTGGGTGTGCGCCAGCATCCTGCTGGCTGTGATCTGCACGACCTTCCTTAAGGCCAGCCCCAACACCACTCCCGCCAACTTCGGCCAGTTCACCCTTTACAACCCGGATGCACCGACCCCCTCGGCGTCACCGTCGGGTTCAGCTTCATCCCCGTGACCCAGGCACGGCTGCACACCGGCGCCCGCGTGAGCGTGGGTCTGCTGGCCGGCGTCCCGGTCCTCCTGCTCATCCTCGCGACGCTCGGTGCGCTCTCGCAGACGACCGTCGAGGGGCTGCCGGTCGTCCCCTGGCAGACGCTGTGGTCGCTCCCACTCGATAGGTGGGTGCGCGACGTCGCCGTTTCGATAGTGCTCGGCTTCGTGGTCGTCGGCGGCCTGCTGCTGCCGCGCGTGGACCAGCGCCTGGTGCGGATTGCGTCGGTTGCTGCGCTGGCGTGGCTCGTAGCCCTTCTCGCGATGGTGCCGCTGACCGTCTCGGAATTGCTCGGCCGCCCCCTCTCGGACTCCCTCGAGCCGCAGATCGTCCTGTCGCTGCTCACCCAGACTCAATTGGGCCAGCTCCTCGTGGCGCAGATCGTGCTCGTGGCATTCGTGGCCCTCCTCGGGTGGGTGATCCTCGGCCGGGTGACCGCAGCGATCGTCCTCGCCCTGGCGGCGACGGCAGCCGGGCTGACCGGCCTGATGGGGCACTCGGGCCTGCACTCCGGCCATACCTCCGCGTCGATATCCCTGGCCATTCATCTGCTCGCGGTCGGCGTGTGGGTGGGCGGCCTTATCGCGGTGTGCTCTCATGTGGCTCGCCATCCCCAAGATGCTGCTGTCGCCATCCGCCGATTCAGCACGCTCGCGCTGGTGTGCGTCATCGTGTTGGCGGAGAGCGGTCTGCTCAATGCGTCACTGCGCGTGGACGGAGTTGCCTCGCTCATCACCACGGCGTACGGCACGCTCATCCTCGCCAAGGCCACACTTCTTGCCGCACTCATTGTCTTCGGATGGCGCCAGCGGCGACACGTGGTGCCGACGGGCGACGGTGTCTCCCTGATTCGCTTCGCGTCGTACGAGGTGCTGCTCATGGGCATCGCACTGGGCATCTCCGTTGCCCTCTCACGCACGGCCCCGCCTACGGGAGCGATCGCGGGTGATCGCATCACCGCGGGTGCCCTCGCCACACTCGCCCTCGCCCTGCCGCTCGTGATCACCTGGGCCGGGGCAGCCCGACAGGGATGGCTGAGCCGCCTCACGGCCGGGTATCCCGAGCCCTTCGCCGTGGCCTTGGCCGTGGTCACCTATATCGTCGCGGCCGTGGTGCCCTCGGGGCTGCTGGGGATCGGCGTCGCCGCTGTCCTCGCGTCGGTCGCGCTCGTCGCCGTCGGCTGGGCTTTTTGCGTGGCTGCATTGGGACCGCGCGGTGTGCCCGCACTCGTCCTCGCAGCGGTGCTGTGGCCCACCGCGCTGTGGCTCGCTTCACGTTCGGATCCGGTCGAGACGGGTGCTCAGGTGGCGCTCGCAGGAGCGGCCGGCCTCGCCTGCTTGGCGCTGCTCTTCCTCGTACGCCGGCGCGCTCGCGTGGCACCGGCTATCGAATCGATACGCGAGGAGGTGCCGGTGGCATGAGCCGTCGCTGGAAGGACATCCTCACCCTGCACCTTCCGCTCGTCCTCGTCCTCGCACTGTGCACGTACGCCACCATCAATCAGTTGGGGCGCGCGCAGGAGGGCATCCAGCGATCCTGGGCCTACGCCATCCAGTGGCCGATCATCGGGCTCTTCGCCATCGTCATTTGGAATCGCTACCGCAAGCACGGCAACCTCACGCGCTGGTTCACCGATCGCTACCGCTCCCGCGTGGAGGCCTACCGCGCCGAAGCCGAGGCAGCCGAGACTGTCGAAGCACCACCCGACCCCGACGCCGAGGCCTGGGATGCCTACGTGGCTGACCTCCGCCGACGTGAGACGGAGCATGGGGACGCGCCGCCGGGCCAGAACCGCTAGCCTTTTGCGGGCCCATCGTGGGCCCCGGGG
>JBMOIL010000125.1:0-7286 GCA_049317345.1 Candidatus Nanopelagicales bacterium
GAGTGCGCGAAGGAGAACCTCACGCTCGTCAACGGCGGCCAGCTGACCATCGGCACGGATTCTCCGGCGTACCCGCCGTACTTCGTCGACGACGATCCCACCAACGGCCAGGGCTTCGAGTCCGCCGTTGCCTACGCCGTCGCCGAGGGCCTGGGCTTCACGCCCGAAGAGGTCGCCTGGACCGTCGTGCCCTTCAACAAGTCCTACGCTCCCGGCGCCAAGGACTTCGACTTCGACATCAACCAGATCTCGATCACTCCCGAGCGCGCCGAGGTCGTCACCTTCTCGGACGGCTACTACACCGTCAACCAGGCCGTGATCGCGCTCGCGGACTCCCCGATCGCCAACGCCACCACCCTGGCGGAGCTCAAGGACGCCAAGCTCGGCGCCCAGGTCGGCACAACGAGCCTGATGTACATCCAGGACTTCATCCAGCCCAGCTCCGACCCGTATGTCTACAACGACACCAACGACGCCAAGTCGGCGCTGAAGAACGGCCAGATCGACGGCATCGTGGTCGACCTGCCCACCGCGTACTACATCACCGCGGTGGAGATCCCCAAGGGCAAGATCGTCGGCCAGTTCCCCGCCCAGGATGGTGGGGAGCAGTTCGGCATGCTCTTCCAGAAGGACAACCCGCTGGTCGGCTGCGTCAACCAGGTGCTGACGGAGCTCAAGGATTCCGGTGCGCTCCAGGCCATCCAGGATGAGTGGCTGGCCGGGACCACGGCTCCCTACTTCAAGGAGTGACCGAGCCCGGCAGCGCACCAGTCGCTGCAGCGCGCGCGGGGTCCGGCGTATCGGCTGACATGCCGTACGTCGACCCCGCGCGTGTGCGCTACCGCCAACGCAAAGCCTGGCGCGATGCCGCGATCGGCATCATCAGCCTGATCGTCACGGCGACCGTCGTCACCCTCATCGTCGTACGCACGCCGGGATGGTCGGCGGTGCAGGAGACCTTCTTCAGCCCCGAGGCATTCTCGGAATCATTCCCCGGCCTGCTCGAAGCCTTCTGGCTCAACGTGCGGATCTTCCTCATCGCCGAGCCGCTCATCCTCATCGTCGGTCTCACCGTCGCCCTGGTGCGGCGTCTGAAGAGCCCGATCTTCCTCCCGCTGCGCATCCTCGCGACCGTTTACGTCGATGTGTTCCGCGGCGTACCCACGCTGCTCGTCATTCTGCTGCTCGGCTTCGGTGTGCCCGCGCTGCAGTTGCAGGGGGCCCCCGACGAGGTGCTCGTGTGGGGTGTCGTGGCACTGGTCCTCTCCTACGGCGCCTATGTCGCCGAGGTCTTCCGTGCGGGCATCGACTCCGTGCACCCCAGCCAGCGGATGGCGGCGCGCTCACTCGGTCTGTCGTCCTGGCAGACCAATCGTTACGTCGTCCTCCCGCAGGCGGTGCGCAATGTCACCCCGCCCCTTCTCAATGACTTCATCTCCCTGCAGAAGGACACCGCGCTCGTGTCTGTGCTCGGCCCAATCGAGGTGCTGCGGCAGGCGCAGATCGATGCGTCCTTCACCTTCAACTACACCCCCTACGTGGCGGCGGCCTGCCTCTTCATCGCGCTCACCATCCCCATGACGCGCTTCACGGACTGGCTTCAGGAGCGCCAGAGACGTCAGCGCGGTTCGGGGTTCGCGACATGACGACCGTCTCCCTCGCCGTCGAGGCCGTCTGGAAGTCCTTCGGCTCAGAGTCGGTGCTGCGCGGCATCGACCTCAATGTGCACGAGCATCAGGTCGTCGTCCTCATCGGTGCGAGTGGTTCTGGCAAGTCGACCCTGCTCAAGTGCATCAACGGGCTCGAGCCGGTCGACGCCGGCCGCATCCTGCTCGATGAAGGTCTGGACGTCACGGCGTTCAAGACCAATTTGGATGCCGTGCGGCGGCGTGTGGGCATTGTCTTCCAGGCCTACAACCTCTTCCCGCACATGACCGTGCTCGACAACGTCACGCTCGGCCAGCGCAAGGTGCTGGGACGCTCGCGCCAGGAGTCTGAGGACCGAGCGCGTCGCCTGCTCGCGCGCTTCGGACTGGAGGAGAAAGCGGGGGAGTACCCCGATCGCCTCTCGGGAGGTCAGCAGCAACGCGTGGCGATCGTGCGTGCCGTCGCGATGTCGCCCGAGATTCTCCTGTTCGATGAGATCACCTCTGCGCTCGATCCGCTCCTCGTGGGCGAAGTGCTCGACGCTGTACGCGAGCTCAAGGAGGAAGGCCTCACCATCGTCATGGCCACGCATGAGATGGGGTTTGCCCGCGAGGCAGCCGATCGCGTGTGCTTCCTCGACGGGGGAGTCGTCCTCGAAGAGGGGACACCTGAGCAGGTGCTGGCGGCACCAAACGAGCAACGTACTCGTGAGTACCTGGCGCGCTTCCTGGGATAAGGGCCCTCACGGCCCTACCCTGGGGACGTCCCGGGGCCAGGTGGCCCTCATCTGAATACTCGGAGGTACTCCATGGCATCGGTCGACCCCATGACCGGTCTGACCTATGACGACGAGCGCGCGGTGGCATCCGCCCTTGGCCGCAACTGGTGGGCCCTGCTCGTGCTGGGCATCGTCAGCATCATCGTCGGTGCGATCATCATCATCAACCCCGGCGGCTCGACGTGGGTCATCGCCGTCGTCCTGGCCATCTACCTGGTGGTCTCGGGCATCGTGTCCCTCGTCCGTGCCTTCGGTCACGGACTGCCCGGCTCTGCCCGAGCCCTGCTCATCATCTCGGGCATCATCGGCCTGCTCCTCGGTCTGCTGATGTTCCGCTTCGGCCCGGAGGAGAAGGTCGAGGTCTTCGGCATCTTCGTCGGTGTGTGGTTCCTCTTCTCCGGCATCCTCCAACTCGTCAACTCGTCCCAGGTGTCGCAGGGCAAGGGCTGGGCGATCTTCTCCGGCATCGTCTACCTGCTTGCCGGCATCGTCCTGCTCATCAACCCGTGGGCTGTGGGCATCTTCGTGTGGATCGCGGGTATCTGGCTGCTCGTGCTCGGCATCTTCGAGATCATCTCGTCATTCCAGTTGAAGTCGCTGGCCAAGAAGGCCGCGGCCTAGCGCCCTATGCCGAAGGAGACCTCGCAAACCCTCGATCGGGGGCTTCGGGTCCTCTCGGTGCTCGCCGACTCCCCCGAGGGTCTGACCGTGACGGAAGTCGCGGCGGCCCTCGGGGTGAGTCGCACCGTCGTCTACCGGCTTATCGTCACCCTCGAGCAGCACGGCCTGGTGCGGCGTGGCACCGACGGACGCTGCCGCCTCGGACTCGCCGTGCTCAGCCTCGCCCGCCAGGTGCAGCCGCTCCTGCGCGACGCCGCCATGCCGGTGCTGCGTCGACTGGCTGAGGGCCTTGGGGCCACGGCCTACCTCGGTGTCGTCGACGGCCAGGACCTACTCGCCGTCGCTGTCGCAGAGCCGCCTCGTTCTGACGTCCACGTCGCCTATCGCCTGGGCTCACGCATCCCGCTGGAACTCGGTGCGGCTGGGCGCGCCGTGCTCGCTGCGCGCACCGCAGCGGGGCGCCCCCTCGACCCCCCCTGGGTGGTCTCCACGGGCGATTCCCCGGGCAGTAGCGGCATCGCGGCCCCTGTCCTCGGGATTCCCGGTATCGAGGCGGCCGTGGGGGTGGCGCTTACCGCGCCCCCCGAGGAGGTCGGGCCCCGCGTTGCCCGTGCCGCGCAGGACATCGCCCGAGCCCTCGGCTAGGCAATCCCTCGGATGTGACGTCGCGCTAGGCGCCTCCATGCCGCGTTTTCGCGCGTCGAAACGCGGCTAACTGACGTCTTGTGCCGCCCCTTCCTCCACGACGCCGCTCCGCCGAGCGCTGGCCCCTGACTCCGGGTGGGCACCCCTCGTGGCTGAGGGAGCCCCTCGGATGTGACGCAGATCGCTCTGGGAATCCCCACGGTGGGCCGATCGGTTGAGGCCCTCGACGCGACACCCGACGTAACCTGGAGTGATCGAAGGGAGCGCCATGCGCCTGCGCGGGACCACCGCACTCATCGCCTCGGCCGCGGTCGCGGCCGCCACGCTCGTGGCTGCCCCCATGGCGTCCGCGGCAGAGTCGCCCCGGCCTATCGTCTCGGGCTGGTTCGGCTGGTGGGCGTCGGACACCTCCATCGCGCAGATGACTTCGACGGCCGACGGCGTCGTCGGCGAGATCGCGATGTTCTGGTGGTCCTTCCAGGGCGAGAAGAATCCCCTCTGCCTTTATGACAACGGCGACTACGACAAGGATGGCGCCTGGGGAGATCCCCTCTGCAAGAGCGCTACCCCCTGGACGACGCCGAAGTTCGACCGTCAACGCAAGGCCCTTCAGGATGCCGGCATCAAGGTCAACGCCTCCATTACCGACCTGGGCTCCGCTCACGCCGGTGAGTTGAGCGCCTACCTCTCCACCTCGAAGAATCGCAAGGCCTACGCCAAGCAGATCACCGACTACGCCGTCAAGGCAGGCGTCGACGGAATCGATCTCGACTGGGAGGCGTTCGCCTTCGCAGACGGTCGTGACTCGTGGGAGGCGACCAAGCCGCGCTGGATCGCGATGATCAAGGAGCTCTCCGAGCAGCTACGTGCACAGGGGCTGACGCTGTGGGCCACGGTGCCGGGTGGTGTGCCGCCGTTCTCCGGTTCAGGCGCACCTAATCCGGGCACGGGCTACTGGGTGTACTCGTGGAGCGATATCGCTCCCTATGTCGATCGCCTCAACATCATGGCCTACGACTACAGCTGGAGCGTGCCGGGACCGATCGGCCCCAACGACTGGGCGACTCTCGTCGCCAAGAGCGCCGTCCAGCAGGTGGGCGAGAGATACGCCGACAGAGTGTGGATCGGAGCACCGCAATACGGCCGCAACTGGCCGGTCCAGGTGGGCACGGGCTGGGCCGTGGATGCGGATTGCCCAGCGGACTGGAAGCCGACCCCCACCCCGGTGCGCACGAGCGTGACGCCCACGTCGGCACGCGAGATCGCCGCACGTGAGAAGGTCGAGCCCACATGGGACGCCGAATCCGGCGAGTGGACATTCGACTACTGGCTGCCGACTGCGGGCAAGGTCGACAAGAAGGAGCGCACCTGCGACGTCAAGCGTCGCGTGTGGTTCGCTGACACGCGCTCGGCATTGAGTAGGTCCAAGATCGTGCCCGATCTCAAGATCGGTGGCATCGCCGTGTGGGACTTCGGCACGGTGACGAGTGACTTCTACTCCCGGCTCGCCGATTACGGCCGCGAGATCGCCCCTGCGGCGACGACCGTGACGGTCAAGGCGCCTAAGGCGACGACGTATGGGAGCACCATTTCCGTGAGAGTGGGCACCGAGTCGCGCTCCGGAGTGGCGAAGGACGCCGAGGCCACCCTCTACTTCCAACCGCAGGGGGGATCCGCCACGCGCGCGAAGGTCGGGTCCATCACTCTCGACGGTGACGGCAAGGGTGTGTTCAAGGTGCCTGCCGCGGCGAGCGGGACGTGGACCGTCTCGGTGGCCGGCTCCTGGTCACGAGCCGCGGGCGAAAGCGCTCCGGTATCAACGACCGTGCGCTACGCCGTGACCGCCAAGGCCAGTGCGAGCAAGGTTGCCGTGGGTACGCCGGTGACGATCACGGGCACCGTGTCCCCGACTAGCGCGGGGACCGCAGTGACGGTGCAGCGACGCAGCGCGTCAGGCGCGTGGCGTGACGTGGCAACCACGACCACGGGTGCGGGCGGCAGCGTGACCGCGACGGTCAAGCCGACCGTGGCGGGCGAGACCTCCTATCGCCTCCTCGTCCCCGCCTCTGCCGATATCGCGCAGGGAGCCTCTGCTCGCCTCGTGATCACCGTCGGCTGACGGCCCGCCGTACCCTGGAACCGTGACGACGGCACCCACGGAGCTCGAGCGGCCCGATGTCGATGAGGTCGTCTCCGCGGACACCCCGTGGATCACCATCGTGTGGAACGACCCCGTCAACCTGATGTCCTATGTCACCTACGTCTTCATGACCTACTTCCACTACTCGCGTGAGAAGGCGGAGAAGCTGATGATGCAGGTCCATGAGGACGGGCGCTCTGTGGTCTCGGCCGGGTCGCGTGAGGAGATGGAGCGCGACGTCACCGCGATGCATTCCTACGGCCTGTGGGCGACGCTTGCCAAGGACGACAAGTGAGCGTCCACGGCTTCCGCCGCACAGCCACCGGCCGAATCGTCCTGCGGGTCGACGTGGTGGAGAAGGGGCTGCTCCTGACGCTCCTCGAGCAGCTCGTCGAATTCGTCACGCCCGAGGGCGCGGAGGATGAGGATCCGCTCGTGAGCCTGGTCGGTCTCAACCCCGACGCGGAGCGCCCGGAGGATCCCGCGCTCGCTCGACTCTTCCCTGACGCCTACCTCGACGATGCAGACGCGTCGGCGGAATTCCGCCGCTTCACGGAGCGATCCCTGCGTGAGACCAAGTTGGCGCATGCCGCCACGGCAATTGAGACGCTGCGGCGGTCCGGCGACAAGGTGACCCTCAGTGCGGACGACGCTGTCGCCTGGCTCGGGGCGCTCAACGACGTCCGCCTCGCACTGGGGACGCGTCTGGGGGTGACCGAGGAAGCACTGGCGGAGTTCGCCGAGCTTCCTGAGGAGGATCCGCGCTCGGCTACCTACCACGTGTACGACTGGCTCACCTTCCTGCAGGAGTCCCTCGTGCGCGCGGTCATGCGTTGATGCGCGAGATGCCCTGACATACGCAAGCGGCGGGGCCATGGGCCCCGCCGCTTGCGTATAGGTGCGAGTGCTACTTGCTGGAGGGAGCTTCCTTCATCTCCGCGTCCGCGAACTCCGGGCTGTCGTCCATGGACTTGATGCGTGCGATCTTGAAGATGAGCAAACCGTAGAGGCACTTCGCGAGCACGTCTGCGATTGAGTAGCCCACCTGGCGGTAGACGAAGGAGTCTGCGCCGTCGAGCCCGAGCATCGGGAAGGCGTAGGAGATCGGGTAGACGCCCCACGTGGCGAGGAGCAGCCAGCGCAGGCCTGCGAGCTCCTTGCCGACCTGGTTGGGCTGGCTCTTTGCCGCTCGACTGAGTTCAACGAACAGCACGTAGAGGATGTAGATGAATGGAATGGTCGATAGGGCACCCCAGATGGCCTTGCCGGTGATGTCGGCGGTGACCTCACCCGGGTAGCCCAGGATGATCATGAGGGCGGAAGCCGGAATGAGCTTCCAGAGCAGCGAACGACGCACGGCTGCGGGAAGTGCGAGCACGGCCACCGTTTCGAAGAGCAGCAGCGGCACGGTGAGCAGCCAGTCGACGTAGCGGTAGCCCTCGTTGAAGCCATCGC
>JBMOIL010000126.1:0-7181 GCA_049317345.1 Candidatus Nanopelagicales bacterium
GCACCGTGCGTGGAGATGAAGTACTCCAGCACCGACAGGCCCTCGCGGAAGTTGGACTTGATCGGGCGCGGAATGATCTCGCCCTTGGGGTTGGCCACGAGACCGCGCATTCCGGCGATCTGGCGGACCTGCATGAAGTTTCCGCGGGCACCCGAGTCGACCATCATGAAGACCGGGTTCTGGCGCGGGAAGTTGTCCTGCATGGCCCGGGCAACCTCGTCCGTGGCGCGGGTCCAGATCTCGATGAGCTCCTGGCGACGCTCCGAGTCGGTGATGAGACCGCGCTCGTACTGCGCCTGCACCTTTGCGGCACGCTCCTCCGCGGCCGCGAGCAGTTCGGCCTTCTGGGGCGGCGTGACGACGTCGTCGATGGAGATGGTGACACCGGCGCGCGTCGCCCAGTGGAAGCCGAGCTCCTTGAGGGCGTCGAGCGTCGCAGCCACGTCGACCTTCGGGTAACGATCGGCGAGCTGATTGACGAGGCCGCCGAGCGCCTTCTTGTCGACCTGGTAGTCGACGTAGGGGAAGTCGGCGGGAAGTGCCTCGTTGAAGATCGCGCGCCCGAGTGTGGTCTGCAGGATGAAGGGATCGCCCGGGGTCCAGCCCTCGGGTGCCGTCCAGCCCTCGGGCGGCACGACATCGGTGAGACGCAGGCGCACGGGCTCCTGCAGGCCGAGTCCCCCGCGATCGAACGCCATGACAGCCTCGGAGAGCGAGGAGAAAGCGGGGATCTCCTCACCCGGTGCCGAGCCGGCCATCGTGAGGTTGTAGATGCCGAGAACCATGTCCTGGGTCGGCGTCGTGATCGGTCGGCCGTTGGCCGGCGAGAGGATGTTGTTGCTCGACAGCATGAGGACGCGCGCCTCGGCCTGAGCCTCAGCTGACAGCGGCAGGTGCACGGCCATCTGGTCCCCGTCGAAGTCGGCATTGAACGCCGTGCAGACGAGCGGATGGATCTGGATGGCCTTGCCCTCGATGAGCTGCGGCTCGAACGCCTGGATGCCGAGGCGGTGCAGGGTCGGCGCGCGGTTGAGCAGCACCGGGTGCTCCGCGATGACCTCTTCGAGCACGTCCCACACGACCGGACGGGAACGCTCGACCATGCGCTTGGCGCTCTTGATGTTCTGCGCGTGGTTGAGATCGACGAGACGCTTCATGACGAAGGGCTTGAAGAGCTCGAGCGCCATCTGCTTCGGCAGACCGCACTGGTGCAGCTTCAGCTGCGGTCCCACCACGATGACGGAGCGACCGGAGTAGTCGACGCGCTTGCCGAGGAGGTTCTGGCGGAAGCGGCCCTGCTTGCCCTTGAGCATGTCGGAGAGCGACTTGAGCGGGCGGTTGCCGGGGCCCGTCACCGGGCGACCACGACGGCCGTTGTCGAAGAGAGCGTCGACCGCCTCCTGCAGCATGCGCTTCTCGTTGTTGACGATGATCTCGGGCGCACCGAGGTCGAGAAGACGCTTCAACCGGTTGTTGCGGTTGATCACGCGGCGGTAGAGATCGTTCAGGTCGCTCGTCGCGAAGCGGCCACCATCGAGCTGCACCATCGGGCGCAGGTCCGGCGGGATCACGGGGATCGCGTCGAGGACCATGCCCAGCGGAGAGTTGGTGGTGTTGAGGAACGCCGAGACGACCTTGAGGCGCTTGAGGGCGCGAGCCTTGCGCTGACCCTTACCCGTGGCGATGGTCTCGCGGAGCGACTCGGCCTCAGCCTCGAGGTCGAAGGTCTGCAGGCGCTTCTGGATCGCCGCTGCGCCCATGCCACCGTCGAACCAGCGGCCGTAGCGGTCGCGCATCTCGCGGTAGAGGATCTCGTCGCCCTCGAGGTCTTGGACCTTGAGGGTGCGGAAGCGATCGAAAACCTTGTCGAGGCGCTCGATCTCGTTGTCCGCGCGGCGGCGTACCGAAGCCATCTCGCGCTCGGCCGACTCACGCACCTTGCGGCGTACATCAGCCTTGGCACCCTCTGCCTCAAGTGCGGCAAGGTCGGCCTCGAGCTTCTGTGCGCGTGCCTCGATATCGGAATCGCGCCGCTTGGCGATCTTGGACTTCTCGACACCGAGCTCGGCCTCGAGGCTGGGCAGCGCCTCGTGGCGGCCTTCCACGTCGACGCTGGTGATCATGTAGGCGGCGAAGTAGATGACCTTCTCGAGGTCCTTAGGGGCGAGGTCGAGCAGGTAGCCCAAGCGGCTGGGGACGCCCTTGAAGTACCAAATGTGTGTCACAGGGGCGGCGAGCTCAACGTGGCCCATGCGCTCGCGACGCACCTTGGCGCGGGTCACCTCGACGCCGCAGCGCTCGCAGATAATGCCCTTGAAGCGCACACGCTTGTATTTGCCGCAGTAGCACTCCCAGTCGCGAGTCGGTCCGAAGATCTTCTCGCAGAAGAGGCCATCCTTCTCCGGCTTCAGCGTGCGGTAGTTAATGGTCTCGGGCTTCTTGACCTCGCCGTGCGACCACGCGCGCACATCGTCCGCGGTGGCCAGTCCAATACGAAGCTCGTCGAAGAAGTTGACGTCAAGCACCCTGTCGTCCTTTACCTTGTGGTTGCCGGTGGTTGTCTGCGGGTGAGGCGACTAAACCTCTTCGACGCTGGCCGGCTCACGCCGGGACAGGTCGATGCCGAGCTCTTCCGCCGCGCGGAAGACATCCTCATCGGTGTCGCGCATCTCGATGGCGACACCGTCGCTGGAGAGAACCTCGACGTTGAGGCACAGCGACTGCATCTCCTTGACGAGGACCTTGAAGGACTCCGGGATGCCCGGCTCGGGGATGTTCTCGCCCTTGACGATGGCCTCGTACACCTTCACACGACCGAGGACGTCGTCGGACTTGATGGTGAGCAACTCCTGGAGCGCGTACGCAGCTCCGTAGGCCTCGAGTGCCCACACCTCCATCTCGCCGAAACGCTGTCCGCCGAACTGGGCCTTACCGCCCAGGGGCTGCTGCGTGATCATCGAGTAGGGGCCGGTCGAGCGCGCGTGGATCTTGTCGTCGACCAGGTGGAGCAGCTTCAGGATGTAGATGTATCCCACCGTGAAGCGTCCCGGGAAGGGTTCGCCGGTGCGGCCGTCGAGCAGGTCGGCCTTGCCATCGGCGTCCACCAGGCGCAGGCCATCGGCTGTCGGTCGCGTGGACCCGAGCACGAGCGAGAGCTCGTCCTCGCGCGCGCCGTCGAAGACCGGGGTGGCCAGGCGCGTGCGGGGAGCTCCCGAGCGCACTTCCTCGGGCAACTTGGCGGTGCGGGGATCACTCGGATCCGCCTCCCAGCCGGCATGCGCCACCCAGCCCAGGTGCGTCTCCAGGATCTGGCCGACATTCATGCGGCCGGGGACGCCGAGCGGGTTGAGGACGACGTCGACCGGGGTGCCGTCGGGAAGGAAGGGCATGTCCTCGACCGGGAGGATCTTGGCGATGACGCCCTTGTTTCCGTGACGACCGGCGAGCTTGTCGCCCTCGGTGATCTTGCGCTTCTGCGCGACGTAGACGCGCACGAGACGGTTGACGCCCGGGGGCAGCTCATCACCCTCGTCGCGATCGAAGACGCGGACGCCGATGACCTTGCCCGACTCGCCGTGGGGAACCTTGAGCGACGTGTCGCGCACCTCGCGCGCCTTCTCGCCGAAGATCGCGCGGAGCAGGCGCTCCTCGGGGGTGAGCTCAGTCTCGCCCTTGGGCGTGACCTTGCCGACGAGGATGTCGCCGGGGACGACGTCGGCACCGATGCGGATGATGCCGCGATCGTCGAGGTCGGCGAGGACCTCCTCGGAGACGTTGGGCAGATCGCGGGTGATCTCCTCGGGCCCGAGCTTGGTGTCGCGGGCGTCGATCTCGTGCTCATCGATGTGGATCGAGCTCAGGACATCGTCCTGCACGAGGCGCTGGCTGAGGATGATCGCGTCCTCGTAGTTGTGGCCCTCCCACGGCATGAAGGCCACGAGGAGGTTCTTGCCCAGGGCCATCTCACCGAGGTCGGTCGAGGGACCGTCAGCGATGACCTGGCCCTCGACGACGCGATCGCCCTCATCAACCACGGGGCGCTGGTTGTAGCAGGTGCCCTGATTGGAGCGATGGAACTTCTGCACCCGGTAGGTGGAGGTGGTGCCGTCGTCGTTGGCGACGGTGATGTGGTCCGCGGAAACCTCGGTGACGCCGCCAGACTTGTCGGCGGTGATCATGTCGCCCGCGTCGTACGCCGCATGGAACTCCATGCCGGTGCCGACGAGCGGAGCCTCGGCGCGAAGAAGTGGCACGGCCTGGCGCTGCATGTTGGAGCCCATGAGCGCACGGTTGGCGTCATCGTGCTCGAGGAAGGGAATCATCGCGGTAGCGACGGACCACAACTGGCGCGGCGACACGTCCATGTAGTCGACGTCCGTGGCGGTGACGTAGTCGACCTCACCGCCCTTGCGGCGCACGAGAACGCGGTCCTCGCTGAAGCGACCGTCATCGGCGAGCACGGCGTTGGCCTGCGCGATGACGAAGAGGTCCTCCTCGTCAGCCGTGAGGTAGTCGACCTGGTCGGTCACCCGGCCGTCGACGACCTTGCGGTAGGGCGTCTCGACGAAGCCGAAGGCGTTGACCCGGCCATAGGTGGCGAGGGAACCGATCAGGCCGATGTTGGGGCCTTCCGGAGTCTCGATCGGGCACATGCGGCCGTAGTGCGAGGGGTGTACGTCGCGGACCTCGAAGCCGGCGCGCTCGCGCGATAGGCCGCCGGGGCCCAGCGCCGAGAGGCGCCGCTTGTGGGTCAGGCCCGCGAGCGGGTTCGTCTGATCCATGAACTGCGACAGCTGGGAGGTGCCGAAGAACTCCTTAATGGAGGCAACGACGGGGCGGATGTTGATGAGGGTCTGCGGAGTGATCGCCTCGACATCCTGAGTGGTCATGCGCTCGCGAACCACGCGCTCCATGCGCGACAGGCCCGTGCGGATCTGATTCTGGATGAGCTCACCGACGGTGCGCAGGCGGCGATTGCCGAAGTGGTCGATGTCATCGGTCTCGATCTGAATCTCGCCACGCGGCGCCTCTGCCACGGTCTCCCCGGCATGCAAGCGCGCGATGTACTCGATCGTGGCCGCGATGTCTTCCTTGCTGAGCGTGCTCTGGCTGAGCGGCTCGTCCAGGCCAAGCTTCTTGTTGATCTTGTAGCGACCGACCTTGGCCAGGTCGTAGCGCTTCGGGTTGAAGTAGAAGTTGTCGAGAAGCGCGCGGGCGTTCTCCAGCGTGGGGGGCTCGCCCGGGCGGAGCTTGCGGTAGAGGTCGAGGAGGGCCTCCTCCTGGGTCTCGACGTGGTCCTTCTCGAGAGTTTGCATGATCGACTCGTAGGCGCCGAAGCGCTCGCGGATCTCCTCAGAGGTCCAGCCGAGGGCCTTGAGGAAGATCGTGACGGGCTGCTTGCGCTTGCGGTCGACGCGGACGCCGGCGAGGTCCTTCTTGTCGACCTCGAACTCGAGCCAGGCGCCACGGCTCGGGATGATCTTGGCGACGAAGACATCCTTGTCGGTGGTCTTGTCCGGGGTGCGCTCGAAGTAGACACCCGGCGAGCGCACGAGTTGCGACACCACGACGCGCTCCGTGCCGTTGATGATGAAGGTGCCCTTCTTGGTCATCAGCGGGAACTCGCCCATGAAGACCGTCTGCGACTTGATCTCGCCGGTCTCGTTGTTCATGAACTCCGCGGTGACGAACAGCGGGGCGGAGTAAGTGAAGTCCTTCTCCATGCACTGATCGGCGGTGTACTTCGGGGGCTCGAAGCGATGATCGCGGAAGGACAGCGACATCGTCCCCGAGAAGTCCTCAATGGGGCTGATCTCCTCGAAGATCTCCTCCAGGCCGGACGTCGTGGGGACATCCTTGCGGCCCCCTGC
Source organism: Candidatus Nanopelagicales bacterium (assembly GCA_049317345.1). GTDB lineage: Bacteria > Actinomycetota > Actinomycetes > S36-B12 > S36-B12 > Mxb001. The sequence goes on from JBMOIL010000126.1 coordinate 5,871, forward strand.
GATCGCGGCGTCCACGCGGGCACGCCAGGCGTCGTTGCCCAGGAGCCAGTCGAAGCTGGCCGTCTGCAAGGCCAGAAGGTCTGGCACTGCCAGGGGCTCGCGGATCTTCGCGAACGACGCGCGGTGGAGCTGGGGGGACAAAGCAGTGGAGCGCGAGGCGGCCAAGAGGGGTCCTTCCACGTGTGCCGGGACGCGCGGCATCGCCGGTGTCAAACCGGTTGGAAGCAGCGCAAAGAAGCAGCATACCCTCTGGGCACGCCGCTGTCGACTCCCGGGGGGTGCCAACGCCAGCCCTCGAGCGTGCCCTCGCCGTCGTGATCGGGTACTCCGATCAACGGTCCCCGGGGCGACAGGCCCCCGGGGGCGGGCGCGATCCTCGGCTCGGCATCGGGATAGCCCGACCCCAGAAGTGGTGCGCGGGTAAATCGTGGCTCCCCAACGCCGCCGAGTCAAGCGACGAGGCCGGACTGTGACCGGCGGTGCTCTAGGGCCGGTCCCAGAACTCTGGCTTACTTCGGACGAATCGGACGCCCCTCACGGCTCCGCCCCCCGTGCCCCGCCACGAACCCGGAGTCCGACCCATCCCGGGCATGCGAAAGGGGCGCCGGGATGATCCCGGCGCCCCTTTCGCAGTGGTGCGTGGACTACTTGACCGAGACGGTGGCGCCAGCGCCCTCGAGGGCGGCCTTGGCCTTCTCGGCGGTCTCCTTGTTGACCTTCTCCAGGACCGGCTTGGGTGCACCCTCGACGAGATCCTTGGCCTCCTTGAGACCGAGGTTCGTCAGCGCGCGGACCTCCTTGATGACCGGGATCTTGTTGTCGCCGGCGGCCTCGAGGATGACGTCGAACTCATCCTGCTCAGCCGCGGCGGAAGCGTCGCCGCCACCACCGCCGGCAGCGGGAGCCGCAGCCGCGACAGCGACCGGGGCAGCAGCCGTGACCTCGAAGGTGTCCTCGAACGCCTTCACGAACTCGGAGAGCTCGATGAGGGTCATCTCCTTGAACACGTCCAGCAGCTCGTCAGTGCTCATCTTCGCCATGATGGCGTCCTTTCGTTGGCCGGCCGAGGGCCGGGATTGATGGGGCCTCAGCCCTCGGTCTGGTTCTTGCCTTCTTCGGATGTTCCTTCAGAAGCTTCGTGGTGGTGCGGGGTGAGCCTCTCGATGACGCTCTCCACAGCGTGCTCGACACCGTGAACGACGTCCTCGACGGCGTGCTCGACCTTCTCCAGCAGCGACTCTTCAGCGGGAGCGGCATCAGCGGGAGCGGCATCAGCGGGAGCGGCATCAGCGGGAGCGGCATCAGCGGGAG
>JBMOIL010000127.1:0-7162 GCA_049317345.1 Candidatus Nanopelagicales bacterium
CGCGCTTCCTCGACATCGCCCGAGACGTCGCTGCCGAGCGCCTCAGTCCGCCGGCAAGTTGATGCCGATCGGCTGTGTCGCCAGTGGCACACGGGGTACCCAGACACATCCCACGCGAGACACCGGCGAGTGGTTCCTCGCTGAGTTCTTCGCTGGCTGATGGGCGTCGCCTCGTGTCGTGGGCCGCGCCCAGTATCGAGGTGATCAAGAACACCAAGGAAACCATCGAGAGCGCACGCGTGCCTCGGATCTCTCGACTACATCCGTTACGCCGATGACTTCATCACGATGGCGCAAACCCAATTCCTGCCATGACGGGTGGGTGAGCCCACGACGCCCACTCACACATCACTCACGCACAGCTCCATCCCTCACCCCCGTCGAATGAAAGCCACACGCCTCCGGCGACGAGCTCGAGGTCGGCTTCGCTGAGTTCCTCGCTGGAGGGGATGGTGAGGTGGATCTGGGTCAGGGATTCCTCGTGCAGGACGACCTGGACGTTGTCAGGGATATCGAAGCTGACAATCTCGGAGAGTCCGGCGCGCGGGTCGGCGAGGAGGGTGTCGCGAAAGGCGGGGTCTGCGGCGATGCGCTCAGCGAGCATCGCCTCGACCTCGGAGCGAGTGGGAATAGCCATGGGGACCTCCTAGTCACGGATGAACTTCACCCTACGGCCAGGACACGACCCCATGCGGGTAGGTGTCACCTTTACGCCGGCGACTTCATCATCATGGCGCGGACCCGACTCCTGTTTCGACGGGCGATCGCCCGCATGCACGAGGTCCTCACCGAACTTCGCCTCCAAGTTCATCCTGGCAAAGGATTCATGGGGCGAGCAGAAGGGGCGTGATTTTCGGAGCCTCGTGCTCCACCCTCACCGGCACCTTGAGCCTCCACCGGTGGGCCTCCAGCTCCTGTGTGAACGGACCCACCGCACTACGAAACCAGAGACTGGCAACACGTCGTTAACAACTGCGGTCGTGACCTACCGGTGCACCCAGGTCAATGAACAACCGCCCACGAACCGCTCACGCCGCGTACCATCACGATGGGTGGGTCAGCCCACCACGCTCACTCCCCTACCATCTAAGGTGCAGGTGGCGTCGAGCAAACGCACCCGCCAGAAACCGCATCTAGTTGTTACTCTCAGGTCAGCAACAGGTTCGAGTAGGGCCGGCAGAGTAATGGTGAGTTCAGCCGCCTCACCTTCACGTGCACTCACCGCGAGCCACTCCTGCAGATCCAACGTTGCTGTCACGATGCAACTGCCCTCCCGCGCTGGGGGAAGACCGCCCATCACTCGGTGAGGAACTCGCAGTGTCAGTGGTCCACGAGCACCTGGCCGGTCATGCCGCGCCAGATCACGCGGGCGAGGAAGTCAACCTTGGCGCTGCGCCAGCCGGTTGGATCCACCACCACCTTGATTCGCTCCGGTGCCAACCACATGGTGACTGTTGCAGGTACCCCATCCAGCGTCGGTACGGCGAGTGGAAGTGGGTATCGCACGTCGAAGGCCGTGAGCACGGAGGCATCAATGGTCGTAGCAAGCCCCCGGTCAACGAGCGCGGCAAGCACCGGGGCTAGGGCTTCGGCGGGGCGCGGGCGCCGGTCGACGATCAGCGGCACATGCCAGGTGTCACCAGGATCCGCGCCGGGCGCGAAGGCCACGATCACGTGCTCAGGCCTCCACTGGGCGGCCGCCACAACTTCGTCGACATGGGCCCAGGCTGGGTGGTCATGATGGGGACGCAGACTCGCGCGCACGGTAAGTCGGACAGGGCAGTTTGGACGGCCTAGATAGATGCCGATGGATGAGACATCGCGGATTGGTGTCGTCGCGGCAGTTTCCTCGAGCCGATCGGCCACGTCACTCCACGTAAGGTCAGCAGTGACGTGGCCCTGATTGCGCAGGGCGGCGGCGTAACCACACACCATCGACTTCCAGTCACCGCGCCGATCGACGCGGAGGAACACGCACGGAGTCGTACTCCTGTCGTCGATGATGTCCCACGCGTGCCCTTGTAAGTCGCAGAGTGCGTCCAGACCAGGATGATCCATCCACGCGCGCACCAGCGGAGCGAGATGCGATGCATGCGGATGATTGATGGCCAGAGCGTTCGCGCGCTGCCAGCGGGGCAGCGGGAATCCCCACTCGCCGGGCCGGGAATCGTTCACCGGTCGTTCGAATCCGACCACGGGGCCAGGTACTGCCCGCACAAGCGGCGCCAGGGATTGCCACGTCGCGGGTGCGATCACTTCCGACGGCGTGAGGCTAACCAGGTGAGGCCAGAGTTCGCCGACAGTCAGCTCCGGGTTGAGCCGTGCGCGCGTGGCGCTCATTGGCACACGCTAGCGCGACAGTGCATGCTGTTGCCTGAGCCTGAAGGAAGTCCCGAGGGGCCATCGGCGCCGCGGAGTTCGGCTTACACTGAGGCGCATGACAAGCCCATCCCCGATCGCGTGGCGCACCGATCGCGTGGCGCATTGTCGGAACGATTCGGGCGATGTGTGGCTGTTCGGCGGTCCCCATCCGATTCGGCTGAGCGGTCGGTTCGCCGCGCCGGTCGCGCAAGCGATCGATGGTGAACGGACGATGAGCCAGGTGGCCGAATGTGCTGCCACCAGTGGCCTGGTCTCGCCCGGCCAGGCTAATGCGGTCCTATTTCAGTGGCTGAAGGCCGGATATGTGGTCACCCGCGCCGATGTGACCGGGCCCGCTCGGATCCGAATACTCGGCGATGACGCCCCTGACGGACGGGCATTGCGACGTGCCTTGGAGGCGACCGGAGCAGAGGTGGTGCTCGACGATGCGGATCTGACGGTGACGGTCCTTGATGATCTGCTGGACGCTGCTGGGAAAGTGGACCAGGGGCATTGGCTCCCCGTCCGCATGCGCGGTGACGAAGTCCTCGTCGGACCGATGCTGGGCCCGGGCTACGGATGCGAAGACTGCTTCGTTGCCCGGCATGAAAGCCGACGTTCGGTGGACCTGATGAGTGCCCGTCTCGCCGGCCTAGATCGGCCTCCTGTGTCACCGAACCTGCACCCGGCAGCGCCCGCCCTCGCCGCGGGCATGATCACCTCGGTGGTGGAGGGGCGACGGCTCGGAGAGACCTCTACCGCGGTGGATGAGTGCCACAGCATGAACCCGGTCAGTTTGGCATCGCGCCGGCATGCGCTCGTGCCGATTCCGGGTTGCCCAACCTGCGACCCAGGAGGGAACTCCACCGTCAACCTGGAACGTGATCTCGATAGGCAGACGACCTCGTCAAATGACGGTGGAGGTTTGCGCACCGTCGAACCTGAGACGACGTGGCAGTCGTACGAGCACCTTGTGAGCGACGTGCTCGGAATCGTGCCGGAGGTGTGCATCGTCGGGGATCCCTCATTACGCGTGCACCGCGCCGGTCTGAATCCTGTCTGGAATGACCGACAAGACCTTGACGGGCTGCGCGCCTCCCTGCGGCAAAGTGCCATGGGCAAAGGGGTCACGATCGCGGGTTCGCAGGCCGGTGCCCTCGCGGAAGCCCTTGAGCGCCAATCGATGGTGTGGCAGGGGGATGAGACCGTGCGTGTTGCACGCATGGATGAGCTCGAATCTGCGATTCATCCTCACGACATTCAGCTGTATAGCGCCGCACAGATGGCTGCCGCAAAGCTTGACGGTCCGCCCACTCATCGCTTCCACTACGTGCCGGAGACCTTCCAGCTGGATCAAGAACACGCCTGGTCGCCGGTGAGGGGTATCGCTGATGATCGGCGAGCCTGGATCCCGTCAGCTATTGCGTACCTAGGTGTCCCGCAGACCGGCCCTGGATCGCTCCGCGGATGCAGCAACGGTGTAGCCGCAGGGAACTCGGTCGACGAGGCACTCCTGCAGGGACTCCTCGAGCTCGTGGAAAGGGACTCGGTCGCCCTGTGGTGGTATTCACGTGCGCACCGGCCGGGCATCGACCTCGACGCGTCCGATGATCCTCGCGTGCGAGCTGCCCTCGCGCCCCTGCGTGCCCGAGGTCGCGACGTCTGGGTACTCGACATCACCTCCGACCTTGGCATCCCCGCAATGGCTGCTCTTACTGCCACTCCCGAAGGGGGACGGGTGCTCATGGGATTCGGTGCACATGTCGACCCGGTCATCGCCGTTGTGCGCGCACTAACTGAGGTCTGCCAAAGTGAGTCGGGGATCTCAGATTGGAATGCAGAGATTACGCCCGAGGGTGTGCCCGAGATTGAGGGTGAGTGGCTCGCCGCGGTGACTACCGCCACTGACCCTTGGCTGGCACCACACGGGTCGGCACCGCTTGCCCGTCCAAGCACTCTTGATCTTCACGAGTCCCTTGACGCCGTGTTGGTCGCACTTTCGGAGGCGGGTCTTGAGGCTTGGTGGATGGATCTCACCCGACGTGACATCGGCCTTCCCGTGGTGCGCACAGTAGTGCCAGGTCTGCGCCACTTCTGGAACCGTTTCGCCCCTGGTCGCCTCTACGACGTGCCGGTGTCACTCGGGTGGGTCCCCGATGGCTACGGTGAGGACGACGTCAATCCGCGCTGGGTATTCATGTGATTCGACATCATCCCGTCGCATTCTTCTCGCATAGTGGTTCCGTCTTGCCGAGCACATGTGCGGCAGCTGACGCGATTAACCCAACCGCGGTTGCCTAGATGCTCGAAGAGCGAATCGACACAAGAGACGCGGCCACCTCGCTGGCCCGACGATGAACGAGAACAGATAACTGCAACTCATCATCGAACATTGATCATTACCGAATGGACGCCCACCGCGCCACCACCATGACGGGCGGGTCAGGCAACCACGCGCACTTGCCTACCTTACGGAGTTCAACACTACGTGCCCCTCGATCCCGCCGGCCACGACGTCGAGTTGTTCGTCGCTGAGGTCAGCATCAGGATCGAGCAGGGGCGGCAAGGTGATGGTGAGTTCGGCCGCATCACCTTCACGTGCAGTGACCGTGAACCACTCCGGCAGATCCAATCCCGCCGCCGCCAGTACCGCTCGCGGGTCGGCAAGGAAACGTTCCCGTGCCGTCGCGTCGGTCACCGCCGGAGCAAGGGCCGCGAGAAAGCCTTGAGCATCCATGACTACTCCTTAGGAGGTTGTGGTCACGTTACAGCCGCGCTATCGCCCTGGGCAAGGATTTGATCATCACTCAGTGCACGCCCGCCAATGAACCACCAACACCGCACACCGCTACGACGGGTGGGTCAGCCCACCACGGCCACTTAACTACCCTCTGCCCTGCCGCAGGCACAGGGTGCGTGACAGTCGTTTCCCATGCACAGCAAATTGCCGCCTGTAGGCGCGGCTAGCTGTTCGTCGCTGAGGTCAGCATCAGGGTCGAGTAGGGCCGGCAGGGTGATGGTGAGTTCGGCTGCGTCACCTTCGCGTGCACTCACCGTGAACCACTCCGGTAAATCCAATCCCGCGACTGCCAGTACCGCTTTGGGGTCAGCGAGGAAACGTTCCCGCGCATCCGCGTCAGTCACCGCTGGGGTTAGTGCTGCCAAAAAACCTTGAGGATCCATACATCCTCCACATGTTGAGTAGTTATCGGAACGAAAGTCCGCATTAACCACTTGGGGAAAGCAATCTGCGTATCACTCAGTGAACATCCCCGCCCACACTCCACAGCATGACGGGTGGGCTAGCCAACCACGGCCACTTACCTACCCTCTACCCACCGAAGACACACTCCCCACAACAACCACCCGATACGCCGGCGAGATGTTCCTCGCTGAGGTCGGCATCAGGGTCGAGTAGGGGCGGCAGAGTAATGGTGAGTTCAGCCGCATCACCTTCACGTGCAGTGACCGTGAGCCACTCCGGCAGATCCAACCCCGCGACTGCAAGTACCGCTTTCGGGTCAGCAAGGAAACGTTCACGCGCCGTCGCATCAGTCACCGCCGGGGCGAGCGCCGCCAAGAAACCTTGAGCATCCATAACCACTCCTTAGAGAGTTACACGTTTCCGCCACGGTACAACCGCACTACCGCGCCGGGAGGAAGAACGCCCATCAAACGGTGAGGAGCTCGCAATGTTAGTGGTCCACGAGCAGCCGACCGACAGATGCATCGGGCGGGGACAAAGAGGGGTGTGATCTTTTGGGCTTCCTGCTCCACCCGCGGCGCGGACCTACCGGCGCACCCAGGTGTGAGTGAACATCCGCCCACGAGCTGCCCACACTACGCACCTCCACGACGGGCGGGTGAGCGCACCACACCCACTCACACATCAGCTACGAACTACAGCAGAAGACCCCGCAATCAGACGCCCACAAGTCCGCACCGCCGGCGACGAGTTCGAGGTCAGCTTCGCTGAGTTCTTCGCCGGAGGGGATGGTGAGGTGGATCTGGGTGAGGGATTCCTCGTGCAGGACGACCTGAACGCTCTCGGGGATGTCGAATCCGACAACCTCGGACAGCACGGCGCGGGGGTCGGCGAGCAGGGTGTCGCGAAAGGCGGGTTCGGCGGCGATGCGCTCAGCGATCATCGCCTCGACCTCGGATCGGGTGGGAACAGCCACGGGTACCTCCAGTTTCACGCGCACAGGAAATGCTGCTGCGCTGAATATCCTCCTTCGGAGGTGCGTTGCGCAACTACTATCCGTTCAACAAGGGTCGCATCGACGTCCTATGGGCTCGATTCGAAGTCGAGCGTCGAGGGTGAATGATCGCCTCGGCTAAGGGAAGCTGCCGGGGGCGCCGTATCCGCAGCCCCAGGGCTTGTACTCGCCGCCAGCGACGAACTCGAGGTCGTCATCCGTCAGGGCGTCCGACGCCGGGATGGTCAGGTGGATCTGGGTGAGGGATTCCTCGTGCAGGACGACCTGAACGCTCTCGGGGATGTCGACGCAGACCTCAACCAGCACGGCGCGGGGGTCGGCGGGGAAGGATTCGTGGAAAGCAGGACCGGCGACGATGCGCTCAGCGATGATGGCTTCGACCTCGGAAAGAGTGTGAACTGTCACGGGTAACTGCCTAGTTGGGCGCCCGGCGACCTTGGGGGGACGAGTGCGCAGAAGTGCGGCAGCGTGCGTCGCGGCGATAGCGATCGGACTCGTCGCCGCACCCCCCGCAAGCGCTCAGGGAAGCTCAGTCCTCTCGGTGCTGCAATCGCTCACGGTCGCGCCAGAGCGCACCGCCG
>JBMOIL010000128.1:0-7107 GCA_049317345.1 Candidatus Nanopelagicales bacterium
CGGGCCTGGGGGGCGTAGAGCCCCGACTGGGTGCGCATGCGATCTCCTTCGATACTCAGATCGGCGTTCACTTAGAGGCTCCCGGGGCATCGGCCGACGTGGAGTAGACATGGTCGATCAGGCGGTAGTCGCGAGCTGCCTCCGCCGTGAACCAACGGTCACGATCCGAGTCGGCCTCGATCTCCTCGATCGTGTGGCCGCTGTGCTCCGCGATGAGCTGCGCCATGCGCTTCTTGATGAAGAGCATCTGCTCGGCCTGGATCTTGATGTCGGATGCCGTGCCACCGATGCCACCCAGCGGCTGATGCATCATGATCCGCGTATTCGGAGTCGCGTAGCGCTTGCCCGCAGCTCCCGCGCAGAGCAGGAACTGCCCCATCGAGGCCGCGAGACCCATGGCGATGGTCGTCACGTCGTTGGGAATCAACTGCATCGTGTCGTAGATGACCATGCCCGCCGTGATCGATCCGCCCGGGGAGTTGATGTAGAGGGTGATGTCCTTGTCGGGATCCTCGGCCGCGAGCACCTGGAGCTGCTTGGCGATGCGGTTGGAGTTCTCATCGCGGACCTCGCCCTCGAGCCAGACGATCCGCTCGCGCAGGAGCCGCTCGTCGAGCATGTCGCCGAAGCCGCTCATGCTCGGTGCGCCAGTCCGCAGGTCGATGCTCACGCGGGTCTCCTCTCGATCGGTCGGGGACCCGACCGCCTGACGACCCTAACGCCGCTGGGCGCCCAGGTAGTCCCGGCCCCGGGCGTGTTCGCCGTGAGCGTAGGCGTCAGGCCTCGTCAGCCTCGGCAGCGCGCAGCTCCGCGTCCACGCTCTCCAGGTCGACCGGGCGACCGGAGGCATCGACGACTCGGGCCTTGGAGGTCACCACAGCGAGCGCCTTGCCCCGTCGGATGTCGCCGATAGCCATCGGCAGCTGCCCCGCCTGCACGAGAGCCTGGGCGAAGGCATCGGGGGCCATGCCGTAGCGGGGGGCGTTCTGCAGCAGCCAGGCTGAGAGCTCGGACTCGCCCACCGAGATCTCCTCGGCCTCGGCGATCTGATCGAGCAGGAGACGGCTGCGCAAGCCATCGCGCGCCTCACGCTCGACCTCGGCGCGGTGCTCGTCATCACCGGCGTGTCCGTCGGCGAAGTGGTCTTCGACCTCCTGGCGGACGACTCCCTCCGGGAGGGGGAAGTCCACGAGGCCGAGGAGCGCCTCATGGACCTTGCCGCGAGCCTGCATGCCCTGCTCGAGCACGCGCACTCGACCGAGTCGGGTGCGGATGTCGTCGCGGAGCTCGGCGATGGTGTCGAACTCCGACGCTAGCTGCGCGAAGTCGTCATCGGCAGCCGGCAGCGCTCGCTCGCGCACGGCAGAGACGGTCACGTTGACCGTGAGGGGCCGACCGACAAACTCGCCGCCCTCCGGCGTGAATTCGAAGGTGCGCGTTTCACCTGCGGTCGCGCCGCGCACCGCGTCATCGAATCCGGGGAGCATGCCGTCAGTGCCCAACTCATAGGACAGGGCATGACCGGAGAGATCCTCGACCGAGGAGCCATCCGCCTCGTAGCCCAGCAGATCGACGAGCAGGATGTCGCCGTCGGCTGCAGCGCGCTCCACGGGCGTCAGCGACGCGAAGCGGCCTCGAAGTCCGGTGAGCTGCTCCTCGACATCCTCGTCGGATACGACTGCATCCTCGACCTCGACGGCGATGCCGGCGTAGTCCGGAAGGTCAAACTCAGGGCGTACGTCGACCTCCGCGGTGAACGTGAGGGACTGCCCGTCAGCCAGCTCGGTGACCTCGACCTCGGGTCGCCCGAGGGGGACGATCGCGCTCTCGCGGAGGGCGTCCTCGTACGCCTTCGGCAGAATGTCGTTGACGGCCTCCTCGAGCACCGCCGCGCGCCCGACGCGCTGGTCGATGATGCGGGAGGGGACCTTGCCCTTACGGAAGCCCGGGATCGACACCTGCTTGGCGATGGCCTGGTACGCCGCGTCGAGGCTCGGGGCGAGCTCGTCGAAGGGCACCTCGACCGTGAGCTTCACACGGGTCGGGCTGAGGGTCTCGGCAGAGCTCTTCACGGACATCTCCTACGGCTAATGAGTCGCGTCAGCCTACTTGCCGACGTGGTGAGGCCGTCAGGGGCGGCTGAACCGCCCCTGATCGCCTCGATCTCGCCTTGGTCGGGGTACCCGGATTTGAACCGGGGGCCTCCTGCTCCCAAAGCAGGCGCGCTACCAAGCTGCGCCACACCCCGTGTGCCTGCACGGGGCAGGCGGCGTCAGTCTAGGGGCGCTCGATCTATTGCTACTCGGGGGCGTGGGGGGCGTCCATGCAAGCGGGTACTCTGATGTCTCGCACGCTCGCGGGTGTAGCTCAATGGTAGAGCCCCAGCCTTCCAAGCTGGTGGTGCCGGTTCGATCCCGGTCACCCGCTCCACAGTGGACTGAGGCGCCCAAAGCGACGCTTCGTCGCACTTCTCACGCCGCGAAACCACCACGAAGCGTCGTTTTCGCGCGTGGTGACGCGCTACGAGACCCCGCCACCGCGCATCTAGGCTCCCCGCATGACCACGAACACGATCTGCCTGTGGTTCGACTCCGACGCCGAGGGTGCCGCGAACTTCTACGCACAGACCTTCCCCGACAGTGCCGTCACGAGCGTCAGCCGTGCCCCGTCCGACTATCCGTCAGGCAAGGCCGGCGACGTGCTCACCGTGGAGTTCACGGTGGTGGGGGTCCCGTGTCTCGGCCTCAATGGCGGACCGGCTTTCACTCACAGCGAGGCATTCTCCTTCCAGATCGCCACTGCGGATCAGGCGGAGACGGACAGGTACTGGGATGCCATCGTCGGCAACGGAGGTCAAGGTCATGCGTGCGGATGGTGCAAGGACCGGTGGGGCATCTCCTGGCAGATCATCCCGCGCGCCCTTGCCGATGCACTGGCTGCCGGTGGAGACGAGGCTCGTCGTGCCTTCGAAGCGATGATGACGATGACGCGGATCGACGTGGCCGCTATCGAGGCTGCGCGCCGTGGCGGATGATGCTCCCGGTGTCATCGATCTCCAACGCCGCGGCATCGCCCACCGCATCATCCATCCGGGACACGTGACGTCCGTCGAGGAAGCAGCACAGGCATGCGGCGTGCGACCGGAGCAGGTGGTCAAGACCCTGGTCGTACGCCGCGGCGAGGGTGACTACGTGCTGGTCCTTGTGCCGGGAGACCGCTCACTGGCGTGGCCCAAGTTGCGCGCCCTACTCGGCGTCAGCCGGATCTCCCTGCCCGATGCCGAAGAGGCCCTGGCGGCCACCGGCTATGCCCGCGGCACCATCACCCCACTCGGACTCGACCTCCCGGTGGTCGCTGACGAGCGCATCCTCGGCGGGGAGATCACCCTGGGCACGGGTCAGCGCAATACCGTCGTCGCTGTCGAGGCCGACGCGATCATCGATGCGTACGCCGCGATCGTGGCCGACGTCACGTCGGATGCTTCGACCCGATGACGAGCGGAGCCCGCAGACTCCAGTCGTAGATGACGATCGTCCGCAGCACGACGTCCTGCACAGAGCGATTGCGCTTACTGATCAGCGCCCAGGCAAGGCCGATGGGGAAACCCACAGAGAAGGCGGCGCGGGCCAGCGCCACCGGCCAGCGCACGCGCTCCCCCTTGCGGTTGACCACACGCACGCCCATGAACCGGGCACCCAGCGACCGACCGCTCGTGGCCCAGGCCACCGTCCAGTAGAAGATCGTGAAGAGGTAGCCCCACAGCACAAGCGTCGCCGCGCGAGGGGGATTGACCTCGACGCCCGGGGTGAAGATGAGCTGGAGGATCTCAATGCCGAACCAGATGCTCATCATGAGGAGCGCCACCAGGGCCACGTCGAAGACGCTTGCCAGGAAGCGCGTGGCGAAGCCCGCACGCTCCCCCTGGAACTCGCGCGCATCCTCAGGGATCGAGTAGTCCTCGGCGCTCTCCCTGCCATCACCACGTTGCCACTCGCTGAACGTGGTCATGATTCGTCTCCAGTGAGGGACTCGGGCTCGCCGGGAGCATCGAGTTTGCGGCCCCGACGCGGCAGGAGCCGATCGACAATGCGAGCGGTCGCGACATCAGTGGCGTAGGAGCGCAGGCGCACCGCGTCAATCGCATCGTTGGCCACGCCACCCGTGGACTGCCGGATGATGGCGGGCAGATCCGTCTGCTCGATGACGTACTCGGCGATTGCGACGATGGGGAGTCGGTCGATCACCGGCTCGAGATCGACGGTCGCGACCAGCGCATCGATATCGACGCGTTGCTCGACGAGCTCCGTCAGGTCGAGCTGGTCGAGTACGGCGTCGACCACAGCGACGAGGTCGACGCGCTGAAGCACGATCTCCGTCACGTCGATGGAATCTAGGGCAGCTTCTACGACTCGGTGCAGATCCACACGCTCCAGGACGATCCGCGTGAGATCGAGTTCGTCGAGGGCGCTCGTGACGATCGCGCGCAGATCGACGCTTCCAAGGACCAGCCCGGTGATGTCGATGCGCTGGACCACGGAGTTGGTCACGCCGGGCACGACGCGATCGAGGACCGCCGACGTCGATGGCCCCGCCACTGTGGTGACGACATCGATTGCTGTCGACGTCGCCGATCCCACGGCCGCGCCCATCGCCGAACCCACTGCGGCCAGCAGCCCGAACAGGCCGTCAGGGGAATCCTCATCGACGGGACGCACCACGAGGATCACCTCCTGGCGGTTGTCTTCGGTCTCCACGGGCAGATCCTCGCAGAGTCGGGGGCTGCGGTCATCGGGCGCCGGATGGCCAGGCCACGACGACGGTCAGCCCACCCATCTCACTGCGCTCGGCCCGCACCGACCCACCGCTCGCCGCAGCTCCCTCGCTCACCAGCGCGAGGCCGAGGCCCGTGCCTCCGGGATTCGCGGCGGCGCCGCGGACGAACCTCTCGAGGATCCGAGTGCGTTCCTCATCGGGCACACCCGGACCGTCGTCCTCCACGCGCAAGACGACGCGGTCGCCCGACGATGTCAGGGATACGCGCACGCGCGACCGGGCGTAGTCGAGGGCATTGCCGAGGAGTTCGTCGACCGATCTCGCGACGAGCCCGGGCAGGGTGTAGGCGATGAGATCCGGCTCGATACTCGACTCGACAGCAATGCCGCGCTCCGAAGCTAGAGGATCCACGGCTGCGACGCGGTCGGCCACGAGGATCGAAGCATCGGATGCCACGCTTCCTATGGTTGCGGCGTCGCTCTTGGCAAGTGCGAGGACCTGATCGATGCGCCGTGTGAGGCGATCCACTTCCGCGGTAGCCGCCGCCGCCTCGCTGCGGATACGCGGATCGTCCGCGGTGTCCTCGATCGCCTCAAGACGGAGCCTTACGCCGGTAAGCGGTGTGCGCAGGTGGTGCGAGGCGTCGGCCGCGACTCGCTGGGCGCGTCCGATCATGTCGCCGAGACGCCCCGCGGTCGAGTTCAGGGCGGCAGCCACATCGCGCACCTCCTTCGGCCCGCGGCCTTCCTGTGCGCGGAGGTCGAGGTCCTCGGGCAGGACACGCGCCACGTCAGCGACCTCCTCCAGAGGTGCCGCGATCGACCGAGCGAGGAGCCAGGCGATGAGGCCCGCAGCGATGATGACGGCGATGACGAAGACGGAGAGCCAGAGTTGCGTTCGGCGTACGGCATCGCTCACGATGGTTTCCGGCAGGGAGAGCCGCACCGCGGCCACGACGCGCTCGTCCTTGATGACGGGTGCTGCGACATACCTCAGGTCCGCCCCGAGCGTGTCCGAGAAACGCACGCTCGACGTCAGCGAACCCTCGAGCGCACTTTGGACCTCGGGCCGATCGAAGGAGCGGTCCAGACCCGAGTTGTCGCTGTCAGCGACGAGCACCAGCGAATCGTCGACGACCACGACTCGACCCCCTGCCTGCGCAGAGATGTCCTCGACCGTGGCCGGCCAGGCCGAATCCGGCTGCGATGAGAGGACGGACGCGGCAGCGAGGGTCTCCACCTCGAGCTGGGAGACGAAGGCTGCCCGCTGATCGTTGGCCACGAGCAGCACCATCGGCACCGCAAGAGCGACGGCGACCAGTGCCGCGACGGCCGTCATGACGAGAACGAGGCGACGCGTCACGACTCCGCCAACCGATAGCCCACCCCGCGCACGGTCTCGATGAGGCTCGGATCACCGACCTTCCGCCGCAGCGACGCGACATGCACGTCCAGCGTCTTTCCCGTGCCCACCCACACGGGATCCCAGACCCGTGCGAAGAGTTCCTGTCGAGGCACCACGCGGCCGGGCTCCTCGGCCAGGACAGCCAGCAGGTCGAACTCCTTCGCGGTGAGGTCGACTACTCGCCCGTCAATCGCGGCCTCCCGCCGGTCGCGGTCCACCACCACGCGGGCACTACTCGTCGTCGGCTCGCGCCTGCGACGGCGTCCCACGGCACGGATGCGCGCCGCGAGTTCGCGGACGGAAAAGGGCTTGACGACATAGTCGTCGCTGCCGAGTTCCAACCCCACGATCCGATCCGTCTCTTCACCGCGGGCGGTAGCGATGATGATGGGGACGTCCGATGTCTTGCGGATCTCGCGCAGCACCTCGAGTCCATCGCCGTCCGGCAGACCCAGGTCGAGCAGCACCAGGTCCGGGGCGCTCTCGCGCACAGCGGAGACCACCTGAGCTGCGTAACTGACGAGATCGACGGTGAAGCCGTTGCGCTCCAAGCCCTCCTTGAGGGGTACGGCGACCGCCGCGTCATCCTCGACCACGAGCACATGCATACGCCGATGCTCCCACGACGGCCCCCTGGATCGGCAGGTCGGACGACTCCTTACCCCAGCTTTACCTTGCCCTGAACTTCCCCTGCTCTCCGGCTGGTTTCCTGAGTGAAGGCGCAAAAGTGCGCACCAACGAGAGCAGGGAGAAGACCGTGACCAGAGGAATTGCCATCACAGCGGTCGCGGGTGGCGCTGCCATTCTCGCCGCCGCCACCGTGGCGGGAGTAGCGGTTGTCAACGCCGCGTCCGTGTCAGAAATTGCACAGCCGACGCGCAGCGTCGTGGCCGACCCGGTTGCACAGTCGACGCAGGTCGCCCTCCCGGA
>JBMOIL010000129.1:0-7089 GCA_049317345.1 Candidatus Nanopelagicales bacterium
TCCTCTTCCACGGGGAGTGCCTCGGCGAGGTCGTCCGGTAGATCGAACAGTCCCGGCTGCTCACGCCGCTCTCGGCGCCACCACGCATCGAAGGCACGACCCGATGTGATGGTCCCGGGGATGCGCGATGAGAAGAACGCCACGAGGCCGTCCTCGTCGATCCGGTCCTCCGGCAGCCGCGCTCTGCTGAGCCGCTCGCGCATGTCGTCGAGTGCCGTGGCGACGGTGTCGAGTTCGGTATGGCGATGAGTCCACTCACCCCGCACCAGCGCGTGCAGGATGAAGAGACCGCGGGACTCTGCGCTGTCGATGCGGTCGTAGGCGATGCGCCGATCCGTGACGATGGGGAGCCCGAGGAGGGTGACGCGCTCGACGCATACGGCGCGTGCCTGTCGTGACGACCACACGGGTTCCGAGTACGACCGCTGGGCGAGCGAGCCGGCGAGCGGCTCGATCCAGGCAGGGTCGATTTGCGCGACCATGCGTCCCCACAGTCGTCCCGTGTCGACCAACTCCGCGGCCACCACCCAGTCCGGTGCGGCTCCCTTCGAGCGGGCCTTGGCGAGGACGGAGCCGGGCCACAGGGCGAAGCGCGAGTCCCGGGTGCCGCGGTAGGGCGGAAGCCGCGTGGCTTTAGGCCCTGGCTCGGGTGCGCGCATGCCGATGTGCGACAGCAAGCCGGAGAGCACGCTGCGGTGGATGGCATCGCCATCGCGCGAGGTGCCTGCCGCGGGCGCCTTGAGTCGCAGCGCTGCGCGGAGCTGGCCGACGAGGTCCTGCCACTCGCGCACGCGTAGGTAGTGGATGAATTCCTCACGACACTGAGCGCGGAAACGCGTGGACGATTGCGATGCCTGCGCCTGCTCAAGGTGATCCCACAGCGTGAGCAGGGTGAGGATGTCTGAGGTGGGATCGATGAAGCGCGCGTGCGCGGCATCGGCAGCGACTGCACGGTCCTCGGGCCGCTCACGCGGATCGCGGATCGCCAGCGCGGCGGCCACGATGATGATGTCGTCGAGGCAACCCTCCTCCTCGGCCTGCACGATCATCCTGCCCAGTCGGGGGTCAACGGGCAGTCGGGCGAGGCGCCTGCCCACGTCGGTCACGCGCCGGGCCAGCGGCTCGGACCCGCTACCCGGCCGGAGCGCGCCCACCTCCTCGAGGATCGCGATCCCTGCGGCCACCGCTCGACGGTCAGGCGGGTCGAGGAAAGGGAAGTCCGCGATCTCGCCCAGGCCGAGGGTGGCCATCTGCAGGAGGACGCTGGCGAGGTTGGTCCGCAGGATCTCGGGATCGGTGAACGCCGGGCGCGACCCCAGATCCGACTCGTCGTACAGCCGAATGCAGATGCCTGGACCGAGCCGCCCGCATCTGCCTGCACGTTGCGCCGCACTGGCCTGCGAGATCGGCTCGATGGGCAGGCGCTGCACCTTGAGGCGCGTCGAGAAACGCGACATGCGGACCTGTCCGGTGTCGACAACCGACCTGATGCCCGGGACGGTGAGGGAGGTCTCGGCGACGTTGGTGGCGAGCACGACCCGGCGCCTGTCATGCGGGGCGAAGACCCGGTGCTGCTCCTCGGCCGACAGGCGGCCATAGAGAGGCGTGAGTTCCACTGCATCCCCGAGGCGATCCGCCAGGGCCTCGCGGGCGTCACGAATCTCGCGCTCACCGGTGAGGAAGACGAGGATGTCGCCAGCGCTGTCTGCCAGGAGCTCCGCGACGGCGTCGCATACGGCGTCGACCTCGTCGATGTCGTCGTACGGCCGGTAGCGGATCTCGACCGGGAAGGTCCGACCTGACACCTCGATGACGGGTGCACCGGCGAAGTGAGTGCTGAATCGCTCGGTGTCCAATGTCGCCGACGTGATCACGACACGCAGGTCCGGGCGCTGGGGAAGCAGCCAGGCGAGATAGCCGAGAAGGAAGTCGATGTTGAGCGAACGCTCATGGGCTTCGTCGATGATGATCGCGTCGTAGCTCTTGAGCATGCGGTCGCGACGAATCGAGGCCAGGAGCACGCCATCGGTCATGACCGTGATGGCGGTATCCGCGCGGGTGCGGTCGGTGAAGCGGACGCGATAGCCCACGCCCTCGCCCAGTGGTGTCTCCAGCTCCTCCGCGAGGCGCTCCGCGACCGCACGCGCAGCGATGCGGCGTGGCTGAGTGTGCGCGATGCGGGGAATGCGCTCATGGCCGAGCGCTTCCAGGACCATCTTGGGCACCTGGGTTGTCTTCCCGGATCCTGTCTCGCCGGCGATGACGATGACCTGGTGGTCCCGGAGCGCAGCGACGATGTCGTCGCGACGCTCCGAGACCGGCAGGTCCGCGGGGTAATGAACGCGCAAGCGTGAGGCGTCCATCGTCACGGGGGAACCTTAGAAGGCTCCCCGCTTCTAGCCGCGGTGGCGGCGGGCGACCCAGTGTGCTTCCGCACGATCTCGGTCACCGGCACGCCGCTCTTCAGGGGTTTGCCTCGTGAGAATCGAGGACCACACTGATCCGAACGGCGACATGGGTATCACTCCCTAGTGGGGCGGCCACGGGTGTGTGGCGTCCCCTAACGGTGCGGGGGATCTCCCCGACCTGAACTCCACTGTGCCGCCCTGGGGGACACCACCTTGAGGGGGTCCCCTGGGGGAGTGGCGCGCGTCACCCTGGGCCCATCGCGCCTCGGGCCGATCCTCGGGCTTCAATGGGGGAGTGATTTGGGTATGGCGGGCACTCGCGGCGTTTGCGGCCGTTCTGGTCCTCCTGGGCATCGGCGTCGCCGCCGCCACCGGTCCGACCTCCACCGCGCCCCTGCTGAGCACCAGCGCGACGCCGGAGCCTGACCCGGTGCCATCGCCGTCGGAGGACGCTGCCGCCCAGCCGCTGCCCACCGGGTCCGCCCAGCCGAGCCCGTCGTCGACCGGCGCGGCTCCGATGGCGTTCGTGCCTGTCGAAGACCGGCCGGTGGCCGTCTTCCTCGGCGACTCCATCACGCGCGGCGCCACCATCGATCCCACGTGGGGTGACGTCACGGAGTGGTCATGGTTCTACCGGCTACTCGATGACACCGAGGGTGCTGTGCAGTACGGCGGCATGGTGGCGGAGAACGGCATGACCACGAGCTGGATGGTGGGCCAGGTCTACAACGCGCTCGCGATGAGCCCCGACATCCTCATCGTCCACGGCGGCACCAATGACGTCTCTGGTGAAGTAGATCCCGCATATGTCGTCGGCAACCTTCAGCAGATCAAGGACGCCGCTGACTCCGTGGGGGTGCCCATGGCCGTGTGTACGATTCCGCCTCGCGATGATCCTGCGGCCGATGCCCGCGCGCTGGCCGTCAACGCGGCAATCCGCGAGTGGGCCGCCGAGGAGGGCGTCGTACTCCTTGATACGGGGGAGCCGCTCCGCGACCCGGCGGGGGGCTGGCGCCTGGGCTACACCAATGACGGCCTCCACCCCACGCCCGAGGCGGCCGTGCTGATGGCGCGGGCCGCCGCGGAAGCCTTGCGTCGGGTACCCCCGGGGGTATAGTCTCGGGTGCAGACCACGAGGAGGCTCCGACCATGACGGCACCCGGAATCCCGCACGTCCTCACACTCGACTCCAGCGGGCTCGGTGATCGCAGTTACGTCGTGCATGACGGTCGCACCGCCCTCGTGATCGATCCGCAGCGTGACATCGATCGCGTGGAGCGGCTTGTGGCCGAGCATGGCCTCACCATCACCCACGTCGCGGAGACGCACTTCCACAACGACTATGTCTCTGGTGGCGTCGAACTCGCCCGCAAGCACGGTGCCACCTACATCGTGCCCTCCGGATTCGACATCCAGTACGCCGCGACCCAGGTCGACGACGGTGATGCCTTCACGGTGGGCGGACTCGAGGTGGAGGTCATCCACACTCCTGGCCACACGCCGAATCACATGTCGTACGCCGTACGAATCGGCGACAACTCCGTCGTCTTCACCGGCGGTGGGCTGCTCTACGGCAGTGTTGGCCGTCCTGACCTGGTCTCGCCCGACCTGACGGTCAAGCAGGCCCACGACCAGTGGCACTCTGCCCAGCGACTTGCCGACAAGCTCGATGACGACACCGCGATCTTCCCCACGCACGGGTTCGGATCCTTCTGCTCCGCGACGCAGACCCAGGGCGACTCCTCGACGATCGGCCACGAGAAGACGATCAACCCGGCTCTCACCGTGGCTGAGGAGGCATTCGTCGACATGACGTTGGCCGGCCTCGATGTCTTCCCCGCGTACTACGCGCACATGGGACCAGCCAATGTCGCTGGTCCGAGTGCCGTCGACCTCGGCGAGCCCGAGCTCGTGGATCCCGCGGAGTTGCGCGCCCGCGCGCAGCGAGGGGAGTGGATCGTCGATTTGCGTTCGCGCGAGGTGTTCGCTTCAGGTCATCTCCCCGGTGCGGTCAACTTCGATCTCAACGGATCGTTCATCAACTACCTCGCCTGGATGATGCCGTGGGGCACTCCGATCACGCTCCTCGGCTCGACGCCCGAGCAGGTGGCGCAAGCGCAGCGCGAGCTTGTTCGTGTGGGGATCGACCAGCTCACCGGCGCGGCGCTCGGCGGACCAGAGACCTGGCTCGACGATCCCGCGCAGGTGGCGACACTGCGTCGCCTGTCCTTCCACGACCTCGCCCAGGAAATCCGCGGCCAGCAGGCTCCCCGCGTCATCGACACGCGCCAGATCCTCGAGTGGGAGTCAGGTCACCTCGCGGGCGCGGTCTTCATCCCGTTCTATGAGATCCAGGACCGGCTCGCCGAGATCCCCCGTGATGACACGGTCTACGTCTACTGCGGCTCCGGCTATCGCGCGGCAGCCGTCACGTCGCTGCTCCAGCACGAGGGCTTCGACAACGTCGTACTCGTCGACGATGCCTTCGGCAACGCCGCATCGGCGGGCTTGGCCATCGAATCAAGCCCGGCACCCGAGCGTGAGCCGGGCTGGACCTGGCTCGCGTCACGCGCCGCCGTGCGCACGCATGCCGAGCGCAGCGGAGCCCACATTCCCTAACCCCTAGGCTCGGGGCGTGACGATCGAGCGGCCGGCACGCACGAGTGCCAAGTGGTGCGCCTACCCCGAGGACGTCCTCCCGCTATGGGTGGCGGAGATGGACTACCCGCTCGCCGCACCCATCTCGGCGGCGCTGCACGATGCGATCGACCGATCCGACACCGGTTACCGCTGGGTGGGGGATCTGCCCGTGGCCCTTGCGGAATTCAGTGGACGTCGTCTCGGCTGGACGCCCGATCCCCAGCGCGTGATGCTGCTCGGCGACGTGCTCGTGGGTATGGCGGAGACGGTGCGGCGCATGTCGAGTGGAGCCCTCGTCATCACCCCACCGGTCTACCCGCCCTTCTTCCACGTGGCGACGACCATCGTGGATCGCGAACTCGTCGAAGTCCCGCTCCTGCCGGAAGTAGGGCTGGACCTCGAGGGTCTCGGGCGCGCATTCGCGCGGCCGGAGGTGACGGCATTCCTGCTCTGCAATCCGCACAACCCGACCGGTGACATCTGGTCGCGGGAGCAACTCGTGGAGGTCGCGACCCTCGCGCGGCGACACGACGTCCTCGTGATCTCCGACGAAATCTGGGCACCTCTCACGATGCCGGGTCGCACGATGACGCCCTATCTCAGCCTCGGCGAGGAGCTCACCGGGCCGGATGTCGCGCTCGTGGCGGCATCGAAGGCCTTCAACCTGGCCGGCCTGAAGGCCGCTCAGGTGATTGCGGGCTCCGATGACACGATGCGACGTCTCACCGAGCGCATCCCCATCGAGGTGACGTACTCGGCTGGGCAACTGGGTGTCATCGCCTCCATCGCCGCCTACCGTGAGGGCGACGCGTGGCTCGACGCCACGCGTGAGCGCATCGCTGCCAACACTGAGCTCCTCGGTCGCCTGCTCGCCGAGCAGTTGCCGGAGGTCGGCTATCAGGCCGGAGAGTCCACCTACCTTGCTTGGCTCAACTGCCGTGGACTCGGGCTCGGCGATGATCCTGCCGCGGTATTCCTCGAGCGCGGCCGCGTGGCCGTCAACCCCGGACTCGACTTCGGTGCGCAGGGCGCGGGTTTTGCCCGACTCAATCTCGCGACCACTCCGGAGATTCTGGCGGAGGCTGTGCGCCGCATGAGCGTCGCGACCCAGCAGTGACGTCGCTCCAGCGGTCCCGTGTGGGGGCCACCGCCTTCTTCGCCATCAACGGCGTCCTCGGCTTCGCCTTCGTGCCACGCCTGGCCGAGATTCAGTCGAGCCTGGGGTTGGACGATGCCGGCCTAGGGGTCGTGCTCGCCATCGGTACGGCGGGCGGTCTCGTCGTGGGCCCGCTCGCGGCCCCGCTCATCCATCGTTGGGGCGCTGTGCCTGTGACGTCGGCCGTCGGCCTGGTATCCCTGCCGTTCCTGGTCGTCATGGGATGGGCAACCGTCCCCGCGGTGTTTGCTCTCGCGTTCTTCTTCTTCTGGGCTGCGGATGCGGTCATGGACTCAGCGATGAACACCCGCGCCCTCGAAGTGGAGTCGGCATACGGCAGGTCGATCATCAATGGCTTCCATGCCTGGTGGTCTCTCGGATCCATCATCGGCAGCGCGCTCGGTGCGCTCAGTGCCCTTGCGGGGATTGCACTCGGTCCCTTCCTTGCTGTGCTCGCGGGAATCTCCGGCATTGCCCTGATCGTGCTGTGGTTGGGAGGCACGGGTGCCGTGCCGGAGAGCGAGCAGACCCGCAACGAAGGCGCATCGGGTGAGACGCATGAGCTGAGCCGTCGCCGCGCCCTCGCCGTCATGATGGGCTCGGGCGGCGCGCTGCTCGCAGCCTTCATCATGGCGGCGATCCTGGTCGAGGATGTGCCCGCACGCTGGGGGTCCGTCTACCTCACTGATCGCATGGGCAACCCTGAGGCCTGGATCGCTGTCACGTACGTCGCCCTCACGAGCGCCATGACCGTCGGCAGGTTCACGGGTGACCGGCTGGTGGAGCGCTTCGGCGAGGTTCGCTGGATCCGCTGGTCGATGGCGGCGGTGGCTCTCGCCATGGCCGCGGCGCTCATCATCGGGACGCCCCTCGCCTTCGTGATCG
>JBMOIL010000130.1:0-7050 GCA_049317345.1 Candidatus Nanopelagicales bacterium
CCCGTCAGAGCATCGAGGTCGTACCACCGCACGGCGCGGCCACCGATCTCCTGCTCGCGCAGGGGCGCGTGGATCACGGTGAGCCAGTCCTGGACTCCCTGTCGGCGCGCGAGTTCGCGCGTGCCCTCGGCGAAGCTCTCGTCATGGTCGACGCCGATGACACGACCGTCGTAGCCAGCCGTCCGCATCGCGGCGGCCATCCAGACACTCGACTGCCCGCTGCCGAGATCGACGACGGTGCGCGGGCGGTGCTCGAGGACATATCCGGCGAGCCAGAGCAACAGATCCTCCGACGCCGCCCACGTGCCGGGTCGCGGCATGGGTAGTGACATCGGGACCAGGCGCAGGAGTTGGATGTAGTCCTCGAGCAGCACGACCTGATCGTCGACCTTGTCGATGAGGGTGAGGCGCATCTCGCGAAGGTCGCCACGCTGCTGCTCGAGTGCCTTGTGCAACTTCGGGAGCGCCCCGACGGCCTTCTGGGCCTCACGTTCAGCGGCTGCACCGCGCTCGCGCGCCTCCCGCATCGCCCTGACGAGGATCTCGTGGCGTCTCTCGGCGATGGCACGCATCTCCTCGAGCCTCTTGGACGTGGAGTGCTCGATACGCGCAACGCGACCCGCACTCGACCGCAGCCACATGAGCGCCTGACCCAGGACCACGCCAAGGACAAGACCAAGGGCCGCGGCGATAGCCACCGCGAGGAGGGGGGCTTCCAGCGCCCATGCCAGCAGGCCTGCGAGGGCTGCCAGGAGGACGCCGAGCGCCGCCACGGGCAGCCGAGACTTCATGGCCTGAGGCTACCCTTCCCGACGTGGAAGAGACGTCGAGCACGCGACCGGGAGTCTCCGTCGTCATGCCCGTGCTTGACGAGGAGGCGCACCTGGTCGAGGCAGTCCAGGCGATCCTCGCGTCGTCCTACGCCGGCCCCCTCGAGGTCGTCCTCGCGCTCGGTCCCTCGCGAGACGGCACCGACGCGATCGCGTCCCGGCTGGCCGAGACCGATCCGCGCGTGGTCACCGTGCCCAATCCCACAGGGCGCACGGCGGCGGCACTCAACGCCGCCATCGCCGCAGCCCGCTACGACATCATCGTGCGGGTCGATGGCCATGCAGTCATCCCTCCCGACTACGTCGCCGTCGCGGTGAGCACGCTCGAGGACACCGGCGCCGACAATGTCGGCGGCATCATGGGCGCAGAAGGTGTCACTGACTTCGAATGCGCCGTTGCAGCAGCCATGACCTCCTGGTTCGGAGTGGGAGGTGCGGCATTCCACATCGGCGGAGGCGCAGGTCCCGCGCTCACGGTGTACCTGGGCTGCTTCCGGCGTTCAGCGCTCGAGCGCGTGGGAGGCTTCGACGAGTCCATGGTCCGTGCGCAGGACTGGGAACTTAATCACCGCATTCGCGCAACGGGCGGGCTCATCTGGTTCACACCAGAACTCCGCGTGAGCTACCGGCCACGTGGGAGCCTGCGCCGTCTTGCCCGCCAGTACCACGAGTACGGCAGGTGGCGCCGTGAAGTTGCCCGACGCCATCCCGAGACGGTGTCGTTGCGCTATCTCGCACCACCGCTCGCGCTCATCGCCGTGACCGGCGGGACGATCCTCGGTGTCGCGGGCCTCGCGACGGGCACCCGCGGACTGCTGCTCGGCTTCATGCTCCCCGCTGGCTACGCCGCGGCCGATCTGATTGCGAGCGCACGTGCAGCACGCGGCCTACCCGGGCGCTCGTCACGCTGGCTTCCCGTCGTCTTCGCCACGATGCACGGCGCATGGGGAGCAGGCTTCATCCGCGGCACGCGCTAGGGCCGCAACCGCACTAGTGATCCAGGCCCTGCTCGCGCAGGCGACGAATTGCCTCGCGTCGCTCCAGACGCGTCGCGCGCCGGATCTCCGCCTCCTGGAAGCGCATGCGATCGCGCTCGGTCTGCGGCAGGACCGGGGGCACGTGGCGAGGGCGACCCTCCTTGTCGATGGCGACGAAGACGAGGTGCGCGCTGGAGACGTGGATCTCGCCTTCCACCCCCATGCGCTGCACAGTGACGCGCACGCCGACTTCCATGCTGGTCCGTCCCGTCCAGTTGACCTGCGCATGCGTGGTGAGGAGATCACCGAGCTTCACCGGCTCGAGGAAGGCCATCTGATCCATGAATGCCGTGACCGCAGGCCCATTGGAGTGGCGCACCGCCGCCACGGCCCCGGCTTCATCGACCGCACGCATGATCACGCCACCGTGCACATCGCCGTAGTTGTTGGCATCCATCACGCCCATCACCCGAGCAAGGGTGACCTTCGATTCCTCCGTGGGTACGGGCTCATCGTTGGGTTCAGTCGGCACCGGATCGAGGGCCATGTCAGCCTCGCAATAGGGATCGGGCCATGACGAGCCGCTGGATCTCGTTGGTGCCTTCGTAGATCTGGGTGATCTTGGCGTCGCGCATGTAGCGCTCCACCGGGTAGTCCCGGGTGTATCCATTTCCCCCGAAGACCTGCACGGCATCGATCGTCACGTCCATGGCGACGTCTGAGGCAAATGCCTTGGCTGCGGCACCGAAGAAGGACAGGTCGGCGTCGCCGCGCTCGCTCTTTGCTGCCGCACGGTAGACGAGAGAGCGCGCCGCCTCCAGCTTCATCGCCATGTCCGCGAGCATGAACTGGATTCCCTGGAAGGAGCCGATCGTCTTGCCGAACTGCTCCCGCTCCTTCGCGTAGGCGACCGCGGCATCCAATGCCCCCTGGGCGATGCCCAACGCCTGCGCCCCGATGGTGATGCGCGTGTGGTCGAGGGTGGTCATCGCGGTGCGGAAGCCGGTGCCCGGCTCCCCCACGATGCGATCACCGGGCAGGCGCACATTGTCGAAGAGCACCTCCCGTGTGGGCGAACCGTGGATGCCGAGCTTGCGCTCGGGTGCCCCGAAGGAGACGCCCTCGTCATCGCGGTGGACGACGAAAGCGGAGATGCCCTTGGCGCCCGCGTCGGGATCGGTCTTGGCCAGCACGGTGTAGTACTGGGCGACGCCGGCTCCCGTGATCCAGCTCTTCTGCCCGTTGAGGAGCCAATCGTCTCCGTCGCGGACGGCGCGCGTCTTCATGGCGGCGGAGTCGCTGCCGGATTCGCGCTCGGAGAGGCAATAGGCGAACATCGCCTCGCCGCTGGCCACCGGCGGGAGGTAGCGACGGAGCAGATCATCGTCACCGGCGACCATCAGCGGCATCGTGCCGAGCTTGCTGCCCGCGGGAATGAGCGAGCTCGATGCGCACACGCGCGCGATCTCCTCGATGATGAGGCAGACCGCGAGCGCATCGCCCCCCTGACCGCCGTACTCCTCGGGGATGTGGAGAGCGTGGAAGCCGGAGGACACGAGCGCGTCGTAGACGTCGTACGGGAACTCGCCGATCTCGTCGATCTCCGCTGCGCGCGGCGCGATCTTGTCCTCTGCGAGCCCACGCACCACCTCACGGAGCTCGCGATGCTCCTCCGGTAGGTCGAAGACCGCGAAGTCAGGGTTGGGCGTGAGCGCCACGGCGATCCTCCCTCCTCGGTCCCCTCGGACCGCCACGAGCCTATCGGCGAGGCCCGGGGGCACCACCTCGGCGACTAGGCTCGGAGCATGCGCATGAGCGTGGTGGGGACCGGCTACCTGGGGGCAACCCATGCGGCGTGCATGGCGGAGTTGGGCCATGACGTCGTAGGGATCGACACGGATCCGGCCAAGGTCGCGGCGCTTTCCTCGGGCACGGTGCCGTTCTGGGAGCCGGGCCTGGAGGAGGTGCTGCGGCGCGGCCTCGACTCAGGACGGCTGCGCTTCACCACGGATCCTGCCGACGCGTCCGGCTCACGGGTGCACTTCGTCTGCGTGGGCACTCCGCAGCGAGCAGACTCCCCCGCCGCCGACTTGACCCAGGTCCACGGCGCAGTCGACGCTCTCATCCCCGCGCTCAATGCCGGAGCACTGCTCGTGGGCAAGTCGACCGTCCCGGTCGGCACCGCGGCGGGCATCGCTGAACGCGTGTCCGCGACCGGAGCGCATGTCGCCTGGAATCCGGAGTTCCTGCGCGAGGGCCATGCGGTGGAGGACACGCTGCGCCCCGACCGCCTTGTCTTCGGAGTGAGGGACGCGGCCGATGAGGCGGTGCTACGCGAGGTGTACGCCGCACTGCTCGATGGGGGCACCCCGCTCCTGGTCACCGACTTCGCCACCGCGGAGTTGGTCAAGGTGGCGGCCAATGCCTTCCTCGCGACGAAGATCTCCTTCATCAATGCCATGGCCGAGGTGTGTGAAGCCACCGGCGGCGACATCGTGACCCTGTCGGCCGCTCTGGGTATGGACCCGCGCATCGGGCCGCAGTTCCTGCGCGCGGGCTTGGGCTTTGGAGGCGGCTGCCTGCCCAAGGACATCCGTGCCTTCATGGCGCGCGCCGGCGAGCTCGGCGTCGACGAGGCGCTGATGTTCCTGCGCGATATCGACGACATCAATATCCGGCGCCGCCAGCACACCGTCGACCTTGCGCTCGACGCGATGGGTGGCGAGGCATCAGGGCGTCGGGTCGCCGTGTGGGGCGCGGCATTCAAGCCCGACAGCGATGATGTCCGCGACTCCCCCGCACTCCATGTCGCGGCCGCACTGCACGACGCCGGCGCTATCGTCACCGTCCACGATCCGCGCGCCGTCGACAACGCCCGCAGACTCTTCCCCCAACTCGAGTACGCCGACTCTCCACTCGACGCTGCTCGCGATGCCGACGTCGTCCTGCTGCTCACGGAGTGGTCCGACTACCGCGACCTCGATCCCGCGAGCATCACGCCCGTGGTGCGCCAGGCCTCGCTCATCGACGCCCGCAACGCCCTCGACGTCGATCGCTGGCGCGAGGCAGGGTGGACCTACCGCGCCCTCGGACGCCCTGTCTCCTAGTCCGCGACGCTAGCCGGCCCGCCAGACGATGGCTGGACAGTTGTCCATAACCACCTCGAGACCCGCGTCGACCGCGCGCTGAGCCGCAGCTTCGTCGATAACCCCAAGCTGCATCCACACGGCCCGCGCACCCGCGTCGATGGCGTCGTCGACGAGCGCTCCGACGCGAGAAGAGCGCACGAAGAAGTCGACGACATCGGGTGGGCCCACGGCCGCCGCTGCCTCGGCGATCGTGGCGTAGCCCTGCTCGCCGTGCACGACCTCCGCGCGGGGATAGATTGGCACGATCCGCTTGCCACGCGACTGCAGCAGTCGGGCGATGCGATAGGCGTCTCGCTGGGGGTTGTCTCCGAGACCGACGACGAACCAGGTGGGGGCGTCCTCGAGCAGATGCGATGCGATGTCGTGGGTGCCGTAGAGCCGGGGGTCGCGCTCAGCCATGGTCGCGCACGCGTGCGCCCTTTTCCATCGCTGTCTCACGCAGGGACGCCTGGAAGTCGACCATCGCAGCAAGCAACTCCGGCTGCGATGTCGCGAGGATCCGCACGGCCAGCAGGCCCGCGTTGCGAGCGTTGCCGACCGCGACGGTTGCCACCGGCACACCGGCGGGCATTTGCGCGATGGAGAGCAGGGAATCGAGCCCATCGAGCTGCGAGAGCGGGATAGGTACGCCGATTACCGGCAGCGGCGTGAGCGAGGCCACCATTCCGGGCAGGTGCGCGGCTCCGCCCGCGCCGGCGATGATGACACGCAGGCCTCGATCTGCGGCGGATTCGGCGTAGGCGACCATCTCCTTGGGCATGCGATGCGCTGAGACGACATCTGCCTCGTAGGGCACGCCGAACTCCGCCAGCGCAGTGGCCGCCGCCTCCATGATGGGCCAGTCCGAATCACTGCCCATGATGATGCCGACGACGGGCGTGGACTCACTCATCGATCACTCCCATGAAGTAGTCGGCAGCATGATGCGCGCGGACGAGCAGATCATCGAGATCATCGCCCACCACGGTCACGTGACCGAGTTTGCGTCCGGGACGCAGCTCCTTGCCGTAGAGGTGCACCTTGAGGCCGGGATCGCGGGCAAGCACATGCCGATAGGCCTCCACGAGCGGCGGAAGGTCGAGCGCATCCTGAGGTCCCACGATGTTGACCATCACGGCCCAGGGCGCGATGCCCCCAGGGTCTCCCAAGGGCAGGTCGAGCACGGCGCGCAGGTGGTTCTCGAACTGACTCGTCACCGACCCGTCAATGGTCCAGTGCCCGGAGTTATGCGGCCTCATGGCGAGTTCGTTGACGAGGACTCCCGTCGGCGTATCGAAGAGCTCGACCGCCAGCATGCCGGTGACGTCGAGTGCGCGGGCAATCTCCAAGGCGATCCGCTGAGCCTCGAGAGCGCGATCATCCGAAAGGTCCGGGCATGGCGCCACAACCTCGGAGCACATGCCATCGACCTGCACCGTGCGCACGATCGGATAGGCGACCGCTTGGCCGTGCGGGCTCCGAGCGACCTGGGCGGCCAACTCCCGGGTGAAGGGCACGCGTTCTTCGGCAAGCCATCGCGCGCCTGCGACGAGCGGCGTCTCTGCCATCACGCGTTGCGCGGACACGACGTCATCGACGACCCACACCCCGCGTCCGTCGTACCCGCCACGGGAGACCTTGAGCACGAACGGCCAACCCAGCGCCTCGCCCACGGACTCGAGATCATCCGCCGACGTGACCTGGCGCCACTTCGGCGAAGGCAGGCCGGCTCGGTCCAGCGCCTCGCGCATAGCGATCTTGTCCTGTGCGTGGACCAGCGCCGACGGTCCAGGTCGCACCGCCACTCCGGAGGCCTCCAGCGCACGAAGGTGCTCGGGCGGCACATGCTCATGATCAAAGGTGACGACCGTCGCGCCGTCGGCGAGGCGCCGCAGTGCCTCGAGGTCGTCGTGGCGACCGAGCACCACATCTGCTGCGACCTGGGCGGCAGACTCACAGGGATCCAGGGCGAGCACCCGGAAGCCGACGCCCAGTGCGGCCGCGGGCGCCGCGGTCATCCGGGAAAGTTGACCGCCGCCGACCATGGCCACGCGCGGGACACCGGTGGTCTCGGTCACGGAGCGACCCTACCGAGTTGACCATGCTCGGCCCACG
>JBMOIL010000131.1:0-6996 GCA_049317345.1 Candidatus Nanopelagicales bacterium
CGGCCACCGGTGGTGAGCTCGAGGAGTTCGGAATCCATGGCGTGATCCTGCCGTAGAACGACGCAGGGGATGGACGGAGCACTCCGTCCATCCCCTGCGCTTGGGGACTACGAAACGAGCGTCGTCACACCCGACCCCAGGCGCATGCCGTCGCTGAAGACGTGAGTGCCCAGTGCGGAGTTGAGGACACCGGCCACCCCCGGTGCGAGCTTGATCGTGTATGTCGTCTGGCTCGTCCCGGACTTGATGTTGGTGAGCGTGAAGATCGTGGTGGTCCCCAGATCGGTGTCCGTGGCGTACACGCGACCCTTCAGGGTGCCCTTGTCGACATCAGCGACGAGGTTGTCGACGACCACGGTGCGCCAGCCCATGGGTCCGTAGTGGGACAGGAAGAGAGAGCCCTTGTGAGAGATCTTGGCCTTGTTGACACCCGACACCGGGAACGCCAGCGCGAGCTTGCCGGGCGTGATGATCGAGCTCCCGCCCGGATCCTCACCGTTAACGTAGACATTGGCCTTGAGCAGGGCTTCCGTGACGCTGACATTGATCTGCATGGCGGTCACACCCGTCAGCGAGCGCTCCGCGGCGACCGCAGTGGTCGCCGGAGCGACCAGGGCGCCGGCGAGGGCAACGCTCGCCACGATGCCGATGATCTTCTTCATGTACTTGTCCTCCCCATGACTGGATAGCTTCCTATCGACACTACTCACTCTCGTCGGGCGCCTCTGCAGCCGGAGGAGCCTTGGGTTTGATCACCAGCACGAGCACCCCGGCGAGAGCCACGGCTACACCAAGGACGGTGTAGATCGGCTGGCCTGTCATGAAGCTCTCTTCGAGGAAGCCCAGGGAGATCGCCGCCCAGAACCCCCCGATCATCACGAGGACGAGGCCGATGGTGCGTCGCAGCGGACTGAGTTCCTTCATCCCGTCATCATCCCAGTCGTGCGATCAGGTCCGCGTGAGGAACCACTGCACCGTGGCGAAGGAGTCGTCACCCTCCATCAGCTCCCCCACGATGACCTGGCCGGTCCAGTCACCCGCCGTCACATCGAAGTACGACGCGCCCACCACGATGGAATCCGGATCGACGAGCGTGAAGCCTGCGGCTTGGAGCGCCTCGCCGGCGTAGAACTCCTGCAGTGCCTCGAGTTGATCGGCGGGGTAGCGCCACGTGGCCGTGACGAGTCCCCCGACCGCGGGGAAGTAGTTGATCTCCACCTCGCCGATTCCCTCGCCGACGGCCGTGAGCTCTCCTCCCGAGGGGACGGGTAACGCGGCAAGCCACGCGGGCTGCGGGATCTCCGAGGCATCGGACTCGAGGCTGAACTCCGCGGGGGGCACACCGGGCCCGGGATCCTTGGAGGACATGAAGACCACGCGCAGGCCATCACTCTCGCGCGTCATGACGAGCGTGCTACTCGAGTCGGTCGTGGAGATCGAGTTGTAGGTCCAGCCCGACGGTGCTGCCTCGCCGTACTGCTCGAGGCCCTCCTTGCCCGGGGCGGTATCGACGCCGATCATCTGCACGGCGTCGAGGGTGTCGCCCCATTGCTCGACCAGGCGTCCCGCCCCCGTGATGGTGCCCGCTGGAAGCGGGACGTCTCCGTCGAAGAGGGGCAGAGCTGAGGACACGTCCGACCCTTGCGCCGGTGAGCCGATGAGCGCGGAGTACGCCGACAGCGCGTCGTCGACGACATCGACGAAAGAGGCGCCCACGGGAGCAGGGGCGGATGACGTCGTCTCTTCAGCAGTCGGCGTAGGCGATGCCGCGGCGGAGGATGAGGCCGCGTCTGCTGAGGGAGTGGGGCTGGAGGAATCCTCTGCCGTGCTCGAGCCGCCACAGGCGGCAAGCACGAAAAGGCCGGGTGCGAGGAGGAGTCCTACGCGTCGCATCACACGATGGTAGAGGCGACGGCCACCAACGTCGACCCCTCGCATGCCCCACCGCACAGCGGTCTCGCCTACCCTCGGGGGATGCGAGGACCGAGCGGCATAGCCACGACGTTCACCCGCTATCGCGCGCTCGACCTGGAATACGCCGCCCTGCGCGTCGTGGGTCGAGGCCTTTTCCTCGCCGTGATGCTCATGGTCGCATTCCTCTATGTCTTCACCCGGGTGACGGACCTCCTCGCCGGCACCAACGAGGTGCTCATCCCCACCATCACCGTCGACTCGGACGTCGATCTCGGTGCTCTGGCGCAGGGCGCCTTCTCACAGACGAGCGCGTCGGTCGTCAGCGTCCTCGGCGTCATCACACTCATCGCCAGTGCACTACTCACCGGTCACGCGATGCACCAGGGAAGCCAGCGCGCGCTCCTGGGGGATCAGGCTCCCCACGTCACGTTGCTCTCAGGCCGGACCATCGGTGTCGCCGTGCTTTTGTCCGTGGGCATCTTCGCCACCTGGCTTCTCACACTTGCCACGTCGATTCGCCAGCGAGCGTGGATCAGCCTGCTCGGGCGCGACATGTCGCCCGGCCTCGTCAACACCGGCAAGGTCCTTGCGGTGCTCGCGAGCCTCGCCCTCATCGGCATCATCGTGCTGCTCGTGGTGCGGACCATCCTGGGCCGTCTACCTCGGCGCTCTCTTGCCGCAGCGGCCCTCGTCGCCGTGATCGTGGTCGCAGCCAACTTCTTCCTGCTCTACACCTACGTCGGCGCGCTCATCAACCCCGATGTGTCTGCCGGGATCATCCTCGTCTTCACGCTGCTGCTCTGGGTCAACATCTGCGTCCGCGCTTACCTCGGTGCGCTGTGCTGGGTGGAGGCGACGCACTAGCCGCGCCCCGTGGCGCCCTTCTGGCGCTAGATGTCCTGCATGAAGCACACGCGGTTGCCCTCAGAGTCCATGATCTCCGCGACAAGACAGGAGGGCGCCACGGTCTTCTCCAGCAAGACCTGCGAACCCAGCTCGATTGCCCTCACAAGAACCTCGTCGATGCTTTCGGTGCGTAGGTAAAGAAAGGCGCCATCGATCGACGGCTTGTAGACGTCGCCCTTGGCAAGAGCACCACTGATTCCTGCCCCGTTGGGCTCGTGGGGAAAGAACGCCATTTCATAACCATGAATGGTGCCGCGCTCAAACTCCACTCCCAGGAGGGCCTGGTAGAAGTTGATGGCTCGCTCCATGTCCACCACGGGGATTTCGAAGTACACGCCCATGTTTGTACCCACGCCTTCACGATACAGAGTTTCCGCACTCCACAGCATCGTGCTCGCGCTCTCCTCCGCAGGACTGCGCCAACGCCCGTGCAAGCGCCTGCGCTCCGCGCAATGTGGCGCATTCGGACCCGCCTGCGCCGAGGCCGCCAGCTCGTAGGGCCGAGCGCGAGCGTCACCTCGAGTGGTCAGTTGTCGAGGCGCATCCCCTCATGGGCGTACTCGACAACTGACCACTCGGCACGGCGGGGGGGGCGGCGGCTAGCCGCTCGGCGTCAAGGTGAGCGTCGCCTCCTCGGACTGATCGGTCGCCTCAGCGCTCCATGCCCACGGGAACTGAGTCCCCGACTGCCACGCATCGACCTGGTCCTCGTAGTTCGGATTGAAGGCGTGGCCGCTATTGCCGGTGAGGTTGACCCAGGTGGAGTTGTCGAAGTTCGCCAGGT
Organism: Candidatus Nanopelagicales bacterium; assembly: GCA_049317345.1. Taxonomy (GTDB): domain Bacteria; phylum Actinomycetota; class Actinomycetes; order S36-B12; family S36-B12; genus Mxb001. The sequence goes on from JBMOIL010000131.1 coordinate 3,605, forward strand.
CGACCACCTGGCGCATGCTCGGCACCCAGGTGACCTCGAATCCCTCGCTCGGCGTCCACCCCGTCGCGTTGACGATGCCGCTGCCGCCCGCCGTGTCGATCGGACCGCGATTGAAGAGGGCCTCGATCGGCGCGATACCCGAAGCGCCGAGCGTCCCGTGCTCGAGCAGGAGATTGTGCAGCGCACCCCAGCGCCACGACGCAGGATCATCGCCCTGGAGCGAGACCATGTCCTGGTACGCCGCGTCGAGACTTGCTGTGACGACGGCGTCACGCCCCTCGGTCTCGGCCGTGAGCGGGTCATCCCACCACGGGTCGTCCGGGCGGTCCCAGAGCGTGCGCATCACCTCGAAGAACTGGTCATCGCCGCTAGCCGAGGTGATCTCCGTGCCGGTCTTGGAGTCGAACATTCGCGTGATCAGCTGGCGCCAGAAAGCATTGAAGTAGGCGGCGGGGGCCGAATCGATGCCCTGCTTGTAGTCCCAACCGTTGAGCAGCGCCGTACCCGCACGTGTCGCTTCCTGCACCGGCATGTCAGCAATGCGCGGTACGAGGAAGTCTGCGTTGGAATTCCAGCTGTCCATCTGCAGCGCCTGCATGTCGGCGACGGTGAAGGCGCGCCCCTCCTCGATCTGCGCGGTCAGCACGTCGACGATGCGCTGGCTGCGCGCGCCGTAGGACCAGTCGTCGGTGATGAAGTAGGGGTACTCCGGCCCGACGACCGCCTGGTTGGCGGTGACGATCCACCCCTCCGGTGGGTTGTAGGCCCACGGCAATGCCTCGAAGGGGATGTGCCCATTCCAGCCGAGTTCACTGGACCAGCCGGGCACGGGCCATTTGCCGTCGTATCCCTCGCGGATGGGGATGAGGCCGGGCATCTGGTAGCCGATGTTGCCGTCGATGTCCGCGTAGAGGAGGTTCTGCGCGGGCACCTCGAGGATCGATGCCGCTTCACGGAAGGCCGCGAAGTCCTGGGCGCTGCTGAGCAGGGCGAAGGCATCGAACGTCGTGCCGGGCTCGAGTGCGGTCCAGCGCAGTGCGACGGCGTAGTCACTGCCCGGATCGCCGGCGTCGGCGTAGCCGGGAGCCGGCACCGGAGCCTCGGCCCCGATCGTGGCGTAGTTGTCCCCCGCCTCGATGACGTCGGAGATGATCGGGCCGGACTCAGTGGAGCGGATGGTGATGTCGACCGGGTCACCTCCCGCGACCTGGATGCGCTCGGTGCGTACGTCGAGTGGCACGAGCGCCCCGTCGTACTCGTAGGCATCGCCCTCGACCTTGGTGAGCACGAGGTCAGTGACATCGGGACCGGTGTTGGTGAAACCCCAGGCGAAGCGATCGGTGTGGCCGATGAAGACACCGGGCAGACCGGCCATCGTCCAGCCGCCGACGGCGACGGGGCACTCGGGCGTGACCGTGCGACACCGCAGATTGGCCTGGTACCACAGGCTCGGCATGCTCGGCGCGAGGTGCGGATCGTTGGCCAGGATCGGCTTGCCCGTCGTCGTGTGACGACCATCGACGGCCCAGGAGTTGGAGCCGATGCCCTTGCCGCTCTCACCGAGCCAGGGATCGAGGAGCGATGACGCGGCGAGGACACCCTGCAGCGTGCCGGCAATGCCGGGCACCTCCTCCGGAGAGACGCGCATCGCGGCCGCCGCCGCAGTGGCGGTGGGTCCGACAGCCGCCGGTGTGAACGCATCGTCCGTCACGGTTCCGCCCTCGACGATCGGCCGGTTGCGGTCGAAGGGGTACGGCGGAAACACCTGCTCGGCCTGCTCCACCGATGTGGCCGACGCGAGCACAACGCGGTAGATCTCCTCGGTCATGTTGCCGCGCAGATCCCATGCCAGGGCCTTGAGCCACGCGACCGAGTCCGCGGGCGTCCACTCCTCGATCAGGTAGCCGGGATTGGTGAGTCCCAGGACGGCGTACTCCAGGCTGATATCCGACTTGGCACGCCCCGCGAGATAGGCATTGACGCCCGCGGCGTAGGACTCGAGCATGAGGCGCGAGGTGTCGCTGAGCATCGGCACCTCCTGCTCCGCGATGCGCCTCCAACCAAGGGTGCGCAGGAAGGCGTCGGTGGGCACCTGGCTCTCGCCGAACATCTCCGAGAGGCGCCCCGCGGTGATGTGGCGGCGCACGTCCATCTCCCAGAAGCGGTCTTGAGCGTGCACATAGCCCTCGGCGTACATCAGGTCAGCGAGGCTGTCGCCGTAGATCGTCGGGATGCCGAGCTCATCTCGAACGACGTCCACGGGTGCGGCGAGTCCGGTGACTTCGATGGTGCCGGAAGTCTGCGGCCAGCTGCGCTTCACCGTCCACTGCAGGAACGACGAGATGATGGCCAGGATCAGCACGAGGACAATGGCGATGATCCCGAGGACCCAGGGCCAGCGACGACGCTTCACGGGAGCAGGTGCGGTGGCGGTCACCCGGCCAGCGTAAGACTCAGCGCCCTGCCACGAGGAGATTCCGGACTGATCGGCTTCCGTGAGCATGTGCTGCGCACGGGGATGCGATCACTGGATTCACACAGGCACAGGAACGCGGATGCAGTCACTAGCCTGTGTGCGTGAACTCCCCATCGACACGCGTGTCCGCGATCCTCGATGACCTGACGGATGCACCGGGCCAGCTGGCGATCTTCGACTTCGATGGAACGCTTATCCATGAAGACATCACGGAAGCCGTCTTCCAGTGGTGCGTCGACAACCGGTCGCTGCCCGACCACCCGGAGTGGCCCTCGCTCGACGGCCTGTCATTTGACGCCGCACCGACGGAGTACTACCGGGCCGTCGCGGATTGCGCATCGGCTGATGTGCCGTGGGGGCACTATCCCGGCGCGCTGCTCCTCGCCCAGGCCTTCGCGGGATCGTCCCTGGCCGAACTCGTACGCCACACCGACCAAGCAGCGCTTGGGCTCACCCTGAGGCAAGAAGCGTGCGAACTACTCATTGGCCTTCGCCGTCTGGACTTCGATATTCGTATCGTCAGTGCTGGCGTGGCATGGTGTGTGCGACGGTTCACTCACACTGTGATCAACCCACTCCTTCGGGGAAATGGAGTCGGCGAAATCGACCTAGCAAACGTGTCGGGCGTCACGACCTTGCTCAGTGAACACGGCGTACCGCGACTTGACCGCGACCTCGTGTCACGTGGCCTTCCCTACCTGTCGGGCGCCGAACCCTCCTTGGTGATCACGCCGTTCGCCGGGGGTCCGGTCGCTTTCGCTGCCAGCAAACTGGCTTTGCTCTTCGAGGAGGGCGCTGAGCGACCCACTGTGGCGGTGGGCGACGGACTGGCGGATGCCTACCTCCTTGCCCATGCACGTCTCGGGATCGCGGTCGGCGATCTCGCCGTGGAGCTCTCCCAGCATGTGAAGCGCCT
>JBMOIL010000132.1:0-6935 GCA_049317345.1 Candidatus Nanopelagicales bacterium
GTGTGCGCGTCACCGACGTCTGGAACTCCTGGAACGTCGCCCACTTCTCGTGGGCCGGTCGCCCCTACGGGTGATCGACACCGACCTGACGAAGAAGGGCCCCTGCTCAGGCAGGGGCCCTTCTTCGTGGCTCCCGCACCTGGACTCGAACCAGGAACCACTCGATTAACAGTCGAGTGCTCTGCCAATTGAGCTATGCGGGATTGGCGGATAGAAGGATAGCAACGCCCCCTAGACCCCGAGCGTGGCCCTCAACTCGGCCAGGGCCTCATCGGCCTCGGCGCGCAGCACTGGATCTCGGGGATCAAGCCCCGCATCGAAGGTCACGGTCCACCTCAGGCCCTCGCCGGCTCGTCGCGCCACAATGCGTGCGCCGAGCTCGCCACGCAAGGCCACCCGCTCACTCACCACGACACTCGAGGTGACGCGCTCATAGACCACCGTGGGCAGCGCGCCAGGCTCCTCGAGCACGACCCGCCACGCACGATCTCGGGCATTCGGCTCGGGCCGGCCCTCGACGACCAGCACGGCGGCCTCGCTGAAGGTCGCCTTGGTGATGAGATCCCAGGCGAGGCGAAGCCCGACAGGGGCGGCTTGGCCGACCCGCCGGGCCCCAGCGTCGCCGATGGGGAGGTAGAGCGCAGCATCGGTGGCCACGGCGACGCCGCCCGGCGTCACGCGTCCCCACGCCAGGACTCGCTCTCCCGAGGGCACAACATTGCGCACCTCTGCCGGTGGCCGGCGTAGCAGTCCCATGTCAGCCTTCGCGCTGCTCACGCAGGTCACGGCGGTATGACTCGAGGGCCATGAGATCGGCGAAGGCGGCCGCCTGCTCGGGCGCACCCTCCTCCAGGCGCTGCAGTTTCCCGCGGAGCTCGCCGATGCGTCGAGCCGCGTCCATCTCGAGCAGTCGGGCGATGACCGAGGTCGCGTAGCGGGCATCGGCCTCCTGCGAGACGGGCAGGGGCTCGACCGCAAGGCCTCGCACGCGCCCGCGCACATCGTCGTCCGGGCATGCGGCCAGCACGGCATCGACCCAGGCAAGGCCCACCACTTCTGGGCGTGGGCCGCCCGCTGCGGCGATGGCTTCGTGCACCGCACGCAGTGTGGGGTCGGGATAGGCCTCGGGTTCGACCGAGGCGTACCAGGCGCTCACCAGCCCGGGCTCCTGCAGCGCGCACTTGAGGGCTTCGCGCTGCACCGCGAGGATCGGATCGCGCGCATCGGGGCGTCGCGGAGGTGCAGTGGCGTTGGCCCCGCCCCCCACCGCCCGACTCACCCCGGCCGGGTCCATGCCGAGCCAGCCTGCGAGTCGACGGGAGTACTCCGGGCGAAGGGCCGGGTCCTTAATCTTGGCGACGATGGGCGCGGCCTCACGCAGGGCAGCGACTCGGCCCTCAGCGCTCTCGAGGTCATAGGAGGCGAGAGCCGAGCGGATCGCGAACTCAAAGAGCGGCACGCGATGGTCCACGAGCGAGCGCACCGCGGCGTCACCATGCTGCTGACGCAGATCACACGGATCGAGACCGTGCGGCTCTACAGCGACGAAGGTCTGCGCCACGAATCGCTGGTCGTCGTCGAAGGCCTTGAGCGCGGCACGCCGGCCTGCCTCGTCTCCGTCGAAGGTGAAGACCACCTCACCGCGCAGACGATCGTCGTCCATGAGCAGTCGGCGCAGCACCTTGATGTGATCGCCGCCGAAGGCGGTGCCGCAGGTGGCCACAGCGACGGGAACGCCCGCGATCTGACAGGCCATGACATCGGTGTAGCCCTCCACGACCACCACCCGCTGCTGCTTCGCGATCTCCTTGCGCGCCCGGTCGATGCCGTAGAGGACCTGGCTCTTCTTGTAGAGCGGGGTCTCGGGGGAATTGAGGTACTTCGGGCCGTCGTCGTCCTCGAGCAGACGGCGCGCACCGAATCCGACGACATCTCCGGCGAGGTCTCGGATAGGCCAGATCAGGCGCCCGCGGAATCGGTCGTAGACGCCGCGGTTGCCCTGGGAGACCAATCCGCCGGCGAGGAGCTCGGCGTCCGTGAAGCCCTTCTGCCGCAGATGCGTGGTGAGCGAGTCCCAGGACTTCGGTGCGAAGCCCAGCCGGAAGTCGTCGGCGACCGCAGCATCGAATCCGCGTTCGGTGAGAAAGGTGCGCGCGGGGGCCGCCTCGGGCGAGGTGAGCCGGGAGATGAAGTACTCCTCCGCCGCGCGATTCGCCTCGACGAGTCGGGTCCGCTGCCCCTGCTGGCGATTGACTCCGGCACCGCCCTCGACGTAGCGCAGGGTCACGCCGGTGCGCCCGGCGAGCTTCTCCACGGACTCCGCGAAGGTCAGGTGGTCGAGCTTCTGCACGAACGTGATGACGTCACCACCCTCCTGACAGCCGAAGCAGTAGTACATGCCCCGGCTGGGGGTGACGTGGAAGCTTGGTGAGCGCTCGTCATGGAAGGGGCAGAGTCCCTTGAGCGAACCGCCCCCTGCCGGCTTGAGGGCGACGTAATCGCGGACGATCTCGTCGATCCGGGCCTTCTCGCGCACGAGGGCGACATCCTCGTCTCTGATGCGCCCCGCCATGACCCGATCCTAGGTCGCCCCGCCGACCCCGCGCCGCCGCTATCCCCCGGGGCTGATTCCTCAGCGGCAGAGGCGGGAATGCCAGACCACGGCGCTCGCGTCGGTGAGGCTTGCGACCTGATCGATAACGACTCGGAGCCGACCACCATCGTCGGCAGCAGCGTCGAACTCCGGGGCGATCCACGGCTCGAGGTCACGACCACCGCGCAGCACCAGCGCCCCGACGAGCTCAGCCAGCATCTCCCGCTGGCGCGCATACTCCACGTCGGCACCCGCGCGATTCATCACATAGATGGCCGTCATCGCCTTGAGAGCGGCGACCTCCGCGCGTACGTCGTCCGGGACCACGAGGTTGGCCGCATAGCGGGTGAGTCTCTCGCCCGGATAGGCCTCGCGTGTCGCACGCTCGGCACTCGCGCAGAAGCGGCCGATCAGCCGCGAGGTCGCCGTCTTGACCGCCGCGAGGTCGCGCTGCGAGCCGTCGTACGACGCGGGCCAGTAGTCGAGGGCGAGCAGACGATCGAGTGCGGCACCGATCGAGGCGGGATCCACGAGCGGCAGGTAGCCGCGGTGTGCCACGTCCATGATGTTCTCGCGCTCGGTCGCGGAGGTGAACATGTCCAGGGTGATGAGCCCGGCGTGGAGCGCATCCTCGAGGTCGTGGACCGAATACGCCACGTCGTCGGCCCAGTCCATCACCTGCTCCTCGAGGCAGGTCCGCTCCCCCGGTGCACCTTCGCGCAACCAGTGGAAGATCTCTGCGTCGTCGGCGTAGTAGCCGAACTTGTGCGACTGGCCACCGAGATCCGATCCGCGGCGATCGTCGACAGTGGAGGGGTCGCGGCGCGGCCAGGGGTACTTGCACGAGGCATCGAGCGAGGCGCGCGTGAGATCCAGACCGACGCTGCGACCCGTGACGGGGTCAATGACCTTCGCCTCGAGCCGCGTCATCACGCGAAGCGTCTGCGCGTTGCCCTCGAATCCCCCGATCGAGGCGGCCTGGCGGTTGAGCTCGACCTCACCGTTGTGACCAAAGGGTGGATGCCCGAGGTCGTGGGCAAGCCCAGCGACGTCGACGAGATCAGGGTCGCACCCGAGCGCCGCCCCCATCTCACGTGCGATCTGTGCGACCTCGAGTGTGTGGGTCAGGCGCGTGCGCGGGAAGTCGGCACTGCCGGCGACGAGCACCTGCGTGGTCGCGGCCAGTCGACGCAGGCCCGCGGAGTGCAGCACGCGGGCGCGGTCGCGCGTGAAGGGTGAGCGCTCGCTCGGACTGTCGTGCACCCACCGCTCGACGTCAGCAGGGGTGTAGCCGGGTGGGATGCTCACGCCCCGACCCTAGCCGTAGGCCAAGTCAGCGCCGCGAGCGTCAGCGGCTATCCGATCCACCGGCCCCCAGGGAGGCACGACCGGCTTCGAGCCGGGCCACCGGCACGCGGAAGGGCGAGCACGAGACGTAATCGAGGCCGACCTCGTCGAAGAAGTGAACCGACTCAGGGTCGCCACCGTGCTCGCCGCAGACCCCGCACTTCAGGCCGGGTCGCACCGCCCTGCCTTGCTCTACCGCAATACGGACGAGCGCTCCCACTCCCTCTCGATCAATCGACTCGAAGGGCGAGACACCGAAGACTCCCTTGTCGAGGTACGTCGAGAAGAATGCCGCCTCAACATCGTCGCGACTGAAGCCCCACGTGGTCTGGGTGAGGTCATTGGTGCCGAAGGAAAAGAACTCCGCTGCCTCAGCGATCTGCCCCGCCGTGAGCGCGGCGCGCGGCAACTCGATCATCGTGCCGATGGGGAAGCGCAGGCGGCAGCCCTGGGCCTGCTCCACCTCAGCGAGCACGCGAGAGGCCTCGTCGACGACGAGTTCGAGCTCCTGGATCGATCCGACCAGCGGGATCATGATCTCCGCACGCGGGTCACCACCGGACTTCTGCCGCTGACACGCTGCCTCGGCGATCGCCCGCACCTGGAGGGCGAAGAGTCCCGGGAGGACCAGTCCGAGACGCACTCCCCGCAGGCCCAGCATCGGGTTTTGCTCGTGAAGCCGGTTGACCGTCTGGAGCATACGCAGATCCGCTTCGTACGTCTCGCCGCGAGCCTCCGCCAGAGCCACCCGGACGGCGAGATCGGTCCGATCCGGGAGGAATTCATGCAGTGGCGGATCGATGAGGCGGATCGTCACGGGCAGACCATCCATCGCCTCGAGGATGCGCGTGAAATCCTCGCGCTGCAGAGGGAGTAGAGCTTCGAGCGCCGACTGCCTACCCGCATGGCCCTCCGCCAGAATGAGCCGTTCGACGTACTGCTTGCGGTCCCCCAGGAACATGTGCTCCGTACGCAGCAGGCCAATGCCCTCAGCGCCCATGCGGCGTGCGCGCGCGGCGTCCGGTGCAGTATCGGCATTGGCTCGGACGAGCATGCGCCGTGAACGATCCGCGTGGCGCATGATGCGATCAACGGACTTGATGAGATCGCGCGTCGCTTCATCAGCATCGTGGAGTGCGGACGCCACGCCTTCCTCGAAGTAACGGACCACGGGGCTGGCCACCACGGGCACCTCACCAAGGAAAACCTGACCACTGCTCCCGTCGATGGAGATCACATCGCCCTCGGTGATGACCGTGCCATCGGGGGCGACCATGCGCCTAGCCGAGGTGTCCACCGCGAGTTCCTCAGCCCCGCACACGGCTGTCTTGCCCATGCCTCGCGCGACGACGGCGGCATGGGAGGTCTTGCCGCCCCGGCTGGTGAGGATGCCTGCCGATGCCACCATCCCCTCCAGGTCGTCCGGGTTGGTCTCGCGGCGCACGAGGATGACTTCTCGGCCTGCCTTGGCCCATTCCGTGGCGGTGCGGGAGTCGAAGACGACCGATCCCACCGCCGCTCCCGGTGATGCGCTCACGCCCCGGGCGAGGAGGTGATGACCCGTGTCATTCGCAAAGCGTGGGAACATCAATTGCACCAACTGCGCTCCGGAGACGCGGCGCACGGCCTCGTCCATGTCGATCACGCCCTCATCGACGAGTTGCACCGCGATCCGAAAGGCTGCTGCCGCTGTGCGCTTGCCGACGCGCGTCTGAAGCATCCAAAGCTTGCCGCGCTCAACAGTGAACTCGATGTCGCACAGATCCTGATAGTGCAGCTCCAGCCGACGCATGATGTCGAGGAGCTCCCCATAGACCTCGGGGTCGCGCTCTCCCAGCTCGACGAGAGGCAGGGTGTTGCGGATGCCCGCCACGACATCCTCGCCCTGCGCGTCGGGGAGGTAGTCGCCATAGACTCCGGGAGCTCCCGTGGCAGGGTCGCGGGTGAAGGCAACGCCTGTGCCCGAGCCCTCTCCGAGATTGCCAAAGGCCATCGCCTGGACGTTGACAGCCGTGCCGAGGTCGTGGGGAATGCGCTCGCGGCGACGGTAGAGCCGCGCTCGGTCGGTGTTCCACGACCGGAAAACAGCCAGGATCGCCAGGTCGAGTTGCTCGCGGGGTGCCTGGGGGAACTCCCTGCCTGCATGCTCCTTGATGACACCCTTGTACGCCGAGACGATTTCCTTGAGAGCGGTCGCCGGGACGTCGACATCAGAGGCGACCCCGGCGTCGGACTTCGCCTTGTCGAGGACCTCCTCGAAGTAGTGGCCCGGGACGTCGAGCACCGTCTTGCCAAACATCTGGATGAGTCGGCGGTAGGAGTCCCACGCGAAGCGCTTGTCATGGGAAATGCGGGCCATGCCCTTGACGCTCGCGTCGTTGAGTCCGATGTTGAGGACTGTTTCCATCATTCCGGGCATGGAGTAGCGCGCCCCCGATCGCACCGAGACCAGCAGGGGGTCGTCGGGATCGCCCAGGCGTCGCCCCATTCGCTCCTCGAGGCGGTCGAGTTGGACGCTCACCTGCGCGGCGAGTTCAGCGGGCTCACGGCCCTGCTCGAGATAAGCGCGGCACGCCTCGGTGGTGATGGTGAAGCCCGGCGGCACCGGGAGCCCCAGCCTGGTCATCTCCGCGAGGTTCGCACCTTTGCCCCCGAGGAGGTCGGACTGGCCACGGCGGCCTCGGGCGAAGTCGTACACGTAGGTGGGCACGGGCGCTTCTGTCGGCACGGGGTCATGGCATCACGCCGCAAGCGCTTGCCGCTAGGGACTTCGGTCAGTGTGCCACTGAACGGACCGATGAGTCTCGCTTCGAGGCCTAGCCCCCGCTCACAGAAAGCTCGGCCTCCCGCACGCACGCGGCATCGGCCGCGTCGAGATAGGGCGAGTCCAGCCAGCCGTCGGGCAGGGCGGGCGGGCGCTCGCCGCCGGTGCGACCGCGCGGGGCGGCCATGACGGCCTCGTCGGGAGGCTGATGGGGGTCGATCTGCGAGAGCC
>JBMOIL010000133.1:0-6801 GCA_049317345.1 Candidatus Nanopelagicales bacterium
GCGAGCGTCTGACTGGGCGCGTAGCCTGCCGACGTGGCCAAGTCGAGCGTCTCCTACCAGTGCAACGCCTGCGGTGCGACGTCGCTGCGCTGGGTGGGCCGCTGCCCCAAGTGCCAGGAGTTCGGCACCGTCGCTGAGGTCGCTGCTGCGCCCACGACCAAGGCCGCCAAGTCGGGCAAGGCCGCGGCGCAGGTGCGACCGGCGCAGCCCATCTCCGGCATCTCCGAGGAGCGCGTACGCCGCATCTCTACGGGTGCCGGTGAGTTCGACAGGGTGGTGGGTGGAGGGCTCGTCGCCGGTCAGGTCGTGCTCGTCGCAGGTGAGCCCGGCGTCGGCAAGTCCACACTGCTCCTGGCGGTCGCACATGCCTTCGCGCAGCGCCACCCCGGTGCCGTGCTCTATGCCTCCGGCGAGGAGTCTGCCGATCAGATCGCCCTGCGCGCGCGCCGCATTGGGGCAGTTTCCGATCAGCTCCTCATCGCTGACGACAACGACCTCTTCACGATCCTCGGTCAGGTCGAGCACCATCGACCCTCGCTCGTCATCGTCGACTCCGTCCAGACCATCTCCAGCTCGGAGCTGGAGGGCCGTGCAGGGGGTGTGGCCCAGGTCCTCGAGGTCACACAGGCCCTCACCCGCACGGCGAAGCAGCGCGGCATCCCGCTGCTGCTCATCGGGCAGTCCACCAAGGACAACTCCGTCGCTGGGCCCCGCGCACTCGAGCACCTCGTCGACACCGTGCTCACCTTCGAAGGTGAGCGCACCACGGCGCTGCGACTCCTCCGCGCGGTCAAGAACCGCTACGGCCCCTCCGACGAGATTGTCGCCTTCGAGCAGACCGACTCGGGTCTCGCGGAGGTCGTCGATCCCTCCGAGCTGTTCCGCGGCCAGCGCGACACTCCCGTCCCCGGCACCTGCGTGACGGTGACCATGGAGGGCCGGCGCCCCTTGCTCGCGGAGATCCAGGCGCTGGTGTCTCCCGATGGGGGCCCGATGGCGAGGCGCACCGTCACGGGCCTCGACACGACACGCGTGGTCACTCTCGCGGCCGTCACCGCACAGGCCGGCATCAAGGTGCTTCCCCAGCGCGACATCTTCGTTGCCACCGTCGGTGGCGCCCAGATCTCAGATCCGGGATCCGATCTGGCCGTGTGCCTGGCTATCGCCTCCGCTCAGCTCGAGACGGCGATCCCCGCCGATGTGCTGGCCATCGGTGAGATTGCGCTCTCCGGCGATGTGCGCCCGGTGCCCTTCCTGGCGCAGCGCGTCGCGGAGGCGCGGCGGCTGGGCTTCAAGCGGATCCTCGTCCCGGCAGGGTCACGCGACCGGGTGGACGGCGTGACCGAGATCCGCCACCTCGAGGCCGGCCTACGCGCAATCGAGGGTCATGCCGAGAGCGCGCGCCCGCCGGGCTTCCGCTAGAGCGCAGCCCGCGCACTAGGCTGATGGCCCGACGACAAGGGGGAGCATGGCTACTGATGCGCAGGCCAGGCTTCGCGATGTGCTGGCCATGGTGGCTCCCGGCACTCCGCTGCGCGACGGACTCGAGCGCATCCTCCGCGGTCGCACGGGGGCGCTCATCGTCCTCGGCCTCGACCGCTCGGTCGACGTCATCACGCGTGGCGGCTTCACCCTCGACATCGAGTTCACCGCCAATCGATTGCGCGAGCTTGCCAAGATGGATGGTGCGATCGTCCTCGACGACGACGCGGCGCGCATCCTGCGCGCGGCCGTGCACCTGCACCCCGATCCCGCACTTCCCACCGACGAGACGGGCACGCGCCACAGCGCCGCCGACCGTGTCTCGCGTCAGACACACCACCCCACAATCACCGTGAGCGAGTCCATGTCGACCGTGACGATCTACGTCGACGGTCGACGCCACGTCCTGGAGGACTCCAGCTCAATCCTCGCCCGCGCCAACCAGGCCATCGCCACCCTCGAGCGCTACCGCATGCGCCTCGACGAGGTGAGCGCCAACCTCTCCGCCCTGGAGATCGACGACCTCGTCACCATGCGCGATGTCGCGGTGGTCGCCCAGCGAGGCGAGATGGTGCTGCGCATCGCACTGGAGATCCAGGGCTACGTCGTCGAGCTCGGCACCGACGGCCGCCTGCTCTCCCTCCAACTCGCGGAGCTTCTCGCCGGGGTGGGAGAGGAGCGCGCGCTCGTCCTGCGCGACTACGCGACCGGTCGTGGGCGTCGTGTCGAGCGGGCCGCCGCAGCCCTCGACACACTCGATGGCGCCCATCTGCTCGATCTGGTCGTAGTGGCCAAGGCACTGGGCTTCGAGGAAGGCGAGGAAGGGCTCGACCAGCAGGTCAGCTCGCGCGGCTATCGCCAGCTCGCCCGCATCCCACGACTGCCCGAGACGATCATCGAGCGGCTCGTAACGAAGTTCGGCTCGCTGCCAAGGATCCTGGGCGCGTCCACGGAATCGCTGCAGGCGGTCGATGGAGTCGGCGAGGCCCGGGCCCGCTCGGTGCGCGAAGGCCTCTCGCGGCTTTCCGAAGGCTCCCTGCTCGAGCGCTACGCCTAGTTCGGAGCGCCCCTATTCGAGGCGGAGGGCCGTGGGGGCACTGACCAACGCGCCATTGCGCCCCACCACGGTGTATTCACCGGCGTCAGCCATGGGCTGGTCCGGCGGGCATCCCGCCGAGCTGAGGTAGCCGTCCCAGACCAGCTGGGTCTCGAAGGCATCACCGCGATCCAACGTCACGTTGTCCTTGTCCTCGTTGGGATTGCAGTCGTCACTGGACCAGATCGTCACTTCGCCCTGGGTGATCTGAAGCTCGTTGGACCCCGGACCGACGTCGCGCTTGCAGGGACGGGTCCCGATGTTGGTCACCGACAGGGTGAGGGTGGGCGTGGAGCCGACCGGGTAGATGGCCTCTTCAGCGAAGGCCTCGACCAGGATGTCGGCCTCGGTGCAGTCGGTGATCTCCGTGGGCCCGGGCTCGGGACTCGGGCTCGCAGAGGTCGGCGCCGGCTCCGGCGAGGGCGAGGCGGTCGGGGTGGCCGTGGGTGCGGGCTCCGGTGCTGCCTCGCCGCCACCGCCGCGGCCGAAGATCAGCCACCACAGCAGGACGAGGATGGCGAGGAGAACGACGAGCACCACGATCCGCCGACGCCAGTACACGCCGGGCGCCTCGGGGCCGATCGGCGACATGAGCCCACTCACGGGTCAGCACCGTACCCCTTATCTCGGCGGGGCATGACAGCATCGGCGTATGCCCCGGCAATCCGCGGCTCGCACTTCGAGCTCCTCCCCCACTGAGGGGTCCAATAGTGGGGCCCAGATGGCCCCTCAGACCCACCTGGGGGCCCAGGACGGTCCAATCAGGCGATGGTTCACCCACATGGCCAGACCTCTTCCGTGGCGTCTTCCGGCCGCTCCAGGGCCCCATCCCGGGGGCTGGGGGGTCCTGGTGTCCGAGGTGATGCTCCAGCAGACCCCTGTCGATCGGGTCATCCCGGAGTGGTCCGCCTGGTTGGCGAGGTGGCCGACGCCTTCCGCTCTCGCAGGGGATGCTCCCGCCGAGGCGATAAGGGCATGGGGTCGCCTCGGCTATCCGCGCCGGGCGTTGCGGCTCCACGAATCAGCCGCACGCATCGCCGATCATCACGCCGACCTCGTGCCGGCCGACGATGCGTCGCTCCGAGCGCTCCCCGGAATCGGCGAGTACACATCAGGGGCTGTGCGGGCCTTCGCCTACGGCCAGCGCGCTCTCGCCCTCGACACCAATGTCCGGCGCGTGATCGCCCGCCATGACCATGGACGCGCATTCCCCGAGGGTGCAGTGACACGCGCCGAGGCGGCGTACGCCGACAGCATCCAGCCCCGGCGGGCCGGTGCGGCCTGGATGGCAGGGGTAATGGAGCTCGGCGCGCTCATCTGCACGGCACGCCAGCCGGCCTGTGACCGCTGCCCGATCGCAAGCAGCTGTCGGTGGCTGGCCCTGGGGCGACCCGAGGGACCACCGCCTCGCCGGCAGCCGAGGTACGTCGGATCCGATCGCCAGGCACGCGGAGCGCTCCTCGCCGTGCTTCGGGAGGCAGGGGGTCCGGTGCGCCAGGAGGACCTGGACGCCGTCTGGCCCGATGCCGTCCAGCGCTCCAGGGCACTCGATGGGCTCGTGGCAGACGGGCTCGTCGTCCCCGTCGCGCGGCGGCGCTGGGCCCTACCGGGCTAGGGAACGGCTGGCTCCGCCTCAAGCGGCACCCGGTCCTCTTGACGCACGGCCATGCGGGTGCCCATGGGCAGGTCGAGTGCGAGGTCGACCCAGGTGCGGTCCCCCGCGATGCCGATCCCCGCGCAGGCGCCGGAACCGCGAGGCGTGGCGCGCACGGCGGACACCTCGATGAGCGTCGGCCTCTCGATCGCCCGCACCACGACCTCATCACCGGTGCACAGGCCGGCCTCGGGCAGGGCTACGGCGACCTGGATGACCTGCGCATCGGTGGTCGGACGCCACGAGACAGGGTCGAGCGGAGTCTCGTCCGTGCCGAGTGCGCGCAGCGGGCCGATTCCCGCAACTAGGCCGCCCAGGACGACGAGTGCGACGACAGCCAGGACGGCACCGATCGTCCACATCCAGAAGATGGGCGATCGGCGCCGTCGCGGGGCGTCGTACTCGCGCAGGCCGGGGATGAGCGGGCCACGTGCCACAACTCATCCCTCCCTGTGCATCAGTCCGTGCCAGCAGTCTCGACCGGCGGGGTGTCAGGGACATCCGCCTTGGGCGTGGAGGCGAAGGTGAAGTCCCTGCCGTCCTCCCCATCGACCGCGTCCACGAGCACGATGGATCCGGGCGTGATCTCGCCGAAGAGCATCTTCTCGCTCAGCGGATCCTCGATCTCACGCTGGATCGTGCGACGCAGCGGACGCGCACCCATCGACGCGTCGTAGCCACGCTCGGCGAGCAGCTCGCGAGCGGACTGCGTGAGGTCGAGGGAGATGTCGCGATCCTTGAGTCGCTCGTCGAGCAGGTTGATCATCAGATCCACGATCTGGACGATCTCGGCCTTGCTCAACTGATGGAAGACGATCGTGTCGTCGATGCGGTTGAGGAACTCGGGCCGGAAGTGCTGCTTGAGCTCCTGCTGCACCTTCGTCTTCATCCGCTCGTAGGCCGACAGGTCGTCGTTCTCCGGGGCGAAGCCGAGCATGACGCCCTTGGAGACATCGCGGCTGCCGAGGTTGGTCGTCATGATGATGACGGTGTTCTTGAAGTCCACGACCCGACCCTGGGCGTCGGTGAGACGACCCTCCTCGAGCACCTGCAGGAGTGAGTTGAAGATGTCGGGGTGGGCCTTCTCGACCTCGTCGAAGAGCACCACGGAGAAGGGCTTGCGGCGAACCTTCTCGGTGAGCTGACCGCCCTCTTCGTAGCCGACGTAGCCGGGAGGCGAGCCGAAGAGTCGCGACGCGGTGTGCTTCTCGGAGTACTCGCTCATGTCGAGTGAGATGAGCGCGTCCTCGTCGCCGAAGAGGAAGTCCGCGAGCGTCTTGGAGAGCTCGGTCTTGCCGACACCCGAGGGCCCGGCGAAGATGAACGAGCCCGACGGGCGTTTGGGATCCTTGAGTCCCGCACGCGTGCGGCGGATCGACTTCGACAGCGCCCTGATCGCCTGCTCCTGACCAATGACGCGGCGGTGCAGCTCCTCCTCCATGCGGATGAGGCGCTGGGCGTCGTCCTCGGAGAGGTCGGTCACCGGGATGCCGGTCATGAGGGCAAGGACCTCGGCGATGAGGCGCTCGTCGACCTCGGCGACGACATCCATGTCGCCGGCCTTCCACTCGCGCTCGCGCTGGGCCTTCTCAGCGAGGAGGTTCTTCTCGTCGTCGCGCAGGCGGGCCGCGAGCTCGAAGTCTTGAGCGTCGATCGCGGACTCCTTCTCACGACGCACATTGGCGATGCGCTCGTCGAACTCGCGCAGGTCCGGCGGTGCCGTCATGCGACGGATGCGCAGGCGGGAGCCCGCCTCGTCGATGAGGTCGATGGCCTTGTCGGGGAGCTGGCGATCGGAGATGTAACGATCCGACAGGCGCGCCGCCGCTGCGAGGGCGCCGTCGGTGATGGAGACGCGGTGGTGCGACTCGTAGCGATCGCGCAGACCCTTGAGGATCTCCACGGTGTCGCTCACGTCGGGGGCATTGACCTGGACCGGCGCGAAGCGGCGCTCGAGCGCGGCGTCCTTCTCGACGTACTTGCGGTACTCGTCGAGCGTGGTCGCGCCGATCGTCTGCAACTCGCCGCGGGCGAGCATCGGCTTGAGGATGCTGGCCGCGTCGATGGCGCCTTCAGCGGCACCTGCGCCGACGAGGGTGTGCATCTCGTCGATGAAGAGGATGATGTCGCCGCGGGTGCGGATCTCCTTGAGGACCTTCTTCAGACGCTCCTCGAAGTCACCGCGGTAGCGGCTACCGGCGACGAGCGCGCCGAGGTCGAGGGTGTAGAGCTGCTTGTCCTTGAGCGTCTCGGGCACCTCACCGCGGATGATGTTCTGGGCCAGGCCCTCGACGATCGCGGTCTTGCCCACGCCGGGCTCCCCGATGAGAACGGGGTTGTTCTTGGTACGGCGCGAGAGCACCTGCATCACGCGCTCGATCTCCTTCTCGCGCCCGATCACCGGGTCGAGCTTGGACTCGCGCGCAGCCTGGGTGAGATTGCGGCCGAACTGGTCGAGGACGAGAGAGGTCGACGGCGTGCCCTCGGCGGGACCGCCGGCAGTGGCAGGCTCCTTGCCCTGGTAGCCGGAGAGCAGCTGGATGACCTGCTGGCGCACGCGATTGAGGTC
>JBMOIL010000134.1:0-6764 GCA_049317345.1 Candidatus Nanopelagicales bacterium
ATCTTGCCCGAGGGCGACTTGGGGATGGCATCGGTGAAGACCACGTCGTGGACCACCTTGTACGTCGCCACGTGCTGACGGGTGAAGTCGGTGATGTCGGCGGCCTCGATCTCCTGACCGGGCTTGAGGACGATGAAGGCCCGGGGCAACTCCCCCGACTCATCATCAGGGATACCGATGACAGCAGCGTCGGCAACCGCGGGATGAGTGAGGAGGAGGGCCTCCAACTCAGCCGGGGCCACCTGGAAGCCCTTGACCTTGATGAGCTCCTTGACGCGATCGACGACGGTGAGGTGGCCGTCCGGGTCAATGAAGCCCACATCTCCGGTGTGCAGCCAGCCATCCGCATCGATCGTGGCCGCGGTGGCCTCGGGGTTGTTGAGGTAGCCCTTCATCACCATGGGCCCGCGCACCCACAACTCGCCCTCGCCGCCGACCGGCTGGTCCTCGCCGGTGACGGGGTCGACGATGCGGCACTCCGCATTGGGCACCGTGACCCCTGAAGTCCCAGCCTTGAAGTGCCCCTGCGGGGTGAGATGCGACACCGGACTCAACTCCGTCATGCCATAGCCCTGGACCACCTCGCAGTTGATCCGTGCACCCGCTTCGAGTGCGAGCTCGGCACTAAGTGGCGCCGCCCCGGAGAAGACCTGCCGCAGGGACGACAGGTCGTAGTTGTCAATCACGGGATGCTTCGCCAGCGCCAGGATGATGGGGGGCACCGCGAAGAATCGGGTCACCCGACGCTCCTGAATGATCCCCAGGGCCTGCTCGAGATCGAAGCGGGGCAGCGTGACGATGGTGATGCCCTGGGCAAGCAGGCCGTTCATGAGGACCTGCATGCCGTAGATGTGGAAGAAGGGGAGCACGGCGAGCGCAACTTCATCCTCGTCCACCGCCAAGCCGGCTTCGATCTGGCACAAGTTGGCGACGAGATTGCGGTGGGTGAGCATGACGCCCTTGGGGAATCCCGTCGTCCCGGAGGAGTAGGGCAGCACGACCACGTGCTCGCGGGTATCGACCGCGACCTGCGCCATGGGCTCGCCCAGGAGTGCCGTGACAGGAAGCGTCCCTTCCGGTGCGTCCCCGATGACCACGATGTCCTCGACCGCGGTGCCCTCGGCTGCCTCCTTCGCCACGTCGACGAACATCCCGATGGTGATAAGAAGCACGGCGCCCGAATCACGCAGCTGGAAGCGCACCTCCTCGGCCGTGTAGGTCGGGTTGATCGTGCTCACCGCGACGCCCGCCACAGCCGATCCGTGGAAGGCGACGGCGTACTCGGGGATGTTGGGAGCCATGAGCGCGATGGTGTCTCCCGGTCCGAGACCGCGGGCGGCGAGACCACCGGCGAAGCTGGCGATCATCATCGCGAGCTGCCCATACGTATAGGTGCGGCCCGTCGGACCATCGATCAGAGCCGGTCGATCGGGGACACGATCAGCCCACCGCAGGACATGCTCGGTCACGGTGACATCGGGGATCTCGACGTCGGCAAACGGACTGCGGTGAATGATCATCTGGACTCCAGGACTAGAGATGGATGCCTCGGGTGAGTGCCCCGTCTACGACGAGGTTGGTGCCGGTCGTGAAGCTGGAGATCGGGCAGGCGAGGAAGACCACGGCCGCGGCCATCTCCTCGGGGGTGCCCATGCGCCCGGTGGGATTGAGCCCAAGCGCGGTGGCGAAGAGGTCGGGATTGCCGTGCTTGATGGATTCCCAGACACCACCCTCGAAGTAGGTGTTGCCCGGCGACACGGTGTTGGCGCGGATGCCCTTGTCGGCGAGCTGGTTGGCGAGTCCCTGGGTGTAGGCGACGAGAGCGGTCTTGATCGTGCCGTAGGGGCCGGCGGCAAAATCAACCTCGCGGCCGCTCACGCTGGAGATGGTCACGATGGAGCCGTGCGGGCTCTTCTCGAGATAGGGCATGGCCGCCTTCACGAGCCTCACCGTGCCGAGGAGATCGACGTTAATCGACGCCTCCCAGCTCTCCTCGGTGTCCGGGATCGCGAGCGCACTCACATTGCTCACAACGATGTCGATGCCGCCCAGCTCCGCCGCCGAGGTCGTCACCCAATCCTGGATGGCCTGGGCGTCACCCACGTCGACCACCGAACCGTGGGCGCGTGCCGCGGCTCCCCCGAGCGCCTGGGTCGTCTCGGCCACCGCATCGGCAGAGCGGGCGCAGAAGGCGACGTTGACTCCCTCATCGAGGAACGCCGAGACAACGGCCCGGCCGATGCCGCGCGTGCCCCCGGTGACGAGTGCGTTGAGCCCCTGGCCCTTGAGATCCATCGTGTCTCCTTCGACTAGGTGAGTTGGCGAGCGCGTGCTCGCAGGTCAGCATGGATGCCGCCGTACGCCGAGGCCGAGGGGAGGATTGCCTTGGGTGCCTTGACGACAGCGCTGTAGTTGGCGTCGACGACATTGGCGATGGGAGCCAATGACACCTGGGACAGCAACTGGTAGGCGTCCATGGTGTGGAGGCCGTAGAGCTCCTCCAGCCAGCGCACCATCTCGACGTTGCCGATGCGCCACGAGTCCTCGAGGGGCCGAGCTGAGCCGACCGCCATCCAGTGAGTGTCATTCTCCATGCGAGGCCACGCCGGCGCTGCGCCTTTGATGAGGTCCACGATGATCGTCGAGTTCATGGCCCCTTCCACCGCGGTGCCGCAGGATTCGCCCTCACCCTGGCGGTAGTGCCCGTCCCCGAGCGAGAAGAGCGCACCTTCGACGTTGACCCCCAGATAGACCGTGGTCCCGGCGCGAACCTCGGGCGAGTCCATGTTGCCGCCAAATCGCTCCGGCACGAGCGAGGTGCGCACCTCGCCCGCAGGCGGCGCGACCCCGACCGTGCCCAGCATCGGCTCAACGGGCAGGTCGATCGCCAGGTCGGAGAAACGAGCGTCGAAGGTCACGGTGTTGCGCGCACGATCCAGGTGGTAGATCCACGTGGTGTCCGGAAGTGCGTCGTGCAGCATCGCGGTCACGCCCGTCGACGTGAGTCCCCCAAAGAAGGGGATCGCCGCAGATACTCCCCAGTCGCGCGCCGGCGTCAGGTCGACGATGTGGATGACCAGTGTGTCGCCCGGCTCCGCGCCCTCGACGTAGAAGGGACCGGTCTGCGGGTTGACGTAACGCAGATCGACCTTGACGCTCGACAGGTCATCGACCGACTGCAGCGCGAAGTTGAAGGCATCCTCGGACCACAGCTTGAGGACGGTGCCCGGCGCGACCCGAGCCACGGGTGCCACCCCGCCGAAGGTGTAGGCGTACTGGGAGGGCTCGGGGCGGAACTCCAGGATCTGGACCATTCCGGGACGCTAGCGCCGCGCGCGCCCGGCCGCATCCGACTTGATCAGTCTCGTAGCCGCAGACAGTCGGCACCCAGGTCTGCCACCGACGTCCGGCCGAGGAGTTGCATCATCGTGGTGATCTCCTGGGAGAGGAGGTCGCCCACGCGCTGGACGCCCGCCTCGCCGCCGGCCATGAGGCCGTAGAGATAGGCCCGACCTACGGCGACAGCCGTCGCTCCCTCGCAGAGGGCCGCAACCACGTCGGCGCCAGAGAGCACCCCGCCGTCGATGAGCACCTCGACGCGGTCCTGCAGGGCTTCCCGCACCCTGGGCAGGATCTCGAAGGGGACGGGGGCGCGCTCGAGTTGGCGTCCCCCGTGGGTCGAGAGGATGACGCCGTCAGCTCCGTGCTCAGCGACCAGCACCGCATCGTCGACCGTCTGGATGCCCTTGACGACCAGCCGTCCGGGCCACACCGAGCGCAGCCAGTCGAGATCGTCGATGGTCACGGCCGGGTCGAAGACTCGCGTGATGAGGTCCGCGACCGTGCCCCCCGTGCTGGTCAGGGTGGCGAAGGACAGCGGCTCGGATGTGAGCAGGTTCATCCACCAACCCGGATGCATCGCCATGTCCGCGAGGGTCCGCGGGGTGAGCTGCGGCGGAATCGTCAGGCCGTTGCGCACGTCACGATGACGCCGGCCCGCGACGGGAGTGTCGACCGTGAGGATGATCGTGTCGTAGCCAGCCTCGCGGGCTCGCTCGACGAGCTCGACGCCGTAGCCCCGATCGGTCATGAGATAGAGCTGGAACCACCGGCGCACACCCGGCACCGCCGCCGCCAGGTCCTCGATGGACGTCGTACCCAGGGTCGAGAGGCCGTAGGGGATGCCGAGGCGCTGGGCCACACGGGCAACAGCGGGCTCCCCCGCCGAGTGCATCATCCGCGTGAATCCTGTCGGCGCGAAGACGAGTGGCAGCGCCGCGCGCTCACCCAGGATCATCGTCGAGGTGTCGACGGTGCGTACGTCGCGCAGCACCCGCGGCTGGAACTCCACGCGCGCGAAGGCATGCCGGGCGCGTCGAAGGCTGGCCTCGTCCTGCCCCGCTGCGCCATCGGTGTAGTCGAAGACGGCCCGCGGCACACGACGGCGCGCGAGCGCCCGCACATCCGCCACGCTTGCGCAACGGTCGAGGAGCACCTGCGTGCGATCAAGGCGCGGGCGGAGGTCGCCGATGAGCGGCTGTATCTCGCTCCACCGCGGCAGACGCCGGCTCGTCATGACAGTCCGGGACGGTGTGAGGCGCCGTACGCGCGGCGCATGTGCGCGAACTCGACAACCTGACGTCCGACCAGGTGGAGTTGCTCGACGGCAGCCGGAACCGCGGACGGATCGTCGAGACGCATCTCGGAGGAGTTGACCACCGCACCGAAGGGAGTGGGCCAGCCGCGCAGGGCATGGACGACCTGGCGGAGCTGGTGGAGCGTGCCCACGGCCGCCTGCCACCCGTGGGCCACCGCGATGCACCCCACTGCGCGGCCATGCAGATACGGGCCCTGGGGCTCCCCCCGAAGGTCCTCGAAGTAGTCGAGTGCGTTCTTGACCAGCCCGCTCAATCCGCCGTGATAGCCGGGGCTCACGATGATGAGCCCATCCGCGCGGCGAGCGAGATCGAGCAGTCGGGTGGCCTCCGGGACGCGGTCGGTCGCGTCCGGGTCGTAGATCGGCAGCATGAGGTCCGGGCCGGAGAGGATCTGCACCTCGGCTCCGGCCTCACGCGCACCCTCCGCAGCGATGCGCAGAGCAGACTCCGAGGTGGACTGCGCACGCGTGCTGCCACCGATCGCGAGGATCACGGGCGCACTCCGGTCACTCTCATCCTGGGAATTCCCTGGGGTGGCCTCGCGCACGGGGTGACGCTACCGAAGCCGACCTAGGCTCGCTCTATGAGGCGTCCCCTCGCACTCGCGCTTGCCGCGGGAGCGTCAGCACTTGCGCTGGCCGCGTGCGGGAGCGACGGGGGATCCGCACCCACTGCCGAGCCGACGTCAGTCGGCGGGCAGGCGGTCTGCGACGAGCCCACGATCCGCGCCGCTGTGCAGGCAGACTTCGAGGCCAACTACCCCGGATCCACCTTCGTCGCCCTCGAGGACTTCAGCTGCGACGGCGGCTGGGCGATGGCCAATGCGGAGTTCGAGGCATCGGGCTCGACCTTCCCCACCGTCGTGTTCCTGCGCGCCGAGGGCCAGTTCTGGGTGCCCACGACGATCGAGGAGATCTGCGCGACGCCACAGGCCGAGTCGGGTCTGCCTGCTGACATGTACGTCGCCGCCTGCGGCGTGGAGTAGGAGTAGGCGACTACTCCCGGCAAAGTCAGGAGTAGCCGCTACTCCTCTGGTGCGGCCGGGCTCGGCGCGCGCACACGCACAGCCCATG
Source organism: Candidatus Nanopelagicales bacterium (assembly GCA_049317345.1). Classification (GTDB taxonomy): domain Bacteria; phylum Actinomycetota; class Actinomycetes; order S36-B12; family S36-B12; genus Mxb001. The sequence goes on from JBMOIL010000134.1 coordinate 5,732, forward strand.
CCACGCATGCGACGACGGCCAGCGCGGCCACGACGGTGCCTATCGTGATCACCTCTCCGAGGAGCAGCGCAGACCACACCAGGGTGAGCGGTGCCTGAAGCTGCTGCGTCTGCGCGCCCCGCGCGACGCCCGCCTGCGCCAGCCCGCGGTACCACGCGAAGAACGCGAGATAGATCGACACAACACCGAGCATGAGCAGGCCGACCCACGCGTGGGTCGTCACGGGCGTGGTGACTCCGCCGGTCGCGACGATGACGATGGACACGGGCAGGGTGATCGGCAGGGCGAAGATCACCACCCACGAGATGACCTGCCAGCCGGGCATCTGGCGCGTCAAGGTGGCCCCTTCGACGTAGCACCAGGATGAGGCCACAACCGCACCGGCGATGAGCAGGTCCGCGACGAAGTCCCCTCCCTCACCGCCTCCGCGCAGCAAGGCGAAGACGATGAGCGCTGCCGTGCCGCACGCGGCCGCGATCCAGAACTGCCGCGCGACTCGCTCATGCGTGCGCAGCACTGCGATGACCGCGGTGACGAGCGGCATCACCGCAGCGATGACTGCCGCGTGCGCTGCCGTCGTCCGCTCGAGCGCGAGCGCGATGAGGATCGGCCACCCGAAGATCGCCCCTGCCATCGTGTAGAGCAGAGGCTTGACCTGGTGGCGCTTCGGCCACGGAACCCGGCGTACGGCGACGACGACGATCGCGAGTGCCGCCGCAATCACCGCGCGACCGGTGGCGGTGAAGACGGGTGTGAAGCTCTCCAGAGCCCAGACCGTCCAGGGCAGGGAGAAGGAGAAGCCGACGACTCCGAGCAGGGCGATCGCCAGGCCCTGGCGCTCGCGCGGCGATGCGGACATCACCGCTGGACCCTACTGACAGCAGCCGGACCGGAGGCCCCTTTGACCCGGGGACCCCGGTGCGGTGAGCACTCCTCGGGTGGTAGCGTCCCTCCTCGCGCACCGCTAGCTCAACTGGCAGAGCAGCTGACTCTTAATCAGCGGGTTCGGGGTTCGAGTCCCTGGCGGTGCACT
>JBMOIL010000135.1:0-6618 GCA_049317345.1 Candidatus Nanopelagicales bacterium
GGCGCCGAGGCTGCTCCCCAGATCGTCGAAGTCCTCAAGGAGATCGGAGTGCTCACATGATCCTCGTCTATGTCGATCACGATCGCGGAGTCCTCGACGAGTTCTCGCTCCAGGCTGTCGCGGCAGCGCGCGGCCTGGACGCCGATGTGCAGGCCGTCATGGTGGGGGCCGATGCCGTCACCGCCGCCGCGCGCCTCGGCGAGTTCGGTGTCACCACGACCCACGTCGCTGTCGACCCACGCATCGCCGACTACGCACCCATGGCATCGGGTCGGGCCGTCGCGCAGATGGCGCGCCAGCTCTCCCCGGCCGCCGTCATCGCCGTCGGCTCGCCGCGCGGCAATGAGGTCCTCGCGCACGCCTCGGCGATCCTCGACGAGCCCTTCGCGGCCGACTGCACCGCCATGGTGCTCGGTGACGGCGCCTCGACTGTGACGCGCAACCGCTGGGCAGGCAATGTGCTCGAGGACGCCCGCGTCCACGCGCCGATGCTCATCGCCACGACGGCCCTGCATGCCTTCGCGGCCGACCCGGTCACGGGCTCCGGCCCCGCCGCGGTGGTGGAGTTCGCACCCGAGCTCACCGATGCCGACCTCGCCGTGCGCGTCGTCGACCGAGTGGGCGGTGGTGGCGGCGGAGTGAGCCTCGCCGAGGCCAAGGTGGTCATCTCCGGCGGTCGCGGGGTGGGCGAGGGCGGTTTCGGTCCCCTCGAGGAGCTCGCCGCACTGCTCGGCGGTGCCGTCGGCTGCTCGCGCGTCGTGACGTCAGCGGGCTGGCGCCCGCATGCCGAGCAGGTCGGCCAGACGGGCACCAAGGTCGCACCAGACCTCTACATCGCCGTGGGCATCAGCGGCGCCACCCAGCACATTGCCGGGTGCAAGAACGCCAAGACCATGATCGCCATCAACACCGACCCCGACGCGACGATCATGTCGTTCGCCGACTACGCCGTCATCGGCGATGCCGCGACCGTCATGCCCGCACTCGTCGAGGCCGTACGCGCAGCGAAGGGATAGCAATGCCCACCGATATCGAGATCGCCCAGGCCACCGAAATGGATCCCATCTCCGAGGTCGCCGCCTCGCTGGGCATCCCGCAGGAGGCCCTCGAGCCCTACGGCCACTACAAGGCCAAGGTCTCCAACGCCTGGCTCGATTCACTCCCGGAGCGACCCGGCTCGCACCTCATCCTCGTCACGGCCATCAGCCCCACCCCGGCGGGCGAGGGCAAGACGACGACCACGGTCGGCCTCGGCGATGGACTGCGCCGCATCGGCAAGGACGCGATGATCTGCCTGCGCGAGCCGTCGCTCGGCCCGGTCTTCGGCATGAAGGGCGGGGCAGCAGGCGGCGGCTACGCCCAGGTCGTGCCGATGGAGGACATCAATCTGCACTTCACCGGTGACTTCAGCGCGATCGGACTGGCCAACAACCTCCTCGCGGCGCTCATGGACAACCACATCCACCACGGCAACGCCCTGGGCATCGACGTGCGCCGCGTCACGTGGAAGCGCGTCATGGACATGAACGACCGTGCGCTGCGCGACATCGTCGTCAGCCTGGGCGGGCCGGCCAACGGCTACCCGCGTGAGGACGGCTTCGACATCGTCGTGGCCTCGGAGGTCATGGCGATCTTCTGCCTCGCGACCTCGCTCGAGGACCTCAAGGAGCGCCTTGGCAACATCATCGTCGCCTACAACCGCGACAAGCAGCCCATTCGCGCACGGGATCTCGATGCCGATGGCGCCATGACGGTCCTGCTCAAGGACGCCTTCCAGCCCAACCTCGTGCAGACCCTCGAGCACACCCCCGCCTTCGTGCACGGTGGCCCCTTCGCCAATATCGCACACGGCTGCAACACCGTCATCGCGACCAAGGGCGCTCTCAAGCTCGCCGACTACGTCGTCACCGAGGCTGGCTTCGGCGCCGATCTCGGGGCGGAGAAGTTCATCGACATCAAGTGCCGCAAGTCAGGACTGCGCCCATCGGCCGCGGTCATCGTCGCGACCATCCGGGCGCTGAAATACCACGGCGGCGCGGACCTCAAGACGATCACGGATGAGGATCTCGGTGCGCTCGAGAAGGGCATCGTCAACCTTCGCCGCCACATCGAGAATGTGCGCGATGTCTACGGCGTACCCGTCATCGTCTCGATCAACAACTTCACCTCGGACACTCAAGGAGAGGTCGATCTGCTGCGCCGGCTCGTCGCCGACGCAGGCGCCCAGGTCGTGCTCGCCACGCACTGGGCCGATGGCGGCGCGGGCACCCAGGATCTCGCTCGGGCGGTCGTCGAGATGTGCGAGCAGCCCAGTGAGGTGACCTTCGTCTACCCCGATGAGGCCACGCTCTGGGAGAAGATTGAGGCCATCGCCACCCGCGTCTATCGGGCCGATGAGGTGACGGCCAGCTCCAAGGTGCGCACTCAGCTCAAGGAGCTCCAGGAGATGGGCTACGGCCACCTACCGGTCTGCATCGCCAAGACGCAGTACTCCTTCTCTACCGATGCCGCCCTGCGCGGTGCGCCGACGGGTCACAGTCTCGATATCCGCGAGGTGCGCCTATCGGCCGGAGCGGAGTTCGTCGTGGTGGTCTGCGGCGACATCATGACCATGCCCGGTCTGCCCAAAGCGCCTGCTGCCGAGCGGATCGACCTGGTCGACGGCGCTGTGGTGGGGCTCTTCTAGGTCAGGCCTACTCACCCATGCCGCGGTCGATCAGGCCTTCGCGGACAGCGAAGACCGTCTCCTCCCGCAGCATGCCGGGCCCCCACACCTCGTCGGCGATGGCGAGCACCTGCGTCACCTCGTCGATTCCCTCGCGCGCGCACAGGAGCACGAGGTCATCGAGGTCGCGGGCATCCCGTGCTGCCCTCGCCTTCATCGCGATCAGATGTCTTGCCGATGCCACCGACACGGCAAGCCCTGGTCCGGTGAGGACCTCGACCTGGCCTTCATCGAAGACTCGGGGCAGCATCGGTCGCACCCGATCGTTGAGCCAGTCTCGCGGCAGGCCTCGCTCCTCCGCGATCTCGGCAATGGCCTCGGCGACGGGATCCACCTGATCCCATACCGCATCGATATCGCGCGTGAGTCGCGTGCGGTCGTATGCCAAGACCATCGCGGTGCCCCCGACGACGTAGATGTCCAAGCGCAGTCCGCGGTCATCCAGCCGCCGCCCGAGGTCGTTGAGGAGGTCGACGATGTCTTCGCGGCCGAAGAGCTCGGTCATACCGACACCAGGTTTGCCTCGTCGAGCATGACTCCACGTGCCTTGAAGTAGATGGGGGTCCGCTGGTAGACGAACGCCTGCATCGTGCTCCCCGGTGGCAGGGTGAGCCACGTGATGCGCGAGCTGTATCGCTCGCGGGCACGCGTCCAGTCGGGAGTGCGTTCGAAGCCGCCGATTCGACAGAGATGGACCGCAAGGGCAGCGATGGCTGCATCCCATGCTTCATCACCGATAAGTGTGGGCTCGCTGACGAACTCAACGCGGGAAGCCTCATCAGGGAGTGTCTCGAAGTCAGCGACCGCCTGAGCCATGAGACGCACGAGATCGGCGGGAGCCCACTCCTCCGCGAGGCCCTGGCCCATGGACCGGGCTGTCGCCGCCAACCCCTGCATGGTCCTATGGTGGCACGCCGGGTGATCCGTGACGGGTTCCGAGCCAACTAGGCAGGACGGCCGCCCACGGTAGTAGCCACCATCACACGCCCCGGTCAGCGCTCACGCGTCGCGGCGTAGTCTTGAGACATGACCTACGACATCCACACCGCGCAGATCGACTCGCAGCACGCCGCCGTGGTCTCCGGCACCTGCTCGACGGAGGAGGTCAGCTCCTTCCTGGGGACAGCCTTCGAGCGCGTGCTAGCAGCGCTGGCCCAAGCAGCGGTGCCGGTCGATGACATGCCCTTCGCGCGCTACGACTTGGTCGAGGGCGGCTTCCGTGTCGAGGCAGGATTCCCGTGCCCCGCCGACCTCGATCTCGACGGTGAGGTGCACACCATCACGCTGCCGGGTGGCACCGCTGCGATCACCACGCACGTGGGGACCTACGCGGGAGTCGCCGCGGCGTACGCCGCGATCGAAGAGTGGTTTGCGGCCTCCGGCCACCGCCCGACGGGTGCTCCCTGGGAGACCTACCCCGACGGGCCCGAGGACCCCGAGCCGCGCACGACCGTCACCTGGCCCTGCACCCTCGACTAGTACACCTGGGAGCCCCCGGTCAGGATTGAACTGACGACCTACCGCTTACAAGGCGGTTGCTCTACCACTGAGCTACGGAGGCGTGCCGCCCTATCTTGCCAGCCTGGACCGGCGTGAGGGATCAGGAGCCCAGGGAGACGCAGTCCACTTCTGCAGGGATCTCCTGGGGCACCGTGAAGTTCGCCAGGGCGATGTACTCCCACTTCCCCTCCGGGCTGAGCAGATACGTGAGCAGGCGCGGGGACGCCGTGTCGCGATACTCATCCCCCTCCATGACGATGTCCCTCACCACGGCATCGAAGGAGGCGACGAGGAGATCACCGTTTCGGGCGATGCCGATGTTGTCGGCCTCGTACGCCGATGCCGGAGACCATTCGATGGGCTTCCCGTCGGCCGTCGGCCAACCCTGGCCATCAGCGAGTTGAATCTGTCCCTCCGCGTGACGCATGGACTGCTTGACCTGGCCCAATGTGATGGCACGGTGCTGCTCGACGAGCGACGTCCCCAACTCGAGGTCCTCCGCGGACGTGACGGGTGGCTCGCCACTCACGGGGATCGGGGCCTGACCGCAGATCGCGGCGACAGAAGTGTTGAAGTTGGCGTAGCTCACCGCCACCCAGTGGCCCAGCACTTCGTCCCACTTAAACACCGAAATGCGCGGGGCCTTCTCCGCCCCCATGACGACGCCCGCGTCCGGCGCAGTCGCTCCAGGCTCCCTGACGAAGTAGCGAATCACGCGGATGTCCTCCCGCGGCTCAGTCACGACGAAGTCCGACAGTTCGAAGTCATCGATATCAAGCGGCACGAAGTTGCCCGCCGTATACCGCTGGCCTGTTGCTCGCATCAGGGTGAACGCCGGATCGAGGTAGGGCCTGACAATGGCCATACCCGCTTCCACTTCCTCGGGAGTGGTCGCGACTTCGCCAGCTCCACGCCCTGTGAGCGCCAACAGCCCGAACCATGCGTTGATGAGGTCCTCCCCGCTCGCCTTCCGATCCGCGAAGGCGGCCTCGGGATCCGCGAAGGCAGTGGGAACGGCTTCCGGAGCGGGGCTCTCGCTCGTCGCAGACTGGCCACCACATGCCGCCAGGAGTGTCGCGCAGGCAAGTGCCATAGCGACGATCACAGGACGTCGTTTCATGTGAGTGACCCTAGCGGCCTGATTCACTAGAATGCGCGTCTCACCTTCAGGAGGACCCATGTCACACCCCGCCGTCGTCGCCAGCACCTGGAAGTCGCTTTACGACCGTCTCGAGGACTGGGGCCTCAAGCCCGGCGCTGACTCGGGCGAGCCGATGACGAGCGGAGTCATCCTCAAGACGTGGGAGAACGTCGAGACCGGGCTGTGGCAGTGCACGCCCGGTGGCTGGACGGTGGAGGACCGCCCGGACGAGGAATCGGTGATCATCCTCGCCGGGCGCGCCCGGGTCACTGATGCCGATGGCACCGTCACGGAGATCTCCGAGGGCAGCACCGTCATCTTCCCTCGCGGCTGGTACGGCCGCTGGGATGTGGAGGAGACGCTCGTGAAGTACTACGTCTCCATCCGCTGAGGATCAGCCTTCGATGATGATCTCGCCGGCCTCGGCGACGAGATTGCCGTCCGCGTCGTAGACGTCCACGACGTCCTCTTCAGCAACGAGGTTGCCGTCCGCGTCGAAGACGTCGATGGTCTCCTCGACGATGGAGCCGTCCTCGCTGGTCACGACCATGACGTCGTCCACGACCGTGCCGATCACATTGCCGTTGTCGTCCACGAGCTCGGTGATCTCGACGGACTCGCCGACCTCGATGTCGTCGTTAGCCATGGCGATTCCTTCCTCTGGGGGGTGAACCCCCATCCAAGGGCATGACGCCCTATCCCAGGCAACTTTCAGTGGAAATTCAGACGACGAGTTGACCCAATGCCGTGCTCACACGGGGATCGAGCTCGCCCACATGGTCAACGTCGTACTCCGTGAGTTCGGCGATCATGACCGGGGTCCAGAAGGCCTTCAGGTGGTCTCTGATGCGGGCCACCGCCTGCTCGTCCGTGAGCCCCGAGCAGTTGGTGGCGATCTGCCCGGACATCCGGGTGAGGGTTTCGATGCGCACGGCTAGGCGTGAATCGATTCCGCGCCCGCAGCGACAGCGGTCGCCTCGGGGCCCCTCAGCGTGGGCGTGACCTCGACCGCGGTCACCTTGTACTCCGGGCAGTTGGTCGCCCAGTCGGAGTATTCGGTGGTGATGACGTTGGCGCCGCTGCCCGGGAAGTGGAAGGTCGTGTAGACGACGCCGGGGGGCACGCGATCGGTCACGTGGGCGCGCATGACGGTCGTGCCGACGCGACTGGCGATCGTCACCCAGGTGCCATCCGTGATCCCGCGGGTCTCGGCGTCGGACTCGTGGATGTCGAGGACGTCTTCGTCGTGCCA
>JBMOIL010000136.1:0-6534 GCA_049317345.1 Candidatus Nanopelagicales bacterium
CCGAGCTCACCGCACCGCGACTGGGACCGGAGCGCACGCACCGGCAGTTCCAGACGGCCACGCTGGCAAACATGGGGGCGCGTATCTCATTCGGCAGCGACTGGCCCGTGACGACCTTCGCGCCACTCGAGGGAATCCAGGTGGCGGTGACGCGTCAGATGACGGCGGACGGCCCTCCGTGGATGCCCGAGGAGAGGATCAGCGTCGATGACGCTATTGCCGCGTACACGCTGGGCGTGGCCTTTCAAGCGGGGCGCGACGACGCCGGCCTGATCAGGCCCGGCGCGGTGGCCGATGTCGTGCTCCTCGACTCCGACCCGCGTGCGGTCGATCCCATGGGGATCGGAGCCATTGCCGTGCGTGGCACGTGGCGTCGCGGCATGCGCACCTTCGGCACCTGACGTGGCACTCACTCCGAGCGAGTCCGACCGCCTACTCCTCTTCCTCCAGGGAGAGTTGGCGCGCGCTCGGCGCGCGCGCGGCTTGCGCCTCAACGTGCCGGAGGCTACGGCGTACATCGCTGACGCGGTCTGCGAAATGGCACGCGACGGAGTCGACCTGCCCACCGTGCGCGAGCGCGCGCGTCACCTCCTCAGCCGCGATGAGGTGATGGCTGAGGTCCCTGACCTGCTTTCCGACGTACGCGTCGAGGCTCGCTTCGACGATGGCACTCGCCTCGTCGTCGTCACAGATCTGTGGGACGTCACTCACGGCGACGACCAGGGCTCCCCCGCGCCCGAGAGCGACCTCGAGATCGAGATCCGCAATGAGGCCGCGACGGCTATCGCGATCAGCTCGCACATCCACCTCGCCGAGGTCAATCCGCGACTGCGCCTTGACCGTGAAGCCGCATTCGGTCGTCGCCTCGCGGTGCCTGCCGGCACCACGGTCTGGCTTCCCGCGGGCGAGTCGACCACCCTGCCCACCACGCAGCTGCGAGGTGACCGCGTTGTCGTCGGCAACACCGGCGTCGTCGAGGGATCCGTAGATGATCCCGCGGTGCGCGAGAGAGCGCTCGCGGCATTGCGTCGGTGCGGCTACCTGGACGTCGTCGGCGGTGCGGAGGTCAACGACCTCGCCCAGGCAGACAGCGCTGTGGCCCGCCTTGTGGCCGATCGCCGAGGTACCCCCTCATGAGCAACTACGGCCCACAGCCCGGTGACGTGATCCGCCTCGGTGCGACCGGTCTGCGCTTGGGCATCCCCGAGCGCGTCGCCGACGCAGGCGATGAATTCCACGTCGGATTCGCCAAGACAGGTCGCGATGGAATCGGGCTGGCGCCGGTGACCACGCGGGAGTCCTGCGATCTGGTGATCACCAATGCCATCGTGCTCGACCCGGTCGATGGAGTGCGGGTTGCCTCGATCGGAATCCGCGAGGGTCGCATCAGCGGCATCGGCCGGGCAGGCAACCCCGCCGTATCCGATGACGTCGACATTGTCGTCGGATCCGGCACCGTCGTGGTCGACGCCGATGGGCTCATCGTCACTCCCGGGGGTATCGATACCCACGTGCACGCCATGGCTCCCCGCGTCTTCGAGTCCGAGATCTCCTCCGGCGTTACGACGGTGCTCGCCCAGGAAGCCGGCCCGGTCTGGGGGGTGGGCATCAACTCGCCGTGGTTCCTCGGCATCGCCCGCGAGGCGCTCGAGGCCGTGCCCCTCAACGTCGGGATCCTCGGTCGCGCCTCGTCTGCGCGCCGCGCCGCACTGGACGAAGCCGCAGACGCCCATATCGCCGGCTTCAAGGTGCATGAGGACACCGGCGCGACCCTGATGACGATCGACACCGCCTTGCGGGTGGCCGATGACATCGACGTCCAGGTGGCCCTGCACACGGACGGCCTCAACGAGACGCTCTCCGTGGCCGACACCCTGGCTGTGCTCGATGGGCGCGTGGCCCATGCCTTCCACGTCGAGGGAGGCGGGGGAGGTCACGCCCCCGACGTACTCACCCTCGCGGGCCGGGAGCACGTGATCGCCTCGTCGACCAATCCGACGATCCCCTACGGCATCAATGCGGCGGCGGAGACCCTGGACATGGTGCTCTTCTGCCACGGGCTCGCCGCCGACCGAGAGAGCGACCTGCAGATCGCACGGGCGCGGATCCGCGAGTCCACGATGGCCGCTGAGAACCGACTCCACGATCTCGGGGTCATCCCCATCACCTCGTCCGACGCTCTCGGCATGGGCCGCGCGGGCGAGACCTGGTGGCGGACCTTCGCCATGGCCGACGCCCAGGCGGTCCAGTCAGGCGATCGCGCCGATGCATCAGGCGACGACAACGATCGCATCCTGCGCTACCTCGCCAAGATCACGGTCAACCCGGCAATCGCGCATGGCCTCGCACATGAAGTGGGCCGACTCGCCGTCGGGCACAGGGCCGACATCGTCCTGTGGGATCCGCGATCCTTCGCGGCCAAGCCGCAACTCGTGTTGGTCGCGGGCTATCCCGCCTGGGGGGCGACCGGTGATCCCAACGCGACCATCGACGGTGCAGAGCCGCTGCGGCTTGCTGAGCAGTTCGGCGCGCTCGGACGGGCGCCACGAGGACTCGGATCGATCATCACGAATCCACGAGCCGCAGCACTAGCGCCGCTGGATCGGCCGATGATCGTGACGCGCGGATGCCGCACCGTGCGTAGCAGCCACATGGTGCGTCACGGGGTGCTGGGAGAGGTCGTCGTCTCTGCGGACGGGGAGGCCGTGACCTGGCAGGGGAGCCCGCTGAGGTGCTCCCCTATCGGGACGGCCCCCCTGTCACGCGTCCACTACTGGTGAGCCTGCTGGCTCAGGCGTAGCGGGAGAAGATCGCGTCGATCTCCGCGCGCTCGGCCGGGGTCATCGCGCGCTCACGCTCACGGTCCCACAGCTGGCGGAAGGTCAGTTCTCCGTCGTTCTGCTTCTTGCGTCCAAACATGGCTCATCCTTCCCTTCGGGCCCAGGGCTGGCGCCCGGCCCGATCGATGGCCATGTGCCGACCAGCGCTCGGGCCTGGACCCGCGGCCCCTCGTGAGGGCCATGTAAACGGTGACATGGGGGGCCGGGCCGCTGAGCCGAGGGGGCCTCAGGGCGTGGTCCAGATCACGCGTGTCGTGTGGAACGAGGGGGAAATCGAGCGAAAACGACCCTTCGGGACGCTTCCACCGGCCCTCAGCCGACCCCAAGCGTCGTTTTGGCGCGGAGCGAGTTTTGGCGCGGGGCGAGATTTGGCGCGGGGCGAGTTTTGGCGCGGAGCGAGTTCTGGGGCGCGTCGACGGGCGAGCGCCAGCGGGGCGAGCCCAGATCACGAGTGTCCCGCAGAAACCGGGCTCGATGCGGGGCTTGGGGAGCGGACTAGCCGTCCTGCCAGAGGGCAGAGCCGCGCTTCCACTCGGGCCACGTGTAGTTCCAGTAGCCGGCGAGGTAGTCGTCGGTGCCCATCTTGTCGGGGCTGCCGGTGTACTCGGCTACATCGCCAAACTTGGTATTGCGGTAGAGCCAGCCCATGTCGTCGTAGGACATGTTGGTGCAACCGTGCGAAGTATTTGCGTAGCCAAGGCTGTAGTTCCACGTCGCATCGTGGATGTACTCACCGTTGTCATTCACGCGGATCGCCCACTTGACGGTGACATCCCATCCCTCTTCGGGGTCTGGGTTGTAGAGCCGCTTGTCGGGGATGTGCGCCGTGAGGATCTTGGTGCCCGACTCGGTCAGCCACCCTGCCTTGCCGCCGGAGATGTCAAACACCTGCTCCTGCACGCCATTGCGGGTGTATTTCATCGTGTGCTTCGTGAGGTTGACCTTGAGCACGACCTGGTCACCGGTCTTGAAGCTGGACGAGACCTTCGGTCCATATGCACCCTTGGCTCCCTCAACCGAGCTGAGGTTGGCATTGAGGGTGATCGTGGCATGTGCGGGCCAGTAGTCGCGCGGGCGGAACACGGCCCTCTGCGAGTCGACCCAGAACCATCCGGCCTCACCGAAGTCCTTGTCGGAGGTGACGACGAGGGCGCGCTCGACCTCGGCCTTGTTGGTAATGGGGATACCGAAATCCACGACGAGTGGGACGCCCGAGCCCATGTCGGTGCCCTTGGGCCAGACGTCCAGGGTGAAGGTCTTCTCGGCCCGACCCATCTTGAAGTTGGTCCTGCCAATGACGTTGCCTGCGCTGTCGGTAACCGTTACCCACAGTCGACGGGCCGGTGGCAGATTGTCAGTGACCCACATCCGAGCCTTATCCGCCTCGCGCACGGCGATGGCGAACTGAGCATCCTTCTTGTCGACGATGCTGATGTTGGAGCCCTCGGGCACATTGCGCATCTTCAGCACGGTGCCGGGCTGGAGCGTGATGACCTTGCTGCCCGTGGGCTTGCCCAGCGCCTTGCCCTCTGCCTCGAAGACCACAGGCTTGGTCGGCTTCGGCGGCACAGGCGGCTCGATCCTGAAAGCCACCGGATCGGATGCTGCTCCAACGCCGTCAGCAGTCACTGCACGCAGTGCCACGGAGTAGGGCTGCCCCACCTGGATGCCGGTAATCGTCACGGGGCTAGCCGTCACGGAAGGATCGAAGCGGACCCACTTTCCACCCTGGTCAGACCACTCGTAGTTGGTGATCGCCTTGGTGGTCGCAGGGGCCGTGAAGGAGATGGTGACGGAGCCAGCACCGGTCGTCGCCACCAAAGCGGTGGGCGCAGGCACGCTGGTGTCGACCGGTGGCTCTGCAGGCAGGTCATCGGCGGAAACGCTGACCGAGGCGGGAGACGTCATCGGGGCCGAGGTCTCCGCGAGCGCCGGGGCCTGCACGAGGCCGGCCGCGAGAGCCGCGGCTACGGCGACGATCGCGAGGCGGGCGGGTCGCACGGGTCCTCCAGGGGCTACGGCGGCTTTTGCGTTCACAGCATTATGGGGGACTAAGTGGAGCTAAGTCGCCCTGAGGGGAGGGCGAGCACGGTCGGCGCGTCGTGACTGTGAGGACCGTCACAGGCCGAGGCCCCTCAGGCCCCCTACCCTTCGGCGTTTGGTGGGGATCAGAGTGGGAAAACCCTCAGTTGAGCCTGGCGGCCATCCTGCTTAGGGCCAGAGAGCCGGAGCCCTCGTAGGAGCGCTTAGCCGCAGTGCCGTTCGCTTTCAACGCCGCACGCCTGCGTCACGCCGGCAAGCATCGACACGCCGAGACCTGGTCACCATCACGAGCGCAATCGTTGGCGCCGTGAGCCTCGACCCGACCGCGTTCTCTTCCGTCTGTCCCGCCACTCGTGTGGTGCTCGCTACGTCCCGAAGAAGCGGCGGTCTGAAGATCCCGGCATTGGTGCCTACCGGCTACTGGAAGCCCCCGGACACCGAGAACCCTCGCCTGGCGATCGCGCCCGGGTGCTGCGCTACTAGTCGGCGAAGTACTGAAGATAGTCGCTATAGGGGACCTGGCCGTTTTCAGACTCTTCGAGGGCACTGACAACATCCTCGGGGATCGCCGCCCAGTAGGCCGGCATGAAGCGGGCCGCCTCCGGGCTCAGCATGTAGACGAGGACGAAATTGAGGATCCACATCGCGGGCGCCACAGGCACCCCGACCGCGGCCGTGCTGCCATCGGCCCTGGTGACGTACACCAACTGAGGAATCCCTCCCTCTTCCTGCGACTCGGAGGCGTACGGTTCCTCATCCACGAACGCCGAGCTGTACAGCTCCTTCAGCGTGTCCCGTGCATTGTTGCTGCGCATCCAGTCACCCATATATCCGCACGGCACGCCCGCCGGGGGCTCCATACCTGCGCAGAGCGCCTTGGGCACGAGAAGCCAGTTGACCAGGCGCACCGGCGAGCACTGAGAAAAGTCGGAGGATGTTGGGTCCGGGCAGTTGGCCGGGACCTTGAGCATTCCGTCCTCGCTGACGATGAGACCGTAGCTCCCGATATTGACGGTCACTTTCTCACCATCGATGATGCGCGTATAGGTGTTTCCCGTGGTGTTGGTCATGTACCAGCGAACCGACTGGCGAGCGAGCTTGGCGGCCATGTTCGCCTCCGCTTGCGTGTAGCCAGTGGGCTTGCCCTTGGCTGACACAAGCGTGGCGTACTGCTTCCCGGAGAGCGCCCTGCGCTTGTCGAAGCCGAAGATTCGGGCGAGACGATCGGCCTGCTTCTGCGTGAGCGGGGCATTGACCTGACCTGCTCGCTTCGCCTCTTTCGGCGCAAAAGGTTGGTACTTCAGCACGCCTGCATTGGTGGGGGTGAAACCGGTGTCTACTCGGGCGGGCGCCGCCGACACACTCGTCGCACCGCCGGCATGGATCAGGGCGAGGGAGACCATGGTGGCTACGAGCGCTTTCGCGGTCGTCCAGGCAGTGCGTCGACGGGATCTCATCAGAGTTCGGCCTTTCTCGGGCATGTGGGCTAGCCGCGGTGCCTTGCTCACGTGACGCTAGTGCCTCTGTCCACCTGAGGGCGGATACCGCTCGCGGCGGCCCCGTCTGACCCCTCAGGCGCCCTGATCCCGCAGCATTCGGCGGAGGATCTTGCCCGAGGGCGACTTGGGGATGGCATCGGTGAAGACCACGT
>JBMOIL010000137.1:0-6470 GCA_049317345.1 Candidatus Nanopelagicales bacterium
ATCGCGATGACGATGAGACCGAGCTTGAGGAAGACGCTGAAGGATCGCGCCCAGGGTGACGGACTGCGACGGGCGGATACGACGTACGCCGCCACCGCCACGATGAGGAGCAGCAGGATCGGATTGGTCGTGCGCGATGCGGCGACAGCGAGCCCCGCGGCCCACAGCCACCAGGCGCCGGGGTGCAGCAGGCGGGGCAGGCGCGCGGCTAGGCGACGCTTCTGTGGTCGAAAGGTGCCACCGGGTGGCACATCTAGATCACAGAACGAATCGGCGAGGCCCCCGGGATGCTGTGGCGCCTGCTCCGGCGTCTGCGAGCGGGTCATCACGGGCTCCGTCGCATCCGCAGGATCGCGGCGCCGCCGAGTCCGGCAATCCCCACCACGGCAATCCCCGCCACGAGTGCGCCGCCGATCCCCGAGTCCGAGGGCGGGTCCTGCAGCGGCGCGGTGAGCATCGAGTACGACGGAGTGGGTGTTGGCGTCGAGGGAGTGAGAGTCGGAGTGGCAGTCGGGGAGGGGCTGGCGGTGGGTGAAGTCGACGCGCGCAGTGCCGACTTTTCGGCCGAGGGTTGCGGATCCGGTGACTGCGAAGAGACCGTGACATCGGGCGACGTGCTCGTCGCAGTCGCATCCGGCGTCGGTGTCGGTGGTGGTGTCGGTGTCGGATCGGGGGTACGGGTCGGCTTGGGCGAAGGCTTGGGTGACTTCGTCGCGGTCGGCGTCGGACTCGGATCAGCGATGACCTCGGCACATCCGCGCGAGGGGTAGCCAGCGATGCCGCAGATGAGTCCCCGCTCGGTGCGCACCGTCGCTGCCGCACGCAGCACCTCGTAACCCGTCGCTCGTGGCTCCGCGACGATGCACAGGGCCCATGCGCCCGGGGCCTGCTCACCCTCGGGTGCATCGGCAGCGCCACCGGGATCGACGACGACCGCCACGCGCTTGCGGCCATCCTCCGGCGGTGTCTCGCCGCACACGGCGTCGAAGTCAGAGGCGAAGGAGGGAGCTTGATTGCCCTGCACTCCGCTGACGGAGAAGCGCCAGCCTTCGAGCGTGCCGTCTGCCGGGATCCGGAAGGCCGGACCGACATTGGCGAATGTCCAGTCGCCTTCGCTGCCGAGCCAGTAGGACCAGTAGCGGTACGCCGCCGCATGGCTGGCAGCGGGCAGGAACGCCGCCGGCGCGACGACGGCCATCGTGACGGCGAATGCCGCCGCGATGGCGCGTCGTCGAGCAGTCATGGCGTCCTTACTTCCTGAGGCCGGCTACTTCTGCATGCTCGCGAGCAACTGGCGACGCAGGTCTACCCCGCCGAAGTCCGTGGGGTCCGCGCCTGTCGCGTGCGCCACCAGAAGCAGGGTGCCCAGCGCCGCGGGCATGTCGCCCGAGCTGGTCCGGGTGTAGACGAGGACATTGGCCTGGAGTGCGGTGACACCGAGGCGCATCGCCTGTGTCGAGCCGCGTGACTGCGACAAACCGAGCGTGGCGAGTGCGGTGGAGTTCCAGTCCGTCTCATCCGGTGTGTACGCCGAGGCGATGCGTCCCTGGCCAGCGATGAGTGCGTCCGCGAGCCACGTGCCGGCGGCAGCGATGCCGGGGCGCGGGCCCGAACACGGCGCAAGATCGCGCGGCCCACGGTGGCGTGCGTACGGCAGCGAGCCCTGCGCGGCAATCAGTGACCAACCGGTGGACAGCGGATCGACGATCCCGTCCGCGGTGAAAGACACCCCACAGGAGCTTGCCGTGTCCGTCGTGGTGCCCAGCCACGCGGACCCGCCTCGGAAGGCGGGAGTGCCCCGGCGACCGATGGCGGCCAAAGACATGCCCGTGGAGATGGAATCAGCTCCCAGGCCGTCGATCCACTGCCACCCGCCGTCGCCCTGCTGCTGGGCGGTTAGCCACGCCGCGGCTCGCTTCGCTGCGCGCTGGATCGCGGCCTGCTGCTTGGTCTTGGTGGATTTCAGTGCGTTCAGTGCCATGACGGCAGCGGCGGTGGAGTTGGTATCCGGTCCGGTGTAGTTGCCCGGATCCGCGGCCGGGCACGCTTGTGCGGGATCAGGACGGTAGGAGGCGAAGGATCCGTCCGCGCACTGCTGGCGCAGGAGCCACTCGACGGCAGGGGCGGGGACCGTCGCACTCGTCGCAGTGAGGCCCAGGATGGCTGCCGACTGGCGGTAGACCCCGTCGTACGTCGGATCCTGAGTGCCGAAGAGGCCGCGGGTGTCGGGCTCTGCCGCGTGCGCGGGACTGGAGACGAGTCCGGCAGCGAGGGCGAGAGCCGCCAAGAGGGAAAGCGTGAGGCGACGCAAAGATCTGGTCGCGCCGGCTGTGCCGGTGATCGCGTGCATGTGCACTCCAGGGTGAGCGACCCACTTGATGCGGTCGGTCACCGGCGGACAGAGCCCGTCTGTGCCGCCACATCCCGTAGACCTCGACGGGCGCGAGACGGCTGCTGCCGTCTCGCGAGGCGCTCGCGCCCGCCAGGTGCTCCGACTTGCCGCGCTGAGGCGGCTCACGGTTGCGGGTCAGCGCCGGATTTGCACCGGCTTCCCCTGGACATCGGGCGCGTCTTCAGTTGTGGGGCCATCCGACCACGGGGGGAGCGTATGAGTCAAAGGCCCCCGCCAACCGGGCGAGTCGGCGTACCGTCAGCCCATGGCATGGACGTGGATCTTCACTGACCTCCAGGGCAACCCCGTCACGGACCTTCCGGCGGCCGCCGTCCTGACTCCCTTCCCCTCTCAGGCGGACGCCGAGACCTGGCTCGGCGAGAGCTGGCGGGAATTGCTTGACGGAGGCGTCGACGCAGTCGTGCTGTGGGAGGACGAGCGGCAGGTCTACGGGCCGATGAGCCTGCACCCGACCGCCTGACTCGTTTCCCCCGCTAGGAGTGGTGCGAGCGAGGCTCTTCGGGAGTGTCGCCACGGCGCACGCGCGGCGGCGGGAGTCGGAAGCGCCGCAGTTGCAGCGTGCGCAGTCCGGCGTACCACAGTGCGCCCTTGCGCTCCGCCTTGTCGGGGAACCGCTTGCGCAGCGCCATGGTGAGTCGCACGAGCAGGAAGATCTCGTCGAAGGCCACCAGGGCGATGAGAGCCATCCATGAGATGGACACTGCCAGCTGCACCACGGGATTGGGGACGAAGCCCAGTACGAGTACGCCGAGAGCGACGAAGATGAAGTACTCGGCGATGGTGAAGCGACTGTCCACAAAGTCACGGACGTAGCGCTTGACCGCACCCTGATCGCGCGCGGGCAGAGCGCGCTCGTCACCGGCCATGAGGGCGGCGCGCTGCTGGGCGCGAGCGTCACGGTCACGGTCCCGGGCGGCCTTCCTCGCCGCCTTGGGGTCCTTGGGGAGCTTCAGGGACTGCTTGCGGGCTGCCTCGGCCTCCTTACGGGAGGGGGTGGGGCGACCCTTGCCCGCCGCGGTCGAATCGACGTTCTCTGGGGTGGTCTCCACCGGCGCCTGCTTGCGTCCGAACATGCAGGCAATCTATCGCCGAGCCTGTGTGAGCGCTCCCCGCCGTCCGACTGGGCGGCCTGGGACGCGACCTCGGCCGGTCCCCCCTAGTCTGGAGGGAGATCGCCACCCGACGGGTGGACACCGGTAGGAGGACACCATGGGTCTCTGGCAGCGCTTCAAGCTCATCTTCGCCTCGAAGGCCAATAAGGCCCTCGATAAGGCAGAGGATCCCCGCGAGACGCTCGACTACTCGTACGAGAAGCAGCTGGAGCTCCTCCAGAAGGTGCGTCGGGGCGTCGCTGACGTCGCCACGAGCCGCAAGCGCATCGAGCTGCAGATCCAGAACCTCGCCCAGCAGACCGACAAGCTCACCGAGCAGGCCAAGGTCGCGCTCGCCGGTGGTCGCGAGGATCTCGCGCGCGAGGCGCTCACTCGCAAGAGTGGCCTGCAGCAGCAGATCGCCGACCTCCAGGTGCAGCTCGCGCAGTTGCAGGACCAGGAGGAGAAGCTCGTCGTTGCGTCGCAGCAGCTTCAGGGCAAGGTCGATGCGTTCCGCACCAAGAAGGAGACCATCAAGGCCACGTACTCCGCTGCGGAGGCGCAGACCAAGATCAACGAGGCATTCGCCGGAATCTCCAGCGAGCTCGGTGACGTCGGTCTTGCGGTGCAGCGCGCGGAGGACAAGACGGCGCAGATGCAGGCGCGTGCAGGTGCCATCGACGAGCTCGTGGCCTCGGGTGCTCTCGAGGATGTGTCGAGCACAGGCAAGGACAACCTCACCATCGAGCTCGAGCGCATGGCGAGCCAGAGCCAGGTCGACGACGAGCTGGCCAAGATGCGGCTCGAGCTCGGCTCCGGGGGCAATCCCGCCGCCATCGAGGGCGATAAGGCCTAAGGGGCCCGACAACTCGATATGGCTCGCACCCGCTACGGCACCGACCGGGGCCTCACCGCCCGCATGTTCGGCACCATGTTCGGGCTCGGCCTGCTCTACGTCATCCTTGCCGCGGTGATGTACGCCCTGGGCGTGAGCGCCATCTGGGTGCTCGGCATCAGCGGCGCACTCCTCTTCGGGCAGTGGTGGTTCTCGGACTCCCTGGCCATGGGTGCGATGAAGGCGCATGTCGTCACGCCGGAGCAGGCGCCACAGCTCCATGGGCTCGTCGATCGCCTCTGCGCGATGGCCGACATGGAGAAGCCTCGCATCGCGATCGCCGACAACGATGCCCCCAATGCCTTCGCCACAGGACGCACCGCCAAGAGGTCCGTCATCGTCGTTACGACCGGACTGCTCCGTCGACTCGACCGGGATGAGCTCGAGGGGGTCCTGGCGCACGAACTCTCGCATGTGGCGCACAAGGACGTGACGGTCATGACGATCGCGTCGTTCAGCGCGATCCTCGCCGGCTTCATGGTGCGCTCGGCGATGTGGGGCTCGATGATGCGCGACCGCCGCGACCAGAACACCGCGTTGATCTTCCTCGCGGTGATGGTCGTGAGCGTGCTCGTCTATCTGATCTCCTACCTCCTCATCCGCGCCCTCTCGCGCTATCGCGAGCTCGGGGCCGACCGCGGGGCCGCACTCGTGACCGGCAAGCCGACCGCGCTCGCCACCGCGCTGCAGAAGGTGTCCGGTGACATGGCCAGCATTCCCACGAAGGATCTGCGCCAGATGGAGCCGGTGGCCTCCTTTGCCTTCGTGCCCGCCTTCTCCAAGGGCCGCGGTGGTGGGGGCTTCGGGCTCGAGTCGCTCATGTCGACTCACCCGCCGCTGCAGAAGCGCATCGAGCAGCTCGCGCGGATCGCGGCCGAGATGGGCCAGCGCTAGTGGGTTTCCTCGACGGGTTGCTCGGTCGCAAGAAGCCGGCACGCCCCAACCTCGACGCACTCTTCGCGATTCCGGCTGCGGCGATCACCCTCCAGGTGTCGATGGACTTCCTCTCCACCGGGCAGGGCGCCGTCGCCTTCCGCTCGGTCGAGGGTCGCGCTTTCGCTGACATCGAGGCAGAGGTGCGCGCGCTGCTCGACGCCGACGGCGGGCCGCCGGTCAAAGTGGTCGAGGATCACTACGGCTACACCTGGGTTGTCGTCACGACCGATCCACCCGATGTGAGCTCCGTCGTCACCGATCTCCACGCGGTCAACGCCACGCTTGCCGACAGCGGCTTCGGCCCGCAACTGCTCTGCTCGATCGTGCCTTTCCGCGATCCGAGGGGCGTGACTCTGGCGCTCATCTACCTCTACAAGCGCGGAAGCTTCTATCCCTTCGTGCCGGGCGAGGGGGAGCGGCGGGATTCGGTGATGGAGTTGCAGGCCCGTGACCTGCTGCAGGGCGAGTTGCCGTGGGAGATGGATCTCAGCCGATGGTTCCCCGTGTGGGATGCCCCCGGGCTCGCGCCCATCTGAGGGCATTCACCCGGAAGACGGTCGCTTGCATGCGTGCTTTCACCCTCAACTGGTTGCCTCTTTGAGGGTGAAATGGGGCAGGAGCCCGGGTGTCACTAGCCGGTTGCTGGGTGCGAGATCAGCGCATGGCGGACGAGTCGTACGACGCGCTGTGGATGCCAGAAGGCTTCCTCGGCGGACCAGTGCACGGTTGCAAGACCGATTCGCTGAAGCGCGAGGTCGCGTCGCTTCTCCTGGCGCACCGCGTAGCGGCCTCCATCGCCTTCATACTTTATGAAGCCGTCTACCTCGCCAGCTACTTCAGTGTCTAGGAGGAAGTCCAGTCGTCGCTCGCGACCGTCTGCATCGATGACGCGTGCCTGGAGGGCGCGGGGAATGATGCCGGCGGTGAGGAGGTGGCCGCGCGAGGCGGACTCGGCCGGTGATTCTGCGAGGGGGCTCGCGGCCGCCAGTGCCCGTCGAGCATTGCGTGCTCCGTGTAGGTGGCGCAGGCTGAGCAGGAGATGTTCAGCGTGCTCGCGCACGACCCGCTGATGCTCCCGTGATTCGACCGCATCATCGTCTCGCAGCCCCGACCCCTTCATGGCTTGGAGGACTTC
>JBMOIL010000138.1:0-6399 GCA_049317345.1 Candidatus Nanopelagicales bacterium
GATGCGGGCGATGGGCTGTCGGCATGAAGCGGGTCGACGTCTGCGCTGTGTCGGACATCCCCGAGGGCGCGGCACTGCGCGTGATGGTGGGGGAGCACCCGGTAGCCCTCGCTCGCTGCGAAG
The DNA here is from genome assembly GCA_049317345.1 of Candidatus Nanopelagicales bacterium. Lineage (GTDB taxonomy): Bacteria > Actinomycetota > Actinomycetes > S36-B12 > S36-B12 > Mxb001. Next base: position 124 of record JBMOIL010000138.1, read on the forward strand.
GTGAGATCCGAGGTGTCCTCGATATCTGCTCCCATGCAGATGTCGCCCTGAGCGAGGGCGAGGTGGACGACTGCAGCATTGAGTGCTGGCTCCATGGATCCCGATTCGACCTGCGGACCGGCGAGGCGCTTTCGCTGCCGGCTACCGCCCCCGTCCCTGTCTTCGATGTGGCCCTCTCGGGCGACGGCGCAGACGCCCGAGTCCTCGTGGGAGAGCACCCCGTGAGTCAACCCCAGCACGCCGAATAGGAGCGACGATGTCCACCCTCGAGATCCGCAACCTGCATGCCACCGTCGAATCGGATGGCGAGCCCCGCGAGATCCTGCGCGGCGTCGATCTGACCGTGGAAAGCGGCCAAACGCACGCGGTGATGGGTCCCAATGGGTCGGGCAAGTCGACCTTGGCCTACGTCATCGCCGGGCATCCGAAGTACACCGTGACGGAGGGGACGATCACCCTGGACGGAGCGGACGTGCTCGACATGTCGGTCGATGAGCGAGCGCGTGCCGGCCTTTTCCTGGCCATGCAGTATCCGGTCGAGGTCCCGGGCGTTTCGGTCTCTAACTTCCTGCGCACGTCCGTCACGGCTGTCCGCGGCGAGGCTCCGAAGCTACGCCTGTGGATCAAGGAGATGAAGGAGGCGATGGCCGCGCTGCAAATCGATCCGTCATTCGCGGAGCGCTCGCTCAACGAGGGCTTCTCAGGCGGCGAGAAGAAGCGTCACGAGATCCTGCAGCTTGAGTTGCTCAAGCCTCGGATCGCGGTCCTCGATGAGACCGACTCCGGCCTCGATGTCGATGCCCTCAAGGTCGTGGCCGAGGGAGTCAATCGATTCCAGACCGACGGGACCACAGGCACACTGCTCATCACGCACTACACCCGGATCCTGCGCTACATCCATCCCGACTTCGTCCACGTCTTCGTCGATGGCCGGATCGTCGAGAGCGGGGGCCCGGAGTTGGCTCAGCGCCTCGAGGATGAGGGCTACGAGCGCTTCGCAAAGGCTGGCAGCACGGCATGAGCACGGCCATGTCGAGTCCACTGGATGCGCGTAGGGTGCGCGAGGATTTCCCCATCCTCGAACGCGCCGTGCGCGGTGGCGGACGCCTCGTTTACCTGGACTCGGCAGCAACGACCCAAAAGCCTCTCGCCGTGCTTGACGCTGAGCGCGACTACTACCTCACCAGCAACGCGGCCGTACACCGCGGCGCGCACCAGTTGGCCGAGGAGGCCACCGAGGCATTCGAGGGCGCTCGCGCACGCATCGCCGCCTTCGTCGGGGCACATGCTGACGACCTGGTCTTCACGCGGAATGCGACCGAATCGCTCAATCTGATGGCTTATGCCTTCAGCAATGCCACTGCCAAAGCAGCGCGAGGATCAGACCTCCCCAATGGTGCTGAGCGATTCGTCCTGCGCGAGGGCGACGAGATCCTCGTCACCGAGATGGAGCACCACGCCAACCTCGTGCCCTGGCAGGAGGTGTGCGCTAAGACAGGTGCGGTACTTCGCTGGATTCCCCTCACTCCGGAGGGCCGGCTCGACCTGAGTGATCTGGACCGCCTGATCAATGAGCGCACGAGGGTCGTGTCGTTCACGCAGCAGTCGAATCTTCTCGGCACCGTGAACCCCGTGGCCCCCATCGTCGACGCCGCACGGGCGGTCGGTGCACTCGTCGTGCTGGATTCCTGTCAGTCCGTCCCACACATGCCCATCGACGTCGCGAGCCTGGGCGTAGACGCTGTCGCCTGGAGCGGTCACAAGATGTTGGGCCCGACGGGCATCGGTTGCCTCTGGGCTACCGCAGACACCCTCGCAAGCATGCCTCCCTTCATCAGCGGGGGCTCGATGATCGAGAACGTGACAATGGAGTCGTCCACCTACGCGGAGCCTCCCAAGCGCTTCGAGGCAGGCGTGCCCATGGTCGCCCAAGCTGTCGGGCTGGCGGCCGCATGCGACTACCTCGACGCCCTCGGAATGGAGAAGGTCGCTGCCCACGAAGCCGCCTTGACAGCACACGCACTCACCCGACTCGCCGAGGTTCCGGGCGTCGCCGTCGTGGGTCCCACCGAGCTGATCGACCGTGGCAGCGCCATCTCCTTCACTGTGGAGGGCGTGCACCCACACGACGTCGGCCAGGTGCTCGACAGCAGCGGCATCGCCGTGCGCGTCGGTCACCATTGCGCCTGGCCGGGTTGTCGGGCGATGGGCGTCCCGGCCACGACGCGACTGTCGCCGTACGTCTACAACGACGCGCACGACATCGACGAATGCATTGAGGCGCTCGGTCGCGTTCGCGCGGTCTTCGGGGCTCGGTGATGGAGGACCTCTACCAGGAGATCATCCTGGACCACTACCGCAATCCGCAGGGACGAGGGCTGCGCGAGCCCTTCGAGTCCCAGGTGCATCACGTGAACCCCACTTGCGGTGACGAAGTCGACCTACGCGTGCACCTTGTGGAAGAGGACGGCGTAACGAGAGTTGCGGACGTGTCCTATGCGGGTCAAGGCTGCTCCATCTCGCAGGCGTCGGCCAGCGTGATGTATGACAGCATCGCGGGGCGCACGCTAGACGAAGCGCTTGAAGCCCTTGCCCGCTTCCAGGAAATGGTGCAGTCCAAGGGAGAGATCGCAGGGGATGAGGAGACGATGGGCGACGCAGTGGCGTTTGCGGGCGTTGCCAAGTACCCCGCGCGCGTGAAATGCGCTCTCCTCCCGTGGATGGCATGGAAGGACGCAGTGGTGCAGGCAACAGAGGGAGGACCCCATGAGTGACCAGGTAGCTGACCAGGCAGTAGCCGAAGACGTCTGGGAGGCGATGAAGGACGTCGTCGACCCGGAGCTGGGGATCAACGTAGTTGACCTTGGCCTCGTCTACGACGTGCACCTCGAGGAGGGCAATGTCGCGACCATCGATATGACCCTCACTTCAGCAGCGTGCCCCCTCACGGACGTCATCGAGGATCAGACGCGAGCCGCACTCGACAGTGTTGTCGCCAGCTACACGATCAATTGGGTTTGGATGCCGCCCTGGGGTCCGGACAAGATCACCGACGACGGCCGCGAGATGCTGCGCGCCCTCGGCTTCAATGTCTAGGGGTACGCTCGCGGCGCTGTGATCACCGCCCAAGCACTCGAACTCCGCGCCGGAGCCCGCCTGCTCCTCCTCGACGCGTCCTTCCAGGTGGGGCCCGGCGATCGTGTCGGACTGGTCGGGCGCAATGGAGCGGGCAAGACGACCCTCACCCGGGTGCTGGCGGGCGAAGCCGACCCTGCCGCAGGCACTGTCCGACGGACGGGCACAGTGGGATACCTACCCCAGGACCCACGGACCGGTGATCTCGCCATCCTGGCCCGTGATCGCATCCTGGGGGCCCGCGGGCTCGACGAGGCAGCCCGGACCATGCGCAGTGCTGCCGAGCGCATGGGCGATGAGGACCTCGACACCCGTGAGCGGGCCATGCGCGCCTACGACCGAGCGACAGCCCAGTTCGAAGCTCTCGGCGGCTATGCGGCTGATGCTGAGGCGGCGCGGATTGCAGCGAGCCTGGGCCTTCCTGAGCGCGTGCTGGGCCAAGAGATCGGCACCCTCTCCGGTGGGCAGCGTCGCAGGGTGGAACTCGCGCGCATCCTCTTCGGGGACTACGACGTCCTCCTACTGGATGAGCCCACGAACCACCTCGATGCCGACTCGATCATGTGGCTGCGGCGGTTCCTCGCCACCTACGCGGGAGGCTTCGTCGTCATCAGCCACGACGTGGGGCTCCTGGAGGCCACGGTCAACACGGTGCTCCACCTTGACGCACAGAGGTCTGTGCTGGACACCTATGCAATGGGCTGGTCGGCCTACCTGCAGCAGCGTGAGACCGATGAACGGCGTCGGCGCCGCGAACGCGCCAACGCCGAGCGCCAGGCAGGTGCGCTCCGTGAGCAGGCCGAGCGTATGCGCGCGAAAGCGACGAAGGCACGAGCGGCCCAGTCGATGCTCAAGCGCGCAGATCGAATCGTCCGGAGCCTGGAGGAAGCACGCGCGAGTGATCGGGTGGCGAAGATCAGGCTGCCCGACCCAGCACCGTGCGGCAAAACACCACTGAGTGCCACCGGCCTGTCGCGCTCCTACGGATCGGAGGAAGTCTTCACCGATGTCGACCTCACGGTCGATCGCGGCTCCCGGGTGGTGGTGCTGGGCCTCAACGGCGCAGGGAAGACAACCCTGCTTCGCATTCTTGCGGGCGTCGATGAGGCGGACACGGGAGAGGTGATCCACGGGCACGGCGCACGTGTGGGCTACTACGCGCAGGAGCACGAGACGCTCGACCCGGAGCGCACCGTGCTGGAGACATTTGCGAGCGCCGCACCGGACATGTCGGAGAGTGACCGGCGATCCGTGCTCGGCTCCTTCCTCTTCGGAGGTGACGACGTGACCAAGCCGGTGCGCGTGCTCTCCGGGGGTGAGAAGACCCGACTGGCACTGGCAACCCTCGTCGTCTCGAGCGCCAACGTGCTGCTGCTGGATGAGCCCACCAACAACCTTGACCCTGCGAGCCGTGACGAGATTCTTGCGGCACTGCGGGGGTATCGGGGTGCCGTGGTCCTGGTCACGCACGACGAGGGTGCTGTGCGCGCACTGGATCCGCAGCGCGTGGTCATCCTCCCAGAGGGTGATGAGGACCTCTGGAACGACGACTACGCTGAACTCGTCGAACTCGCCTGATCCGGAGGACTCGTGACGCCAGAACTGCCCCTCGACCTGCTTGCACGCGGACACGTGCGAGCAGAGACCGACGGTCCGGTGCTGCACGTCACCCTCGATCGCCCAGATGCGCGCAACGCACAGACGCCGGCGACATGGGCGGCCCTCGCCGCGGTAGGCGAGGTATGCGCCGCGGGTGGCGTCGACGTCGTGGTCTTCCGGGGAGCCGGGACAGCCTTCTCCGCGGGGCTCGACCGACGGATGTTCACGCCTGAGGGCATTCCGGGTGAGACGTCACTCGCGGAGATGGTCACCATGTCCGATGCCGCAATGGCCGATCGGATCGCGGAATTCCAGCGGGCATTCCTGTGGCAGCGCGAGCTGCCCGTGCTCACCATCGCCGCCGTGCACGGTCCGGCCGTGGGTGCTGGATTCCAGTTGGCTCTCGCGTGCGACATCCTGCTCGCGACGCGCACCGCCACCTTCGCTATGCGCGAGAGTTCCTATGGCCTCGTCCCCGACCTGGGTGGCACACAGCCGCTGGTGCGCGCGGTGGGCTACTCGCGCGCCGTAGATATATGCACCACGGGCAGGACCGTGACCGCCGAGGAGGGGCTGTGCCTAGGCTTCGTCACGCGGGTCGTCGAGGAGCTCGAGACCGGGATCGAGGAGATCGTCGTCGCTGTCGGGAAGGCCCCACGGGGTGCCATCGCGGACCTCTTGCCGCTCCTCAGCGGCGCCGAGGCCGCGAGTCGTGACGAGCAGGCCAAAGCCGAGCGTGACGCGCAGGTGGGTCGCCTGCGGGCCCTCCTCGGGGGTGGCTGACGGTGTCGGGGGTCAATCCCTGGCAGATCTATCAGTCCATGACGCGCGACCCCACCCAGGCCTCTCGCGTGGGCTGGCCGGTCGTGAAGCGAATCTTCGTTTATGCACGCCCCTACAAGGCCCTGGTGATCGCGTTCCTAGTGACGCTCGTCCTGACATCGCTCCTCACCGTCGCGCAGCCGCTCGTGTTCCGGCAGATCATCGACAACGGCATCGCTCAGGGCAACGCTGCCCTAGTCACGAGCCTCGCCGTCCTCGTCGCGGTACTCGCACTCTTGGATGCTGGAATCAACCTGGTTGGTCGGTGGTACTCGTCGCGCATCGGCGAGGGGCTGATCTACGACCTCCGTACGCAGGTCTACGACCACGTCCAAAGGCAGTCCGTCGCCTTCTTCACGCGCGCACAGACCGGCGCGCTGGTGTCGCGGCTGAATAGCGATGTCATCGGCGCGCAGCAGGCGTTTACGTCGACGCTGGGGGGAGTGGTCGGCAACCTCATCACTGCGTCCATCGTCCTGGTGACGATGTTCCTGCTGTCCTGGCAGGTCACACTGCTCTCGCTCGTTCTCGTGCCCCTCTTCCTGCTTCCCGCGCGGTGGATGGGCAGGCGACTGCAGGCACTCACCAGGCAGCAGATGCAGGTCAACGCCCAGATGAGCACCCAGATGACCGAGCGCTTCAACGTCGCGGGCGCACTCCTGGTGTCGCTCTTCGGAAGGCCCGAGCGGGAGCACGGTGAGTTCGCCGGTCGCGCTGCCC
>JBMOIL010000139.1:0-6392 GCA_049317345.1 Candidatus Nanopelagicales bacterium
GTGCCCGAGGTGTAGAGGATGTAGAGGGGATCGGTCGCCTCGACCACGACCGGATCGATGGGCTCAGCGCCAGCGAGGGCGTCGCCCCACTCGATGTCTGACTCCCCCATGTCTGCCTCGAGCTGAGGCCGCTGCATGACGATGCAGGCCCGCGCCTTGTGCGTCGCGAGATGGCGCGCCTCGTCGACCAGCGGCTTATAGGGCACGACGCGCCCACCCTCGATCCCGCACGACGCGGTGATGATGGCCTTGGGTAGGGCGTCATCGATGCGTGCGGCGAGCTCCGGCGCTGCGAATCCTCCGAAGACCACCGAGTGCACAGCGCCCAGACGTGCACAGGCCAGCATCGCGATGAGCGCCTCCGGCACCATGGGCAGGTAGATGATGACGCGGTCGCCACGCTCCACCCCCTGACGACGCAGGGCTCCAGCGAAGCGCGACACCCGGTCGAGGAGCTCGGCGTAGGTCAATGTGGTGACATCACCGGTGTAGGCGCTGTCATGGATGAGCGCGACCCGATCCCCTCGGCCCGCCACGACGTGTCGGTCCAGTGCATTGGCGCAGGTGTTGAGTTGTCCGCCGACGTACCAGCGATATAGCGGCGCCGCAGAGTCGTCGAAGATCCGCTGGGGAGGGGTCACCCAGTCGATGAGGGAAGCGGCGTCGCGCCAGAAGGCTTCGGGATTGCTCAGGCTGAGGGTATGAGCGGCCTCACCGGCATTGGCCGCCAGGTCACCTACGTGCGCCATGATGCGGACGCTAGCGCACGGGATCCTCTCTCAGGACCCCGTGGGCCGAGCGAGAGACCCGCCTCCCCTCAGGGGGTCGCGGCCGCCAACTGCCCGCACGCTCCGTCGATCTCACGACCACGGGTATCGCGCACGGTCACGGGAACTCCCGCCTCCTCGAGCGCTCGGACGAAGGCCCGCTCATCGTCGGGATCCGACGCCGTCCACGCGGATCCGGGCGTGGGGTTGAGCGGGATGAGGTTGACATGCACGAGGTGCCCGCGCAGGCGCTTGGCCAGCAGCTCGGCCCTCCAGCGCTGATCGTTGACGTCTCGGATGAGGGCGTATTCGATGCTCACCCGTCGCCGGGTGACATCGGCGTAGTGCCATGCCGCATCCAGGACCTCGGACACCGGATAGCGCGTATTGATGGGCACGAGCGTGTCGCGAAGCTCGTCATCTGGCGCATGCAGCGATACGGCGAGTCGCAGCGGCAGGCCTTCGGTGGCGAGCTCGCGCATCCGAGGGACCAGACCCACGGTGGACACCGTGATCCCACGGGCCGACATGCCAAGCCCTTCAGGCACGGGATCAACCATGCGATGGATAGCCCCCATGAGCGCCTTGTAGTTGGCGAGGGGCTCCCCCATGCCCATGAAGACGACATTGCTCACGCGGTCGCGGCTGCCGGGGAAGTCACCATCACGCACGAGCCGCGAGCCCGCGATCACCTGCTCCACGATCTCCGCGGTCGACAGGTTGCGGGTGAGTCCCGCCTGCCCCGTCGCACAGAAGGGGCAATTCATGCCGCAGCCTGCCTGACTGGACACGCATATGGTCACCCGGTCGCGGTAGCCCATGAGCACGGACTCCACGCGGGAGCCATCGTGCAACTTCCACAGCATCTTGACCGTCGCCCCGTCGTCGCACGACATCTCGCGCACGGGAGTCAGGAGATCCGGGAGAAGCGCCTGCGCCAAAGTGTCGCGATCCGCCGGGCTCAGGTCGGTCCAGCCCTGTGGATCCGTCGCGAGACGACCGAAGTAGTGGCGCGATGCCTGGTCAGCGCGGAAGGCAGGAAGGCCTAGCGCGAGCATCGCCTCGCGACGTCCGGCCATGTCGAGGTCGGCGAGGTGCGCGGGCGGCTTGCCCCTGCGGGGTGCCTCGAGGGTCAGCTCACCGGGAACGGGCATGGGTCCAGTGTGACATCAGCCTTGGCCGAGGAAGAGCGCGAAGAGCGCCCAGGCGGCGAAAGCGTTGACGACGAGCGAGTCCAGGCGGTCCATGATGCCGCCGTGACCCGGCAGGAGCGACCCCATGTCCTTGACCCCGATGTCGCGCTTGATCGCACTCTCGACGAAATCCCCGGCTGTCGCCGTGACGGTGAGCACGGCGCCCATGATGAGACCCTGCCACCACGGCGCATCGAAGACCCAGATGAACGCCCCGACGCCAATGAGGCACTGCACGACGAGTGATCCCGCGAAGCCCTCCCATGACTTCTTGGGGCTCACCTGCGGAGCGATGGGATGGCGGCCGAAGAGAACGCCCGTGGCGTAGCCGCCGATGTCGTTGCCGATGGTGAGCAGGATGAAGACCACGATGCGCCACGGGCCATCGGGCGCCGCGAGCATGAGCATCGCGAAGCCCCCCATGAGCGAGATGTAGCCGAGTAGGAAGACACTCGCGCTGGCATCCCTGAGGTAGCCCTCAGTGCCCCGACGGATGCGCCAGATGAGTACGGCGACCACACCCGCGCCAACAGTGACGAGCAGCGCCTCCGTCCCCCAGACGTAGGCGGCCGCCATGCCGATCAGAGTCGTGGCGTAGACGGGCGTGCGCGCGACTCGGATGCCGGCTCCCGCAAAGGCGGTGGTGAGTTCGTAGATAGCGAGGCACAGTGCGGCGGCAGTGAGGATGCCGAAGAGCCAGGGCACCCAGACAAGGCTCACGACGACGAGTACGCCCAGCACGACTCCGGACGCGATGGCCGCGGGCAGGTTGCGCCCGGCGCGACTGGGGGTGGGCGCCGGGTCCTGTGCGCCTGAGGTGTCGGTCATCGACTAGACCTCGAGGAGCTCAGCTTCCTTGTGCTTGAGGATTTCGTCGATGTGGGCGACGGTCTTCTGCGTCACGTCCTCGAGGTGCTTCTCGCCGCGCTTGACGTCATCCTCACCGACCTCGTGGTCCTTGACCATCTTCTCCATGGCCTCCTTGGCATGGCGACGAATGTTGCGCACCGAGACGCGCGCATCCTCGGCCTTCTGCCGGGCGACCTTGATGTACTCCTTGCGCCGCTCCTCGGTCAGCGAGGGCAGGACCACACGGATGATGTTGCCGTCGTTGGTGGGATTGACGCCCAGGTCAGAGTCGCGGATCGCCTTCTCGATCGCGGCGAGCGATCCTTTGTCGTAGGGCGTGACGATCATCATGCGCGCCTCGGGTGACGCGAAGGAGGCCAGCTGGTTGACCGGCGTCAACGTGCCGTAGTAGTCGACCATCACCTTCGAGAACATTCCCGGGTTGGCGCGGCCGGTGCGGATGGTGCCGAAGTCCTCGCGCGCAACCTCGACGGCCTTGTCCATCTTCTCCTCAGCTTCGAGAAGGATTTCGTCGACCTGCTCGCTCACGTTCTGTCCTTCCCAGAGTCCCCATCGGTGCGCGTCACCAGCGTCCCGATCCTCTCACCTCGCACGGCGCGAGCGATGTTGCCCTCGACGAGGAGATCGAAGACGAGCAGGGGCATGTCGTTGTCGCGGCACAGGCTGATGGCTGTCGCATCGGCGACCTTGAGGTCGCGGGCCAGGACCTCGTCATAGGACAGGCGCTCGAAGCGGCGCGCATCGGGATTCGTGCGGGGGTCGGCGTCGTAGATACCGTCGACCGCCTTGGCCATAAGCACGATGCGAGCCCCAATCTCAAGGGCACGCTGCGCGGCGGTGCTGTCGGTGGAGAAGAACGGTGCACCGAGGCCCGCGCCGAAGATCACCACGCGACCCTTCTCAAGGTGACGAATCGCGCGGCGAGGGATGTAGGCCTCGGCGACCTGGCCCATGGTGATGGCCGTCTGCACGCGGGTCTCGACATCCTGCTTCTCGAGGAAATCCTGCAGGGCCAGGCAGTTCATCACGGTGCCGAGCATGCCCATGTAGTCGGCACGTGCCCGGTCCATGCCCCGCTGGGAAAGCTGGGCACCGCGGAAGTAATTGCCACCACCGATGACGACGGCCACCTCGGTGCCCGCGCGCACGATGCCGGCGATCTGCCGGGCGATCGACTGCACGACATCGGGATCGACGCCGAGATCGCCCGTCCCGGCGAACGCCTCGCCTGAGAGCTTGAGCAGGACCCGATCCCAGCCACCTTCAGGCGCCTCGGGCCAGGTGTCGATGGTGCCCTCGAGCGATGGCTGGACGACCCCGCCCTCAGACACCGGACCTCCCATGGCCCCGACCGTAGCAGCCCGTTAGGGCGTTTAGCCCTGGCCAACCTCGAAGCGGGCGAAGGCCGTGACCTCGGTGCCCGCATCGGCGAGTACCTGGCCGACGGTCTTCTTGTTGTCGATGACCGAGGGCTGCTCGAGCAGGACGGACTCCTTGAAGAAGCCCTGCACGCGCCCCTCGACGATCTTGGGCAGGGCAGCCTCGGGCTTGCCCTCCTCCTTGGCCGTGGCCTCGGCGATCCGTCGCTCGTTGTCGACGACATCGGCCGGCACCTCGTCGCGGGTGACGTAGCTGGGGCGCATGGCCGCGACCTGCATCGCCGCATTGCGCGCATCGTCCTCGTTGCCCGTGTAGGCCACCATCACACCCACCTGCGCAGGCAGGTCGGATGCGCGCTTGTGGAGGTAGACCGCGACCGGTGCCTTGAGCATGGCCACGCGGCCGAGCTCGAGCTTCTCACCGATGATTCCGGCCAGATCGGAGATGGCCTGGTCGACCGTGCGCCCGTCGGTCATCATCTGCTGCGCCAGTGCGGCCTGATCGCCCACCTGCAGTTCAGCTGCCGTGCTCACGATCGTGCCGGCGAGCGCCTGGAAGTCCTCGCTCTTGGCGACGAAGTCGGTCTCGCACAGCAACTCGACCATGACGTTGTTCTGAGACACCACGAGCCCGTTGGCGGCCGTGCGCTCAGCACCGCGCTTGGCGGCCTTCGCGGCACCCGAGATCCGCAGGCCCTCAATGGCCTTATCGATGTCCCCGTCGGATTCCTCCAGGGCCTTCTTGCACTCCATCATGCCCGCGCCCGTGAGGTCGCGAAGCTTCTTGACATCGGCTGCCGTGATCGTGGCCATGACCTATCCCTTTGACTCGTTCGTGATGTGCAGGGGCGTGCTCGTGCCGCATAACCGCGCTCGCGCGCGGCCGTGCGTGGTGGTGTCAGGCGCTGGGGCTCTCGGTGGACTCGACGACGACCTCGGCCGTGCCACCGCCCGCGAGGAGTTCCTGTTCCCACTCAGCCAGGGGCTCCTCGACGATGACCTCCACGACGTCACCCTCAGCGGCCGCCGTCGCGCGACCCGCGCGAGCAATGAGACCCTCGGCCACAGCGTCGGCGATGACGCGAGTGAGGAGCGTGACGCTGCGGATGGCGTCGTCGTTTCCGGGGATCGGGAAGTCGATCGCGTCGGGATCGCAGTTGGTGTCGAGGATCGAAATCACGGGGATGCCGAGCTTCTTGGCCTCGCCGACCGCGATGTGCTCCTTGTTGGAGTCGATGACCCACACGGCGCTGGGCAACTTCGCCATGTCGCGGATGCCGCCGAGGGTGCGGTCGAGCTTGACGCGCTCACGATCGAGGACGAGAAGCTCCTTCTTCGTCAGGCCCGCGGCCGAGGGATCAGTCTCGAGGCCCTCGAGCTCCTTCAGGCGCTGGATCCTCTTGTGCACGGTGTTGAAGTTCGTGAGCATGCCGCCGAGCCAGCGATGATTGACGTAGGGCATGCCGACGCGCGTCGCCTGCTGGGCGATGGGCTCCTGGGCCTGCTTCTTGGTCCCGACGAAGAGGATCGAGCCGCCGCGGGCGACGGTCTCCTTGACGAACTCGTAGGCGTTGTCGATGTAGGACAGCGACTGCTGCAGGTCGATGATGTAGATGCCATTGCGCTCCGTGAAGATGAAGCGCTTCATCTTGGGGTTCCAGCGTCGGGTCTGATGTCCGAAGTGGACACCGCTCTCGAGCAGCTGGCGCATCGTGACGACGGCCATGGGGCACTCCTTCGGCGCGGACGGCTACGCCGACCGCTGTCGGTTCCTTGCCGTCGCCGGTTGGCGGCGGCTCCTAGCACCCGTGCGAGCCATCCCGGCGAGCCGGGACCGACGGCCCTCCCCCGGAGGGGTGGGTGCGTGATGTATCCGGGCGGACCCGGACCAGTGGGTGAGTCTACGGGGTCACCGCCCCTGCCTTGTCCCCAGGTCCAGCCGGTGCCCTTCTCTGGCCCAGCCTCGGGGCGCACCGTGGTCCGATGACCCTTCCCGCCCTCACTCTCCCCCTCGTCTCCGCCCTGATCGCCCCGCTCTCGTGGGCAGCCTGGGGGGCCCCGCCCGTCTGGCAGCCCCCCGTGGTCCCCCTCGTCGTCGAGCGTCCCTTCCTCGCCCCGCAGGGGCCCTACTCCCCCGGTCACCGCGGCGTCGACCTCGCGGCCGAGGCCGGCGCGATCGTCCG
>JBMOIL010000140.1:0-6307 GCA_049317345.1 Candidatus Nanopelagicales bacterium
GTCTCGTCTACGAGATCGACCCCAGCCATGGGCCCAGGATAGGTGTCCACCCCATGGATTCCCCGGCGGGCCGCCCCAGGTTGGACGTTCAGGTAGACCCCGGATGAACCATCCCCTAGCGTGATGCGAGTTACGTCACACCGAGCCATCGGTGGACCCGACCGTGGGAGAGATCGTGAAAACCGAGTTCAGCGTCGCTGCCATCATCCCGCCGCCCACCTCAGGCAGCCTCGTAGACGACATCGTCGACAACGCTCAGACCGCCCCCCAGCGCGTCGCGCTCTCCGTCAACCGTGGGGGCGCATGGGTCGGTGTGACCTCGCAGCAGTTCCTCGACCAGGTCAAGGCCGTGGCCAAGGGCATCGTGGCGTCAGGCGTCGAGCCGGGCCAGCGCGTCGGCATCATGTCGCGCACACGCTACGACTGGACGGTCGCGGACTACGCGATCTGGTACGCCGGCGCCACCGTCGTGCCGATCTACGAGACGTCTTCTGCGGAGCAGGTCGAGTGGATCCTCGGCGACTCCAACGCTGTCGGGGTCTTCCTCGAGAGCGCCAAGAACAAGAAGGTCTTCGACGAGGTCGCCGATCGCATCCCCGACTGCACGCGCGCATGGATCTTCGACGACGGCGCGCTCGACACCCTGGTTGCTGCCGGTGCCGGGATCTCCGATGAGGAGTTGGAGAGTCGTCGCGCGACTCTCAACCCGGAGTCACTCGCCACGATCATCTACACCTCGGGCACGACGGGCCGCCCCAAGGGCTGCATGCTCACCCACGGCAACTTCATGTTCGAGGTCGACAACATCGTCGCGGGCATGCCCCAGCTCTTCACCGTCCAGGGTGCCTCGACCCTGCTCTTCCTGCCGCTCGCGCACGTCTTCGGCCGGATCATCCAGCTGGGCTGCATCCACTCGGGCACCCGCCTCGGCCACGCCCCGGACGTCAAGAACCTCCTCGGCGACCTGCAGTCCTTCCAGCCGACCTTCCTCCTCGCGGTCCCCCGCGTCTTCGAGAAGGTCTTCAACTCCGCGCAGCAGAAGGCCACCGCCGAGGGCAAGGGCAACATCTTCAACACTGCCGCGCAGACCGCGATCGACTACTCGAAGTCGCTCGACACCGGTGGCCCCGGCTTGGGACTGAAGATCAAGCACAAGATCTTCGACCGACTCGTCTACGGCAAGCTGCGCGCTGCCATGGGCGGCAAGATCGAGTGGGCCGTCTCCGGTGGTGCACCACTGGGTGACCGCCTCGGCCACTTCTTCCGCGGCATCGGCGTGACGATCCTCGAGGGCTACGGCCTCACCGAGACATCGGCGGCGACCACGGTCAACCGCCCCGATGCCCTCAAGATCGGCACCGTCGGCCAGCCGTTCCCCGGCGCTTCGGTCAAGGTGGCTGCCGACGGCGAACTCATGCTCGCGGGCGCCCAGATCTTCAAGGGCTACTGGAACAACCCCACCGCCACGGCGGAGGCGATCGAGCCCGACGGCTGGTTCCACTCCGGCGACATCGGTGAGATCGACGACCAGGGCTTCGTCAAGATCACGGGTCGCAAGAAGGAGCTCATCGTCACGGCCGGCGGCAAGAACGTCGCCCCCGCCGTGCTCGAGGATCGCCTGCGCGCCAACTGGCTCGTGAGCCAGTGCATGGTCGTGGGCGATGCGCAGCCCTTCATCGCCGCGCTCGTGACGATCGATCCCGAGTCCTTCCCGGGCTGGCTCAAGCAGTCGGGTAAGCCGGAGGGCTCGACCATCGCATCCATGATCAACGACCCGGATCTCGTCGCCGAGATCCAGAAGGCCGTCGACGAGGCTAACAAGGCGGTGTCCAATGCCGAGGCCATCAAGAAGTTCACTATCCTTCAAGAGGACTGGACCGAAGAGGGCGGTCAGTTGACGCCGTCGATGAAGCTGAAGCGCAACGTCGTGATGAAGGAGTACGCATCCGAGGTCGACGCTCTCTACGCATAACGCAGGCCCTGGCCTCGCGTCACGTCCGTGATGGCGTGACGCGAGGCCTTGGCTTTGCCGGGGTCCTGCTCGTCTCACTCGCCACCGGAGACACGTCCGTGGCGACGACGCAGATCGCCCTCGTCGCGCTCATCGCCATACTCGCCCAACTCGGCACGATTCCGGCGCGCCCGGTGTGGCTGCGCTACGCCGTCCTCATTGCCGAGGCCGCGGCCATCGCTCTCGTCGTCGTGACGTCTGCACCCGGGGATCGCCCGTCGATCGTCTACCTCGCCGTCCCGCCCATCGTGAGCGCCTTCGCGATGGGCGCCGCCGGACTGGCATCGGCCATCGTGGTCGAGGCACTGGTGCTCATCGTCGGCACCGTGCTGCGTGTCCGCGAGGATCTGCCCACGGGCGTGGTCGATATCGTCGTCGTCCTCGCGCTGGGTGCCGCCCTCGGGCTCGGCGCGGTGCTGACCAGCCACCTGCGCGAACGCATAGCGCCCGAGAGCACCGACTACGACTCTGCACGTCGTCTGCTCATGTCCCTGCGCGACGTGGCACGCCAGCTCCCCGGCGGCCTCGAGGAGTCGGCGCTCGCGCAGGCCGCACTCGCCCGCTTCAGCAGCGTGCTCCCCCACGAACGCGCAGAGGTGATGATGCGCGCCGACGGCGGACGACTCCTCACCATCGCGCGCAGTCCGGAGGAGTCCGCGGGATGGTCCCCCTCGCTGACCACGGGACTCTGGGGCCAGGCGTGGGAGACGGGTGTCGCGGTCCAGCGCCTCGGCGCGATGGATGGCCCCGAGCTCGGCACGTCGCGCGCCTGCGCCGTCATCCCCCTTCGGCTCGGTGACGAGCGCATCGGTCTCGTCGGCATCGAACGCTCCGGGGGCCTGTGGCCGGTCGAGGCGCTCACCGAGGCGCAGGCCATGGCAGATGAGGCGGCGCTGCGCCTGGACACCGCCCGCATCTTCGACGAGGTGCGCGACCTCGCGACTCTGGAGGAGCGACGCCGCCTGGCGCGCGAGATCCACGACGGCATCGCGCAGGAGGTCGCCGGTCTCGGTTTCCTTGTCGACGACGCACTCGCCTCGCAGCCCGGCACCGGCGCTCGCGCGAGCCTGCAGCGCATCCGCGATGAGCTCACGCGCATCGTCACCGAGCTGCGCCTGTCGATCTATGACCTACGCACCGAGGTCGGCGCGGGCATCGGCGAGGCCCTCTCCTCGCATGTGCGCGCCGTGGGCGCCGAGGCCGGCCTCACGGTGCACCTGGTGCTGGACGAGGACCCCACGCGGTTGCCGCCGGGAGTCGCGCCGGAAATCCTGCGCATCGCGCAGGAGGCGGTGGCCAATGCCCGCCGCCACGCCCAGGCGCGCACCCTGTGGGTGACCTACCGAGTCACCGACGGCAGTGCCTTCCTGCGCGTGGCCGACGACGGACGCGGCATCACCGAGGGCCGCGCCCGCCCCGATAGTTTCGGCCTGCAGATCATGCGGGAGCGCGCGACGCGAATCGGGGCCAGCCTGACGGTCAAGCGCCGCAGCCCCCAGGGCACTGTGGTGGAGTTGTCCCTGCAGGCGACCGGTCACGAGAAGGTGGGCACATGACGATCACCGTGCTCCTCGTCGATGACCATGAGCTCATCCGCGAGGGGCTTCGCCGTGCGCTCGAGCGCGAGCCCGACGTCGAGGTGGTCGCCGAAGCGGCGAGCGTGTCCGAGGGTGTCGCGATGGGCCGCAAGTCCGAGCCCACGGTCGCCATCGTCGACCTGCGGCTCCCCGACGGCAACGGCCTCGACGTCGTACGCGCCCTGCGTGCCCAGTCGAGTGACATGGGCATCGTCGTGCTCACGATGTATGCCGGAGACAACCAGCTCTTCGACGCTCTCGAGGCAGGTGCGAGCGCATTCGTACCCAAGAGCGCCCCCGCCGAGGAGATTGTGGCAGCGGCGCGGCATGCAGCGAGCTCACCGCACTCCTTCACCTCCGCGGACCTCGCCGACGCGCTCAAGCGGCGTACCTCACCGCAGGGCCCGCAGTTGTCGCCGCGCGAGCGCGAGGTGCTGCAGTTGCTCGCCGACGGCCTCGGCGTCTCGCAGATCTCGCGGCAGCTCTTCATCTCGGACTCGACGACCAAGACGCACATCTCCAAGCTCTACGACAAGCTCGGTGCCGGCAATCGCGCACAGGCGCTCATGACCGCGCTCCGGCTGGGCCTGCTCGAAGCCCCCGACGACACACCGTGATGATGACGCGGATCCGCGGGAGCGTGATCGCCCTCATCGTCACCTGGGTAGTCAGCAGGCTGCTGCTCATCGGCACGCTCACCGGCGTAGTCCCGTATCCCGACGGTCCCTCGGTGATCAACGACGTCAAGCTCTACGCCGAGTGGTCCAGCCTGCTCGTCACCGGGCGCTTCCCCATCGGCGACGACATGTGGCAGTACCCGCCCGGGGCGGGAATCGTCTTCGCACTCGCCGCTCTGCTGGGATCCAATCCGGTGGCGGCGTTCGTGGGCATCGCCCTGGCCTGCGACCTCGCCACGATGGTGGTGCTCGCCATCGCCGGGCGGCGGCGGCGCGTGGGACTCAACGCCGCGTGGGCCTGGATTATCGGCGCCCTCCTCGTCGGGCCGGTGTGGCTCGCCCGCTTCGATGTCGTGCCGACGCTGGCCGCCGTGGTCGCCCTCGTGCTCATCGCGCGTCCGGTGTGGAGTGGTGCGGCGGCTGCCGCAGGCACGCTGCTCAAGGTGTGGCCCGGGATCATGCTCATTGCATTGCCGCGGCGTTCGTTGCCCAAGGGCATCCTCGGCTTCGTCGCGATGTCGGCAGCCATCCTCATCGCCGTACTCCTGTGGTCGGCCGGCGGAGTCTCCTTCCTGGGAGAGCAGGGCGCGCGCGGACTGCAGGTCGAGTCGGTGGGCGCGCTGCCCTTCATGGTGTGGAACGTCTTCACCGAGGTGCCGACCGAGTTCCGCTTCGGGGCCATGGAGGTCGACGTCGCAGCGACCATCCCACTCGGGCTGGCGATCACCCTCGCGGGATTCGCCGTGCTCGGGCTACTCGGTGTCCTGCGACTGCTCGGTCGGCTGGAGTCGCTCGGCCCGGCCGATGTGGCGCTCGTCGCGCTCCTGGTCAGCGTCGTGACCAGCCGCGTGCTCTCACCGCAGTACTCCGTGTGGATCGTCGGGGTGGCCGCGGTGACCTTCCTCGATCCGGAGAGCCGGATGCGCAGGGTCGTATGGCTGCTCGTGCCGTCGATCCTCGTCACGCAGGTGATCTATCCCTACGGCTACGGCAGCTTCCTCAACGGCGACTGGTGGGCGGTCCTGCTGCAGGTGACCCGGGTCGGCCTGCTGCTCGCGGCCACCGCAATCGGGCTCGCCGTGATCCTGCGTCAGGCGTTCCGTGGCGGCGTCACGATGCCGCGTCGAGGATCTCCAGCCGCTGCAGCGGCGTCGGATGCGTGAAGAGCAGCGCGTAGCGCCAGCGTGGCGGGATCAGAGTGGACTTGTTGGTCACCGCGAGCCGGGTGAGTAGGTCGGCGTAAGCCTGCCTGTCCCCGGTGATGGCGATTGCCTGGCGATCCGCGCGCACTTCAATCGCTCGGCTCACGGTGACCGCACCGACGGATCCCACGAGCGAGGCCACGAGCGCGACGGCGATGACGAGAGGGACCGCACGCGGGTCGCCCGCCGACCTCGCGCCCAGCCACCTGCGCACGCGACTCGAGAGCAGCAGGCTCGCGGCGAGGGCGGCGGTGCCTCCTGCGGCGAGGGCAGCGAGCGCGGTGCCGAGGACGACATCACCCTCGCGCACGTGCACGAGCTCATGGGCGACGAGCGCATCGACCTCCGCCGGTGACGCTGAAGCAGTGACAGTGTCGTAGATCGTCACGGCGCGCGTGGGTCCCCAGCCCGAAACGTGCGCGTTGAGCGCCGGCGAGGTGTCGGCTGTCTCAATGACCGTGACGGTGCCGACATCTACGCCGAGCCGATCGGCTGTGGCAATCACCCGGGTGGTGAGCGCAGGATCCGCAGCGGTGCCCTCGAGCCGCTGCATAAGCGGCAGCAGCGCGGAGGTGACGATCGCGATGATCATGGCGCCGCCCACGAGTGCGATCCATCCGCGCCGCGGCCAGCGCCGCAGGATCGCGAGTGCAATCCCTACGCCGAGCGCACCGATGGCGACAAAGGCGAGGGATTCGCCAAGCCAGCGCAGCAGCCACGCACTCCAAGGCTCAACGAGGAGATCGTGATCGCGCCGCGCCTGTGCCACGAGGAGGACGAAGGGAAGCGTGACGAGCCGCGTGGCCGCGAGGAGTGCAGCGGTGGCGAGCGTGCTCGCGA
>JBMOIL010000141.1:0-6164 GCA_049317345.1 Candidatus Nanopelagicales bacterium
GCACCGCGATCGAATGCGGTGACTTCGCCGCGATGCGCGAGGAATTCCTCGGCCGCTACTACGCAGGTACGGCGTCGGCGTAGGTCGGCTCATGCCGCTTAACCCAGCCGATGACGGCGTAGGACACCGGCAGGAGCACGATCTCGACGAGAGTCTTGTAGGCGAAGCCGAACGCGACGTAGATAAGGAACTCTTCACCGGTGATGACGCCGTAGAAGGCGATGGTGCAGAAGACGATCGTGTCGGCGAATTCACCCACCGCGGTGGATCCGAGGAGTCGTAGCCATAGGGCCTTCTCCTGGGTGCGCTCCTTGATCTTGACCAGCACCCATGCGTTGAGGAGCTGCCCGACGAGGAAGCCGGCCACGCTCGCGAGCACGATCCGAGGGACGAAGCCCAGCACCGACTCGAACGCCTCCTGATTGCCCCACGCCTCGGCCGGCGGCGAGATCTGGACGACCCAGAAGGTGAGCGCCGCGAGGATCGACATCGCGAAGCCGATGAAGATCGCCTTGCGCGCAGCCTTGAAGCCGTAGACCTCGCTCAGGATGTCGCCAGCGATGTAGACGAGCGGGAAGAGGAAGACCCCACCATCGGTGATGATCGGCCCGAACTCGATGAGCTTCACGGCACCGATGTTGGAGATGAGCAGCAGGCCGACGAAGACACCGACGATGACCGGGTAGAGGCTCCGGCTGGTCGCCGCGAAGTGCGCGGTGTGGGGGCTGCTCATCGGGCCAACATTCAACCAGCCGGGTCACTCACCTGCGAAGCGAGGATCACGCCGCTCACGGAAGGCCGCAATCCCCTCGGCGTAGTCCGCGCTCGTCCAGGCCGCGCGACGCAGTGCGGTGAGTCGCTCGAAGGTCCCGCTCTCCAGCGGTCGCGCATCGGTGAGCGCATTCATCTCCGCCTTGATGGCCCGGATCGACAGGGGCGCCAGGGAGGCGATGCGCTCGGCCAAGGCGCGCCAGGCGGCCTCGAAGGAGTCGCTGTCGTCAGCGAGCCGGGTGACCGTCCCCGCGAGTTGCGGGGAGTCCGCGGACAAGGGCTGCGCGGTGAGGAACATCTCCTTGGCGACGTTGAGCGGCACCGCTCCGAGGAACTGCGCGACACCGTCGGTGTGATAGGGCACGCCGAGGCGGGCGGGTGTGATGGCGAAGGTGGCCGCGCGCGTGGCCACGATGAGGTCGCAGGCGAAGGCCAGGTTGCACGCCGCTCCCCAGGCGCCGCCCTCGACCGCGGCGATGACGGGGAAGGGCGCGGCGCGCACGGCGCGCACGAGGTGCTCGACAGGCGAGGTCCAGGCAAGCGGATCCTGGCCATCGGTGGGGAGGTCGTCGATGTCATGCCCCGCCGACCATGTGCTCACACCCGGCTCAGCCCGCAGGATCAGGACTCGGCACTCCGCTCCCTCAATCGCTGCCGTGAGCTCGTCAGCCATGGTGTGGCTCAGGGCGTTGCGACGCTCAGCATGCGCCATGGTGACGACGCGGAGGGGACCCTCGTCGAGCACGCGTGTCAGTGACATAGGGGAAGCCTAGGTGGGTCAGCCCAGGTCGACACTGGAGCACCTCGGCGAGGTGGCGAAGGCATCTTGGATGTCACCGTCGGCCGAGCCGACGAGTTCGCCCAGGGAATCCTTGACGAGGACACCGGCGTCGTAGGTGGACTTGGCAGCCGCAGCGGCCCGCAGCCACTCCAGTCCAGCGGAGACGGGATCTCCCGCTCCCTGAGCCGCGTCGACGTGACCCATCGCCTCATCCTTGGCCACACCCAGAGCGTCGAGGCGCTCTCGCAGGACCGGAATGGCCACTGCGGCGTCGACGTAATCGATCGGAATGCCACCGAGCGCGGCGCCGAGTTCGTCGGCAGCAGCCTCGACGCCATCGAGTTGCCCGGGAATCTGCTGCTGGAACTGCTCTCCGAGGGAAGCGGGATCCTCGGGGTCGTATTCCAACGAGCCCGCAACGTCGACGACACTGGCGATGAGAGCGTCGCGAGCGGCGCACACCTCACCGGCCCACAGGATGATCTCCGGAGTCGGCGTCGGGGTGGGCGTCGGCGGTCGGGTGGGCGAAGCCTGGGTCGCGGAAGCACTCGGGCCCGCCGCAGGCTCGCTCTCCGCTCGCGTCGCCCAGATTCCGGCGGCGACCAGGAGAGCCACGAGAGCAACTGCCCCGACAGCCACGGCCCATTTCGGCATGACGGCCATCGTCCTCGCCTGACTCCCCGGTGTCTACCGCGTTGCCCGGTCAGGCTCAAGGGAAGCCGCTAGGTTCGGCTCATGACGACGCCCGCCGCCAGCCGGGATCTCACCCCCGAGGAGCGCCGACACTTACGGACCTCGCTGCTGTGGGTGGCCTTCATCGTCGTCGTCATCGTCGCGCTGCAACTGCCGCTTCCCGACGTCGTCACGATCGGCCCCACCTGGCTGGTCCCCTTCATCGAGCTCGCCGGCATCCCCATCGTGGCGGTGCTCTACCTCGTGGCCGGTGAACGCAGGAGCCTCGTCACCCGCACGATGACGGGCTTCCTCGTCTTTCTCGTGCTCGCCAGCGTCATGAACGCCGTCCTACTCCTCATCAATCTCGTCAACGGCTACACGGAGTCCGGTGCCGCGCTACTCTTCGCCGGCTTCGCGGTGCTCATCGTCAACGTGCTCAGCTTCGGCATCGCCTACTGGTGGATAGATGCCGGGGGCCCTGTCGCGCGCTTGGCGGGCCGGCCGACGGCCAAGGACTTCCTTTTCCCGCAGCAGGGCATGGAAGGCATGGAGTCGTGGCAGCCTGCGCTCTTGGACTACCTCTTCACGGCGTACACGAACATCATCGCCTTCAGCCCCACGGACACGATGCCGCTGTCGCACCGGGTGAAGGTGCTCTTCGTCATCCAGTCCTCCACCGCCGTGGTGACGATTGTGGTGACCCTGAGCAGGGCCATCAACCTCATTCCCGGAGCGACACCCGGGTCCTAAGCCCAACCCTCAGGCAGGCAGTCGCCACTCGGGAGCCCATGTGGCCGCACCCTCGACGAGATCCGCGCCGATCGCACCGAGGATGGGCGTGAACTTGAATCCGTGGCCGGAGCAGGGCGACATGATCACCACCGGGCCACGGCGGTCGAGGATGAAGTTGCTGTCATCGGTCATGGTGAAGAGGCATGACGCCGCGGAGGCAATGTCGGTGTCCGCTCCGGGCAGCCACCGCCGCGCATAGTCGGCCGCCACGGCGATGGCCTCCTCGGGCACATCGAGGGTGCGGGCATCGAGATCCTCGATCACGTCCATCGTGTCGAGGCCCACCTTGACTCCCTCGCCCGGCGACTCCAGGCCGTAGGCGCCATAGGCGAAGGTGTGATTGATCGCGTCGGAGCCGACATGGTGCACGAAGGAAGGGAAGGTGAATCCCGGGCGAATAGCGAAGTGCACCGGAGCCTGAGCGGTCACCTGAAGTCGGGGAAGCGTGATGCCAAATGCTCCGAGGCCCGCCAGCTCGGGAAGCCAGCCACCGGCGGAGACCACCACTGCTCGAGCCGTGAGAACGCCGTGTGCTGTGACGACCCGCACGCCCTCTCCGTCGGGCTCGATGGCGAGAGCTGGCTCGTCGAAGCGCAGGGCCGCACCGGCTTCCTCCGCAAGACGCAGCAGTGCGTCGATCGTGCGATCCGCGAAGATCCGGCCGCCGTCGGGTGAGTAGATGACGGTCTCGTCGAAGTCCATGCCCGGCCAGCGCTCGCGCGCCTGGTCTGGCGTGAGGCGATCGAATGCCCACTCCCCCGCCCGCAGAGTCGCCTCGATCTCGTCGATCGCGGTCGCGAAACCGTGGTCGAGCTGCCCCGTCTGCTCGAGCAGCGTTGCACCCGACTCGCGCTCGAGCTCCCGCCACATCGGGAGGGCCTGCGCGGCCAGTCGCGAATAGAGGAGCTCCCGGTAGGCCACACGGAAGATGCGCGTCGCACCATGCGAGGAGCCCCAGGCATGACCCCGGCTGAAGCGCTCGAGGAGCACGACCTCGCGTCCCCGCCGCGCGAGGTGCCACGCGGTGGAGGCGCCAGCGGCCCCCGCTCCGATCACGACGACATCGACGTCCATGGGGGAAGCCTACGGCGTGGCCTGCGACCCGAGCGCCGCATCAGCGGCCAGGGGATTGCGCATGATCTCCCGGAAGCGCTCGGCGTCCGCCTCGATGTCACCGCCGGCCAACCGGCCCGATGCGACGGCCTCCGTGAAAGCGGTGTAATCGCTGGAGACCTGATCGGCGTAGTCGAGAGCGAAGGTGCGAATGGCCTCGTCGAAGACCGTGGATCCGCCCAGGTAGGCGGAGATGGCGATCGCGTCGCCCGTGCGCGCATGGGCACGGGCGAGCACGTGCCCGCACAGCTCGGCGTACGACGACAAGCCCACCGGGACGAATCCGGACGGATCCGGCGACCACTTCATGTCACGCAGCTGGCGGACGTAGTACTCCCGCCCCAACTTGCCCGTCACCCAGCCGAGGAAGGAGTCACTTGCCGCCTGCATGAGCCGCTGTCCTTCGACGACGCGCTCACCCATCTGCGTGTATGTCGACGGAACGCTGTAGGGCTCGAGCACGGAGTGCTGCGCCTGCTTCAACTGGAGCGTGAGGACGTCGTCAGAATCGCGGCCCTGCAGCAGGAGCACCCAGGCGAGCAGACCCACACTGCCCACGCCGACCACCTTGTGACCCAGGTCGATGACCTCGTAGCGCTCGAGCAGGGCACGACGATCCGGCGCCAGGCTCTCGAGATAGCCCGCCAGGGAGCTGGTGATGAGGGTCCGCGCCATGGTGTCTTCGGGCACCCGCACGAGCAGTGGTGGCTCATCGACGAATTCACGGCGGCCATCCACAATGGTGGTGAGCTTGCGCACCGCGGTCCATGCCGTGCGGGCCTGAGCCTTGGCGACCGTGCGACGCACCGCCTTCTCCCCGATCTTGCCGCCCGTGCGCTGACCCCAGGACTCCATCGTGGAGGCATCGACACGGTCGTACCAGATGTCGATCTCCGTCATGGCGGCGTACTTCGCCATGGACCGCCGATACTGCCGTGCGCTGGCCAGTGCCGCGTCAGCAACCACATCCTCGGCGAAGCCGTTGTCGCGTGCCGCGAGCACGAACGAGGTGGCCAGTCGCTTGACATCCCATTCGAATGGCCCGGGATTGGTCTCGTCAAAATCGTTGACATCGAAGACGGGCACGCGATCCGGTGCGGCAAAAAGACCGAAGTTCGACAGGTGAGCGTCGCCGCAGAGCTGGACCTGAAGCCCGCTCGAAGGCTGAGCTCCGAGGTCGCTCGCCATGATGATCGCGGTTCCCCGATAGAAGGTGAAGGCACTCGCCCCCATGCGCTGGTGACGCAAGGGCAGCAGGGCTGGCATCCGCGACTTCTCCTGCTCCTCCAGCAGGGCGATGGGGTCCGGACGATCCGTGGCGGGCTCGTAGATGCCCTGAGCTTTGCGGGGCATCGCCTCACGGGCTGCCTTGCCATTCGCCGCGCGCTCGGCCGGGGTGAGGTAGGTGCCGAAGGCGAAATTGATCTGGGGTTCGGCCTGCGTGGTCATGCCCGGAGCGTACGTCCTGCCGCGATGAGCCCGGGGGCCGTGGTGCGATGCGGGTCAAGCGGCGTGACCAGCCGACGCATGGCCCCGCGCCAGCCCGTGGCCTTGCGGACGGAACGGTCGACCTGGTCAGCCGTGCGCCACGCCTCCGCGGCGACCGCCGGATCGACGGGACCGGGGCCGTAGAGGGCGGGCCCCGCCAGGCGCGCAAGCGTGACCACATGCCATTGGACGTCGTCGGGCAGATCCGGGGGGTACGCCGCATCGGGCGCGGGCGCATAGGACAGCGGAAGCGGCAGCCAGGACTCAGCGAGGAGCAGTCGCACCCACTGCCACGCACCGGCCACGTCAGCCCGAGGATCACCGCTGTCGTGCAGGCGACGCCGGATCGCGCGTCGACGCAGAGCGACGTAGACGACCCATGCGAGCGCGAGCAGTACGACGAGGATGGGGACGATGAGCAGCCAGGGGATCGGCGCACTCTCCTGCGTTTCTGTGCCGCCATTTGCGGCATCCCCACCCGAGGCGTCGTCAGTTCCGCTGCCCGAGGGCGACGGCGTGGGATCGGGCTCGGGCTGCTGCGGCA
>JBMOIL010000142.1:0-6122 GCA_049317345.1 Candidatus Nanopelagicales bacterium
GGAAGATGAAGTTCGACGCGTGACCGGTGGAGCCACCGGGGTTGGGCAGCGGGCCCTTGTCGATCTGGACGATGTCGCGCCAGCCCAGGCGCGCCAGGTGGTAGGCCACGGAGTTGCCCACGATGCCGGCGCCGATGACGACGCACTTGGCCTTGCTCGGCAGGGTGCTCATTGTCTTCCTCTCGGATGGTGCGGTGTGGGGTGAAGCGGTCTAGATAGCCCGTCGTACCTCGGCTTCGAAGCCGTGGACGTGGGAGGACATGACCTTGGCTGCCCGGTCGGCGTCGCCGTCGCGGATGGCCAGGAGGAGATCCCTGTGCTCTGCAACTGCGTCCTCGAGGTGCATGACCCGGTCGAGGGCGAGGAACCAGATGCGCAGGGCGTGCATGTAGTGCTGGTCGCACATCGACTGGAGGAAGTCGTTGTGCGCACAGTGGTAGACGTGGTGGTGGATGCGCTGATCGAGCTCGATGAGGGCGCGCATGTCGGGCGCGGCGGCGATCGCGTCGATATCGGCGAGGAGGACGTCGATGACGATCAGGTCGTCGTCGGTGCGCCGCTCTGCGGCCAGGCGCGCGGCGAAGGGCTCCATCTCCTCGCGCACCTCAGACAGGGACGCGAGGTCGCGCGGGTCGAGGGCGGCGACGAACATCCCGCGGCGGGGGTAGACCTCGACCAGGCGCTCGTGGGCCAGGGTGCGCAGTGCCTCGCGGATGGGGGTGCGGCCCAGGCCCAGGCGCTCCTGGAGCTCCGGCTCGCTGAGCACGGAGCCCGGCGGGAGCTCGAGGGTGACGATGAGCGCCCGGATCTCGCGGTAGGCCAGGTCCGCCTGCGACTCCCCGCCCCGGAAGTCGGGTTGGAAGAGGACGGCGGAGGTCACGGGGACAGATATATCAGTTATGCGGGGAGTTGTACATCAGATTCCCGAGGCGGCCGGCTCAGGCCCCTCGTCGGCATTCACCCGCGCAATGGCTGCCAACTTGAGGCGAAACGCCGTCCAGCAACGACCACTTCGAGGGTGAAAGCTGGTCTCGGAGTCGCTCCGATCTACAGCGCGTCCAGTGCCGGGCCGAGACGCCCGGGGGCGTCGACGATCTCCAGGGGGAGCCCCAGCCTGTCGGCGGCCCGTTGGGCGGCCCTCTCGAGGTCGGGCGAACGCCGACCCGCCAGCCACACCACGCGTGTGTAGTGGCGGAAGTAGTCATCGCGGAGCTCGGGGTAGCGGTCGAGGCCGAGCTCCCGCCAGACGACCCGGTCGAAGGACAGCACGAGGAAGTCGGTCAGAACGTAGGTGCCAGGCTCGGCCTCCCAGATCGCCGTCATCTCGGCTTCACCGGCGTAGAGGTCGTAGCAGTGCCGGCCCGGCAGGCGACGGACGCTGAGGCGCTCGCACACCTCGTCGAGGGCCCCGTGCGTGCCGCAGTCGGCGTAGCCAATCGCGATCTCGTCGTAGTCGTCTCTCAACTCGAGCACGAGGCGCTCGACCTCGGGCGCGATCCGCTCGGGGCGGTTGTGCAGCAGCGGCGGCAGGGGATGGATCGCGACGTCCGCACCGGACTCCTCGATCCACGCGGAGGCGTCAGCGCTGAGTGCGCCGCAGAGGATGAGTGCGCGCCTAGGACGCGGACGGGAAGGCGAGCTCATCGACGAATCGATCGTTGAAGTCGGTGCGGTCGGACAGCTCGACGTAGTGGATCTCCTCGAGCAGAGCGTGCGCGCCGTGGCGCTCGGAGTCCGAGAGCAGCGCCATCTTGGCTCCCTCTCCCGCGACATTGCCCGCGCTCACGATGCGCATCACGGGGATCTGTGGCACCAGGCCGATGCCGATGGCACTGCTGGCTGAGAGGTAGGTGCCGAAGGAGCCCGCGAGCAGCACCTGCTGGATCTCGGACTCCTCCACGCCGAACTCCTCGAGCAGCAGCTTCCACCCGGTGGAGATCGCCGCCTTGGCGAATTGCAGCTCGCGCACGTCGCGCTGGCTGAGGAAGATCTCGTTGCCCTCGCCGGACTCCTCCTCCGTGGCGAGGACGAAGAGCCGCTCGCCGTCGCGCTCGACGAATCGGTCGGCAAGATCGGGACGCAGCTCGGCGATGCGCTCAGGGGAGAGGAAGCGACCGGAGGAGTCGAGCAGGCCGGTGCGCGCGAGCTCGGCGATGACGTCGACCAGGCCCGAGCCGCAGATCCCGGTGGGTGCGACATCGCCGATCACCTGCAGGGTGATGCCCTCGTCGGTAATCGAGACGACCTCGATGGCGCCGGGTGCCGCGCGCATGCCGCAGCGGATCGACGCGGCCTCAAACGCCGGGCCCGCGGGAGCGGCGGTCGACATGAGGCGCTCGCCATTGCCCAGCACGATCTCGCAGTTGGTGCCGATATCGATGAAGAGTCGCAGACGCTTGTCGCGATCCATCCCGGAAGCCAGCACCCCGGCGATGATGTCGCCGCCGACGTAGGCGCCCAGGTGCGGGAAGAGCATCGCCCGCGCCCGCGGATGCACGCGGACGCCCAGGTCGGTTGCGAGCAGGTCGGAGTAGGACGCCGTGGCGAGGATGAACGGGGCCACACCGAGGGGCTCGGGGTCGATACCGAGCACGAGCTGCGCCATCGTCGCGTTGCCGGCCAGTGCGACCTCGTAGACGGATGCCGGGTCGACGCCGGCCTGCTGGCAGACATCCTGGGTGAGGTCATCGAGGGTGGCCTGCGCGAGTTCCTGCAGCTTGGGCAGTGAGTCGGGATCGAGCATCGTCGCGCTGATGCGACTGATGACGTCGGCGCCGAAAGGCTGCTGCTGGTTGAGCATGGATGCGACGGCAATGGGTGCGCCGGTGGTGAGGTCCATCAGTGTGGCCACCGCGGTGGTGGTGCCCAGGTCGTAGGCAACGCCGTACGACGTGCCGGTCGTGTCACCGGGCTCCACGGCGATGAGCTCGGTGCCCACGATGACGGCGGTCACCTCCCAATTGGCTGCACGCATCGTGCGGCCAACCGTGCGCACCACGTGCGGGTCAACCGTCAGCTCGAGGTCGTCGATCTCATCGAGCACCCGCTGCACGTCGGTGCGCTGGTCGGAGAGCGTGGCGTCGGTGAGTTGCATGAA
Organism: Candidatus Nanopelagicales bacterium; assembly: GCA_049317345.1. Classification (GTDB taxonomy): domain Bacteria; phylum Actinomycetota; class Actinomycetes; order S36-B12; family S36-B12; genus Mxb001. The sequence continues at coordinate 3,098 of JBMOIL010000142.1, forward strand.
GCGCTTCTGCACGGCTGGGCGCAGGATCACCTGACGACCAACGCCGACCGTCGCCGCCTTGGGGCGTGTCGTGAGTTCGGGCACGTCGATGGTGAGGTCGCGTATGGCGGTGGCCATGCAGGCCAGTCGCCAGCCCTCCGCCAACTGCTCTGCCGAGAAGGCGCGCTCGTCAAGGGCCGAGATCGGCATGCTCGCGTCGAGCACCTTCACCTTGCACTTCTTGCACGTGCCGTGCCCGCCGCAGGTGGAGTCGATTGCTACGCCGTTCCAGAGCGCAGCGTCGAAGACGCTCACGCCATTGGGCACGCGCACCGACTTGCCCGCGGGCTCGAAGGTCAGGCTGACGCGCGCCGGCCCGGAGGGCGCAGCGGTCGCGTCATCGAGTGCGGTCATACCTGAGCGGCTGCCTCGGCCGCCTGTGAGGCGGCCTGCTTGGCGCGGTGCGCTGCGATCCAGGTGGCGCCCCACTCGTCATTGCCCATCATGAGATCCGCGCCCTTGACGGCCGTGACGATCTGCGGGGTGCGCGAGTCCATGATCGCGCTGGTGAGGCCCGCCTTCATCGCCATGGGCAGGAAGACGGCGTTGAGCGTGTGGCGATCGGGCATGCCGAAGGACACGTTGGACGCACCAAGCGTGGTGTTGACGCCGATCTCGGTGGAGATGAGGTGGATAGCCTCCATCGTCTTCATCGCGAGCGTGTGATCGGCGCCGATGGGCATGGCGAGCGGATCGACGACGATGTCCTCGATCGGGATGCCGTATTCGTCCGTCGCGATCCCGACGAGCTGCTTGGCGAGTTCGAGGCGACGGTGCGGATCCTCGGGGATCGCCTCCTCGTCATTGGGCAGCGCGATCACGGCGGCGCCGTACCGCTTGACCAGAGGCAGGATCTGATCGATGCGCTCGCGCTCCATCGTGACGGAGTTGACCAGCGCCTTGCCCTCATAGGCCGCGAGTCCGGACTCGAGCGCCTCCACGACCGAGGAGTCGATGCACAGGGGTACGTCGGTGAGTGACTGCACGAGGCGCACGGCATCGCCGAGGAGCTTGACCTCATCGATGAGGGGCGCGCCCATATTGACGTCGAGCATCATCGCGCCGCCAGCGATCTGCTGAGCGACATCGATCTCCACGGCGGAGAGGTCTTCGACGCGCAACTGCTCCTGGAACTTCTTGCGTCCGGTCGGGTTGATGCGCTCGCCGATGATGCAGAAGGGCTGGTCCGGGCCGATGGTCACGGTCGACGTCGCGGAGCGCAGGACGGTGTGCATGGGACTCCTATACCGAGGTGGTGCCGGCAGCGGATGCCACCGGGTCGAACGCCGGACCAATGCCCAGATCCCGCACGAGCCGCTCGAGCGAGCCGTCGTGGCGGAAGTCGGTGAGGTGGATGCCGGAGACGCCCGGGAGCGAGAGCGCGTGGCGACTCAGCTCGAGGGTGAGCTGGTAGGACTCCTCGGCGATGGCGTCCTTGTCGCCGGCTCCGGCGACGCGGGCGATCATCTCGGCGGGGATGGAGATGCCGGGCACGGACTCGTCCATGAAGGACAGCGCCTTGGCCGACTTGGTGAGCACCACCGTGGGGATGAGTGCTGTCGTGCGCGTGACGCCGTACTCGACGCAGCCTGCGACGAAGTTTTCGAGACGCTCGGGGTAGTAGCCGATCTGCAACTGCAGGAAACGCGCCCCGGCCTCGGCCTTCTTGAGCGCACGCATGACGCGGTAGTCCAGCGGGGGAGCGAAGGGGTTCTCCACAGCGCCGACGAAGAGCGCGGGGGGCTGCTTGATCGCGCGGCCGGAGAGGTAGTGGCCCTCGGCGAGTCCACTCGCGACCTTGACGAGTTGGGTGCTGTCGAGGTCGAAGACGCGCCGCGCCTCGGGCTCATCGCCCGCGGTGACGTCGTCGCCCGTGAGGCAGGCGATGTTCTCGATGCCGAAGAGGCTCGCGCCGATGATGTCGGCCTGCATGGCGATGCGGTTCTTGTCGCGGCACACCACCTGCATGATCGGCTCGAGCCCGAACTGTGACATCGCGATGGCGATGGAGGTGTTGGACGCGTGGGCGTGAGCGGCCGGGTTGTCGGTCGCGTTGACCGCGTCGACGAAGGGCCGCAACTCATCTGCCGCCTTCTCGACCGCGGCGAGGCCACCGCCGTCGATGCTGGGGAACTCCGCGGTCACGACGGGGCGAGTGCCCTCCGCGAGGAGGGTGGCCAGACGGCTCATGAGTGGAAGCCCTCCGGGAGCGTCGTCGGCTCGTCGATCTCGACCATGCTGGCGCCGGGAACGGCGGAGAAGCGTTCGCGTGCGGCACCATCCCAGCCGGCCGGCGTACGTCGATCGCGCCCGTTGATGAGGTTGATCCACGACGAGGTGCCCTGGAGGCGGTTGTCGACCGGCGGGCGCAGCTCGTTGAACTCCTCCTCCCAGTGGTGCGGGTTGAGAGGGGAGTGCGAGCGCTCCTCGGCCTTGACCCAGACGCACCGCATCTCTGGCTTGACCTCGCAGTGGCCGTCCTCGCGGACGCCGCCGCACGGGCCATTGCGCAGGGTCTTGGGGCAGGTCATCGGGCACGTCATGCCGGTCGAGTGCAGGACGCACTGGCCGCACATGCGGCAGTCCCACACGGGCTTCTTGACCACGTGCTCAAGAAGGGGAAGGAGCTTGGGCACTAGCGGGCCGCTCGCCGCGCGGTGACGAACTCCTTGGCGCGGCGCACCGCGGTGGCCGCGTCTGCGGCGTAGCCGTCGGCCCCGCAGACATCGGCGTACTCCTGGGTGACGGGCGCGCCGCCGACCATGATGACGACCTTGTCGCGCAGGCCGGCCTTCTCGATGGCGTTGATGTTGGCCTTGAACATCGGCATGGTCGTGGTGAGGAAGGCGGACATGCCCACGATGTCGGGCTGGTGCTCCTCGATCGCGGCGACGAACTTCTCCGGCGGCACCTGCACGCCGAGGTCGATCACGGTGAACCCTGCGCCCTCGAGCATGATGTTGACGAGGTTCTTGCCGATGTCGTG